>JBCCRH010000397.1:0-5621 GCA_039208045.1 Bacteroidota bacterium
ATTGAGCCTCCCCCGTCCTCCACACCTCCATCCCCCGTCCTCCAAACCCCCTCAACCCCTCAACTCCCAAACCCCTCAACCATCCCCTCCCCTAATTCACCCATCCCTTCTTCTCCTGCTCCACATGCTTTAGCTGTACCCGAATACCATACTTCTCCTGAATATGATCCGCCAGGAAGTCCGCTGCATAGACACTACGGTGCTGCCCCCCTGTGCAACCAAAGTTGACCTGCAAATGCGTAAAGCTTCGCTCCAAGTAATCCTCAATAGCTGCATCTACAATACGCACCACACTATGCAGGTAGCCAGTCATCTTAGAATGCTGCTTCAAGAAGTTGATCACCGCATCATCCCGCCCCGTCAGCTTTTTGTACGGCTCGTAGCGCCCAGGGTTGTGAATAAAGCGGCAGTCAAAGATAAAGCCCCCACCATTTCCGGAAGGATCAGCGGGCAGACCACTATATTTATAAGAAAAGCTATTGATACTAACCGTCAGTAAACTAGAAGAACTCTTAATCTTATCAAACGGCTCAAATTGTTTCGACTCAATAATACGAGCTAATGCTGCCCGCAGGCTCGGAATCGCCACTTTTAAATGCTCATTTTCCAGTAGCCACTTAATATTGCGCAACGCAAAGGGAATACTCTTCAAAAAGTGCTCCTTCCGCTCATACAGCCCTCGGAAGCCATAAGCTCCCAACACCTGGATACTCCGAATCAGCACAAACCCATAGTAATATTCTGTAAAAGCTTGGCGATCGATTCTAGTAAGCTGCGAAGCAGTATCGAGGTAATGTTCCAGTAACTCTTCCCGAATATCCGGTGGAATATTAGCCTTCGCCTGGAAAAGTAACGAAGCTAAGTCGTACTGCAAGGCCCCCCTGCGCCCTCCTTGATAATCGATAAAATAAGGCTCTCCCCCCTTAATCATAATATTCCGCGTCTGGAAATCACGAAACATAAAAAACTCCCCATCCGCTTCCAGTAAGTAATCTGCCAACTGATGAATATCGTTCTCTAGCGCCTGCTCATCAAAAGGCACCTTCGCCAATTTCAAAAAATAGTACTTGAAATAATTAAAATCCCAGAGCATGCTCTGCTTGTCAAAAGCCTTACGCGGAAAACACAAGCTATAGTCGAGCCCTTTCCCCCCCTCAATCTGCAAACGCGCCAGCTGCTCCACCACCCGCTTGTAAATCTGTATTAAATAGTCTGGGAAATACTCTCCTTTCGTCAGCAAATAACTATACAAGGTAGTAAACCCCAGGTCTTCTTGCAGATACACCCTTTCTTCTAAATTTTCCGCATAAATCTCCGGAACCGGCAAGCCCTTCCCATGAAAATGCTTCGAAAAGGCCAAGAAAGCCTGATTCTCCTGCCCATGCTCATTATACGCCCCAATAGCCGTCCTCCCCCCTTGCTGCAAACGATAATACACCCGGTCCGAACCCGACGGCGCCAAGGGCAAAACCAAGCCAGGCCGCTCCCCCGCCCATTTCTCAAATAATACCCCAAGCTGCTGCTCCACTCTGCTATTCGCCATAAGAAAAGTAATTTAACGATATCCAAAACCCAAGTCCTTACCTCTCGCGAAATATTGGATATTACCCGGTCAGTGCATAGCTTAAATATCCAATATTGAGCCCCACTCGTCATCCAAACCTTCCTTCTCGCGAAATATTGGATATTACTTGGTCAGTACAAGGCTTAAATATCCAATATTGGGCCCCACTCGTCATCCAAACCTTCCTCCTCGCGAAATATTGGATATTACTTGGTCAGTGCATAGCTTAAATATCCAATATTGAGCCTCCTCCATCCTCCGTCCTCCGTCCTCCAACCTTCCCCAACCCCGTCATCCATCACCCAAAACCCTCAAACTCCTAAACCCCCAAACCCCTAAACCATTCCCTCCCCCTCCCCCCTCACCGTCCGCCACAACAAATCCTTCAGCTCCACCAAGCCCTGCTGCGCCACGGAAGAAATAAAAACATGAGGAAGTTCGGTAGGAATATCAGGAGCAATCAAGGCTTTGAGCTCATCATCAAGCAAATCACTCTTAGTGATGGCCAAGATGCGAGGCTTATCCAATAGTTCAGGATTAAATTGCTCCAATTCGTTGAGTAAGATTTGATATTCGGTGCTAATGCTATCGGCATCACTAGGAATCATAAAGAGTAAGGTAGAATTGCGCTCAATATGCCGCAAAAAACGATGCCCAAGGCCTTTCCCTTCATGGGCTTTTTCGATAATCCCCGGAATATCAGCCATCACAAAAGAACGGCCATCGCGATACTGTACAATGCCTAAGTTGGGTACTAAAGTGGTGAAAGCATAATTGGCGATCTTGGGCTTAGCGGCAGTAATGACGGAGAGTAAGGTAGACTTGCCAGCATTGGGAAAACCTACCAGGCCTACATCAGCCAGCACTTTGAGTTCTAGAATTTTCCACTCCTCCTTGCCGGGCTCCCCAGGCTGGGCATAGCGCGGTGTTTGATTGGTTGCTGATTTAAAGTGCGAATTACCGAGCCCTCCACGACCGCCAGACACTATAATCTTTTCTTCTCCGTGCGTCGTGATTTCGAAATGTACGTTCCCTGTCTCCACATCTTTAGCTACCGTACCTAGAGGCACATCTAAGATGATGTCTTCACCATACGCTCCAAAGCGATGGTTAGCCCCTCCATTTTCTCCACGACCTGCAATAACGTGTTTGCGATATTTGAGTGCCAAAAGCGTCCACACGTTTCGGTTACCGCGTAGGATGATATGCCCACCACGGCCACCATCCCCGCCATCTGGCCCACCTTTAGGATTTTTTTTATCTCGATAGAAATGGGCAGAACCTGCTCCTCCTGCGCCTGAGCGGCAACATATCTTCACATAATCAACAAAATTCTGCTGCATACTTACGTTTATGCCAAATGATCAATTGCTTCGCTAATACGTACAAAAATATCATCGATGGTTCCTACCCCAGGGATCTTGCTCGATTTTCCTTGCTGATCGTAATAATCAAAGACAGGAGCAGTCTCATTTTTGTACACCCCAATCCGATTGCGAATAATACTTTCATCTAAATCATCAGCGCGGCCAGAAGTTTCACCCCGCTTTAGCAAGCGCTGCACCAACTCTTCGTCTGGTACGTCCAACATCACCAAGGCTGTCACGGCGGTTCCTTTGTCCTTTAGCAAGGCATCCAAGGCTTCTGACTGCGGGATGGTTCTTGGAAACCCATCAAAGATATAGCCCGCTACATCTGGATTGGCTTCTACTTTGTTGCGCAACATCCCGACGGTGACACTATCAGGCACCAATTCTCCTTTTTCAATATAACTTTTGGCTTCCAGCCCCAATGGCGTATTATTACCCATCTCGTAGCGAAATAAATCACCTGTAGAGATATGCAATAGATTATACTTTTCTACTAACTTTTTTGCCTGTGTGCCCTTACCAGAGCCCGGAGGCCCGAAGAGGATAAGATTTATCATAAAAATCGGATTGTTTTTTATACGTAAAAATAGTTGGCTAAGGCGAAGCGCAAAGTTACAAATACTTTGTCTTCATTTTAGCACTGCCCTGTAAATTCCTTTGTTCAGCAATCCCTAAAATAATACTTTTGTTTTTCCAATTAAACAACATCAAACTGCTTTTTACTATGAAAAAAACGCTGATCATCTGCCTTTTATGCTACAGCAGCTTTCTATTCGCCCAGCATACTAGTCCGCTACCTGCTCCCACCGCTACTCCTAGTAGTGCTCTCAAACAGCTTTTATTGCCTACCCAAGATAATGACGCCCTCCGCGCGGCAGAGTTACAACGGCGAGGCCCCGGTATCGCCCCACATTTTGCGAAAGCAATAGACGTGAACATACAGCCCAATAGCCACGGCGAATGGGAAACCCTCCCTGATGGCTCCCTAGTTTGGCGGGTACGCATTGCCTCTACAGGGGCATATTCCCTCAACCTTGGTTTTTCCAGCTATCAGATGCCTCCCAACGGCACCTTATTATTGTACGACTCAGCAGCAAAAGAAGTAGTTGGCCCATTCAGCGCAATGGATAATGAAACGCACAATCAGTTTTGGAGTCCATTGGTAAAAACGGATGAGTTAATCGTGGAGCTTTGGCTACCGGCAGAAGAGAAAAATGACGTTTCGCTTACGCTCAATAAGATCAATCACGACTTCATGGATTGGGCCAGTATTTTATCGGGCTCTTGCAATCTCGATGTGGCTTGTGGGGCCGATGATGGCTGGGAAATTGTCGATGGCTATCGCGACCTCATTCAATCAGTTGGCAATTACACAGCTCAAGGTATCACCTCCTGTACTGGTTTCCTGATTAATAATACGGAGGGCGATTGCCGCCCCTATTTTGTCACTGCTTTCCATTGTGAACTTACCGCTAATAATGCGCCATCGATGGTGGTCTACTGGAATTTTGAAAGTCCCGAATGCCGCCCCGTGGGCTCTTCAGCGAGTGGAGGCAATGGCAATGGTTCTTTGGCTTTGTTCAATTCGGGAGCAACTTATCGGGCAGGTTATGCCCCTTCTGATATGGTGTTAGTAGAGCTGGATGATCCTGTGAATGAAGATGCGGATGCCTTCTATGTGGGCTGGACACGTGAAGAAACGCTCGCTCAGGACACTATCATCGCCATACACCATCCTAATGGGGAGGAAAAACGCATCAGCTTTGCCTTTGATGGTGTTTATCGTGGCCAGTGGGGAGCTGGTGCTGCTGCTATCCCAGATGGCAATCACGTGATTGTAGCGGACTGGGCGATTGGTACTACGGAAGGAGGTTCTTCGGGCTGCCCATTGTTCAACGATGATAAGCAAGTAATCGGGCAATTACATGGAGGAGCTGCCTCTTGTTTCAATGATGCTTATGACTCCTTTGGCTGGTTTACTACCTCCTGGGATGGAGGGGGTACCGCGTCAACTAGCCTGAGGTCTTGGCTTGATCCTAATGGTTCAGGCGTTCCTACGCTAAGGGGCCGCTCACAAGCTAGTTGTGGCTTTGCACTTCTAACTGAAGAAACCATTATCAATATTTGTGCTAATTCATCGGCTTCGCTTACCATTAATACCCCATCTAGCTTTACTGCGCCACTCGACTTAAGCTTTGGCGATGTCCCAGCTGGCTTAAACATTGTGCCTAGCTCCAGCACACTTGAAGGAGGAACGAGTACACAGATCGAATTTCTAACAGATGCCGCTATCACTCCTGGAAATTACTCCATTACTGTTAATGGTCTAAATGGCTTAGAAGGAACGAGTTTGCTACTGACCATTATTATAGAAGACCAGCTACCAGAGCCTGAAACGCTATCCCCTGCGGATGGCATCAATAATTCCCCTTCTGCTATTGACTTCTTCTGGTCAGAATTGGTGCCTGGGCGTGCCTACGACTTGCAAGTGAGTACTTCTTCAGACTTTAGTACCTTGGTCTACGATCTGAGTAATCAGATCACCATGCCCATCCGTTTACAATTTCAACCCAACGATACTTACCACTGGCGTGTAAAAGGGACAAACGACTGTGGGGAAGGCGGATGGTCGTCTGTAGCTACTTTCTCAACAGCCCCCATCACCTGTATCGACAAACAGGCCAGCG
>JBCCRH010000398.1:0-5609 GCA_039208045.1 Bacteroidota bacterium
CCAAATTGAAAGGAAAGGATTTGTTATTGGTTTTGGAATAGGCGGTGGCGTCATCAGTGTATCTGATAGCGATCAAGAAGTACCTTTCGACGAAGCTCAAGGGGGCGGCATTTTCCCTAATCTGAAATTGGGTTGGATGGTCAACGATCGCCTAGCTATTCTAGGGATATATTCTGGAATGGGCTACGAATACCAAGACAAAGATCGAAGCTTTGATGCATTTATGCCATCTGTGCAATACTGGATAAAAGACCGATGGTGGGTGAATGCTGGTGCAGGTCTAGCTATGGATTTTCCAGCATTCTATGAAGATAACATTGAAGAGGAAGATTGGAATTTTGGTGGAGCAGTTGCCTTCAGTACAGGGTATGAATTAGTGCAAAAGAAAAACTTTGCGCTAGACCTTCAAACCCAACTACAGATGGGATGGACTAGTTTAGATAATGACAGAAATCGAGAAGCTGTAATGCTCTCTATCGGACTAGGATTTAATTGGTATTAAAAATGGATGCCCTCTCTGGGGTAAATTTTAAGCTACAGTCTGACGATTCAAGATGCACAATTCTTGGGTTGTCAGACTTGTTTTTTACTAGTGATGAACAATCAAGCTAATTTTTTGATAAAGATATTGGAATCCTTATCTGTCGCCATCAATTCAAAAAATTATGCTCTACAGAACTCTACTCCTCACTATTGCCTGCCTCCTATTTTCTACTCTTGTAAGCGCACAGCTTTTTGTTGAAAAACAGACGCGCCACCGCTTTGCGCAATTCCATTTTGGGCTAGATGTAGAAAGTAGCTTGGGGGGTACTTCGCGCTTTTTAAATCGAGAAGGGCAACTCAGTACAGTCGATCTAACCAGCTTAGTGCGCCCTCGCTTGCTCATTGGGGGTACGCACTTTTGGGGGCATGCTGATTTCTACATTGCTATTCCAGTACTTGGCGGCACACTGGAAGAAGCCAATCAGGAGATTTCCTATCTGAGAGGTGTAGAAACCGTCTTTAAATACTACCCTTGGCGCATCCAAGACCATAAAATAAGGCCTTATGTGGGCTTGTCCATTGCCCCATTCTATTTTGAGCAAAAAAATAACAAGCTCGAATTTGGCAATGGCCCGGAAAAGTATCATACCAGTTTTCCATTACTTACCGGTATGACCTATACTAATAATAGTCACCTCTTTGAGCTGGGCTTTGCCTGGAACTACAACAACCAGCAAGAATACGCCATCAGCCGTACGGATTTTGCTACCATAGATACGCCGCCCTTTTACCTCTCCTTTTCTTACCGCTATTTCATAGACACCACCATTAGTGCTGAAGAAAGCTGGGAATCGGGTAGAATGCAGGAGGTGACCCGGCAATTGGAGGAGAAAAATAAGCTCAATGCTTTCTACGTAGGCGTCGGCCTTTCTTCCGCTTTTTGGCTGGGGGAAAGCAGTTACAATGAGACGACTAGACCTTATATCGAAAGCTATGGCATATCGATCATGCCTGACTTCACACTCGGCTATCATCTGCATAAGCCAGATATGAACATTGCCATTGGATTTAGAGGGTACAGCACCTCTACCAATACCTATGGCACCATACAATCGCTAAGAAGAGGATCACTTGTTTTTGAGGTCACTAAAAATCTATTTGACTATAATGGCTTTGTACCATTCATCGGGCCTGCGATCACTTATGAACAACTGTCTTTTGAAGAATCACATGAAGGCCAATTGGTGCATAATCTTTCAGAAAATCAATTCTCCTATGGGCTCACTTTTGGCTGGGATATTCGGCCAAATCGCCTACAAAGCTTTATCTTGCGTACGAATTTAAGATGGTTCCCTGATCTGAATTTGGAGGTGAGCGACGGGCAATTAATCAACTTTAATAACTTGGAGTTCAACTTTATCCAGCTCATCTTATATCCGCAGCGAATCTTCTAGCAGAAGAAACTATAAACAGCTTCTAAGCATGACCAGACCCAATGTTTTTACCCCTGAAGTTGCTAAGCAGCTCACGGAGCGTATCAATGCCATTGCACCTACCACCACCCCTCAGTGGGGTAAAATGAATGCCGCACAAATGTTGGCGCACTGCTGTGTGACTTATGAGATGGCCTATACCGACAAGCATCCTAAGCCTAATTTCTTCGTACGCTTGCTCATTGGTGCGTTTGCTAAATCCACAGTGGTGGGCGACAAGCCTTATAAGAGGAATGGCCAGACCGCGCCAGCTTTTTTGGTAGTAGATGAGCGTGATTTTGAAAAGGAGAAAAAGCGCCTGATAGACTACATCAACTATACTGCTGAATTGGGCGAAGATCACTTCGATGGCAAAGAATCCCTATCCTTTGGCCGGCTAACTAAAAATCAGTGGAATAATATGTTCTACAAACATCTGGAACATCACCTTACACAGTTTGGGGTGTAGCGCTAATTTAGCGTTACCTCTCCGCTATCCACCAATATATCCATAATCTGATTGGCTACCTGCCGAGCATTACCAGTACCCAAATTAGAAAACACCAGGACGGTAAGCTTATCTTTGGGGAAACGCAGTTGGTAGGCACTATAGCCCCAATCACCACCCTCGTACCAAACGATAGGATGACCATTCCAATCGCCATGCACAAGGCCAAAGGCGTCGTTAGCTTTGTCGTGCTCAAATTTCATAGTTTGGTGCATCAAGTCATAGAAAGCCTTTCCACCAAATTGCTGGCTTTCAAAATTGTCGATCCACTTTTTCAAGTCTTCCATTGTGGTATACATACCGCTACCCCCATAATGAGGAGCATTGCGGTTAATCTGCAAAAAGCCTTCGCCGTCTCTGCTCAGATACCCGTATTCTTTTAGCCACCCTGTATTTTCTTCATCCCTAAAATTATAACCCAGCGCCCGATTGGGAATAATCTGGAAAATATCGTCATTAACCAGCGTATTATGCATTTCAAGAGGCATGAGCAGACGTTCCTTCAGGAATTTGGCGAAAGCCATCCCACTCACCTGCTCTACCACTTTGGTCATCAGCATATAGTTGATATTGCTATACGACCAACGGGTACCTGGCGCATACATCAGCTCCGTATTGGCCAGCGCGGTGTGAATAGCCGTATCGATATTAAAAAAATTAAGGGAACTCCAATCGGTTCCATTTAAACGTTCATTATAATAGTAATCATTGATCCCACTTGTCATATACACCAAATGCTTGATTTTCATGGCCTCGCCATAGGGTAGCTTTGGGATGTATTGCTGAACAGGGTCTTCTAGCGTAAGCTTCTCATCTAGGATCAGCAGTGCGATAGCTGCAGCCGTAAACTGTTTAGATAAGGAGGCGATATTAAAAGCGGTCGTTTTAGTGATAGGAATCTGATGCTCCAAATGAGCAGCGCCATATCCTTTTTGGTATAAAAATTGCCCTTCTTTCACTACTCCGATCATATAACCCGGCGTATGAATATCTGCTTCCGCGAAAATTTGATCAATTTGCTGAGTGGTCTTAGATGTCAAAGAAGCTTGAGCATTTATGATAGTGGAGATGGTAGATACTAGGAATAAGGCTAGGGTAATGTGCTTGTACATAGAGATAATTTTGTACGACTAATTTAACAGATAGGCAGAAGATAGGAAATGGTAAGGTGAGAAGTGTGGGTTTTTAGACAAAAAAAACCGCTTCTTAGAGTCCCCCAACCCAAGAAGCGGATTATTAAATGAAAGAGTTTACAAGCGACGTATACGTCGATGTGCTCTAAAAGTTTCAAATATTAGAAATATTTTAAATTGTGCCCAATGAGAAAATCGGTTAATTGTCATTTTTTTTAGATATTTAAACAAAAAAAGTGATGCTCCGAAGCTGTCTGTTTCTCCTGTCTATCTTTCTTTTTATTAGTTGTAATACCTCCTCTGATCCTCACGATGAATTGGGAGATGTTGAACTCTCCGTACAAGGAGCGGAGGCTGCGCAACCGCTATTTAAGCAAGGCTTATTGCTACTACATAGCTTTGAGTATGTCGATGCACGAACGGCCTTCGACCAAGCTATTGCTAAAGACTCCAACTTTGTGATGGCCTACTGGGGCAAAGCGATGACTTATAATCAAGGCTTGTGGCACCGGCAATCGCTGGAAGATGCACAAGCGACGCTTGAAACACTCGCGCCAACTCCCGAAGAACGTTTAGCGAAAGCGACTACCGAATTGGAGCGCGATTTTCTACAGGCGACGCACCTGCTTTATGGGGAAGGAACGAAGCAAGAGCGCGATCAGGCTTACGCCAATTATATGGAGCAACTTCATGAGAAATACCCATCTAATAATGAAATTGCTGCATTCTATGCACTTTCCCTGCTAAGTGCTGTTCCCTATGGCCGCGATGAAGCAGCTTACGAGAAAGGAGCACGAGTAGCCCAAGGCATTATCGAAGAGAACCCCAACCACCCTGGGGCTTTGCACTATCTTATCCACTCCTACGACGACCCTAAGCACGCCCATTTAGCGAAAGCTGCTGCTGATAGCTACTCCAAAGTAGCACCTGACGCCGCCCACGCCTTGCACATGCCTTCGCACATCTATGTGGCGCTCGGCCGTTGGGAGGATGTGGTCAATTCCAATATTGCTTCGTGGGAGGCTAGTGTCAAACGAACAGAGCGCTTGGAGCTAGATACCGATGCACAAAGCTACCATGCGCTGCACTGGCTAGAGTATGGATTGCTCCAACAAGGACGCTTTGAGGAAGCCCTGAAATTGCTCCAAGAAATGCAAACCTACAGTGCTGAAACGGAAAGTAAAACTGCACGCTCCTACCTCGTTCGCATGAAAGCGAACTATATCACTGAGACGGAACAATGGCTCGATTCCACTCAAGCCATTCCCGTTGACCTCACCGACCTGAGCATTACTATTGCTTCAGCCTACCACTTTTTGGATGGTATGGCTGCTTTCGCAAAAAGCGATACGGCCCAGCTCCGTCAGATCATTCTAGCGATGGATGAACAGCGGCAATTAGCGCAGTCAAAGGTCGTAGAGGGGAATGCTCCGATGTGTGCTGCCGGAGGTTGGAGTAACAATGATAATAATCAATTGGAAATCGATCAGGCACAGGTGATGATTCTAGAGCTTAGGGGCCTCTATGCGCAACTACAAGATGATCTAGAAAGTGCAGCGCAATGGTTGCAAGAAGCGACGGAACTGGAAACCCAGATTTCCTACTCTTATGGGCCACCAGCTATTCCCAAGCCTTCTTATGAGCTATATGGGGAGTTTCTTTTAGAGCAGGGCCAGGTAGAAGCTGCACAGCAGCAGTTTGATAAGGCAATTCAACGCGGCCCTAATCGCATCTTGGCACTGCGGGGACAAGTTCGGGCTGCTAGCGCCCTACAAAATACCGATAAGGTAAAAGAACTGGAAGCACAACTCCAACAACTGCTGGAAGGAGCTGATCCCAATGCCTTTGGTGTCAACCAGCAACTGAGCTTACGCTAACTAAATGGAGCAACTCCTACAGTATATTGCGTATCGAGTACACCTGACGGCTGAATTGAAAGCAGGTATTATCGCTAGCTTTGAGCAGGTGCCGATGCGCAAACGCGATAAAATTTTGAGGGAAGGCAAGCGTGCG
>JBCCRH010000399.1:0-5577 GCA_039208045.1 Bacteroidota bacterium
ATACTCTTCCACCGAATAGCCCAGGTACTTTTTAAATCTGCGAAGTAGGGTTCTCCTGCTCACCCCCAGTTTAGCTGCTAGTACTTGAACTTTAAGTTCTTCATCGCTGGTAGTCAGTAGCTCAACTGCTTTGAAGAGCAACGGAAGGTCGGGAGCTTGAAAACGATGCAAGAAGAAATCATCTAATAAATCTCGCTTTTGTTCCAGCTTATCGGCTGCATATACCGCAGGCAGAAAGGTAGTGAAGGCGTCCTCATAGCAGTCAAAAAATGAATAGTGCCGCTTCAATAGGTCACCGAGCGGCTGCCGTAAAAAGTGATTAATCCCTAAAGGATAGAAGACGATCCCCAAACGGTCTATTGGCCCAAAGAATTCTACCTGCTGATATTTATCCACCAAGCCCACTAGCAGCGCAGAAAAGCCTTTACCTGCCTGGAAACGTTGCTGCCGGTATCTACCCGATGAAGTGGTAGCACTGTCTTTGTAGACACTTATGGTTGTAGTTATATTCTGATAAAACGTCAATGAAGTATGAAAGTCTTCCTGATTCGACTGTTGCACATAATACCCTTTGATCCACTGCCGAAGAGTAGGATGCTGAGGACGGATAAATTTTACGTAACCAAAATTCATAAGATTAACTGCACTAATGCTCACAAAGGGATTCACCGCTAGCGATGAATCCCTTTGTAATGCTACTATCTAGTGTAAACATGCTATTTTCTAGCCGTTGCTCGGATATTAAACTCTGCCCCATTCACGCTGCCATCTTTGCGCAGTTTTTCAAGCATCTCAAGTGGCGCAATACTCGAATCATCGAAAGTAGATAGCCAATAGTCGAGGCCGGTGCGAGAAGTGCTGATTTTACGTACTAACCGATACTTCTGCTTTTTGTACTTTTTCACCCACGCTCTAGTATCTAGGTCTGGACTCAACTGTACAATAATTTCATTGGGTACGGCATCTTGTGGAAGTGGCGATTTTGTGGGCCCTTCTTTTTGAATCCAGCCCAGCTTATTGCTCGCCACGCGATCCAGTAAAAACTCTAGCTCCATTACTTCATCCGGGCGGCCATCTTTCCCAGTAACGGTTTTAAAGTCCCCTTCATCAATAAAGGTGATGCTTACTGTCTGGAAATCAGGAATATCAGACTTGTAAACACTCTTGAATTGCCAGATATTGGCCTCATTAAACTTATTGAAAATGGCAGTCGCTTCTTCCATTGGAAGTTGCTTCACATACAATCCCATACGATCCGTGTAGCGATCACCTTTGTAGGTAGCAATACCATTATCGTAAATACGTAGCGTGTAGACTGGGCAGCGACCGTAGCAAGGTCCCTTAGTCATTTCAACACGCTTGGTGAGTTGCTCGATACGCACTTGCTGTAGCGAGGGCGCACAACTCGTGCCTAAGAACGATAAAGCAATAGCTGAAATAAACAGCAATAGCCCATTATTCGGGAAACGGCGATAATTAGTTGTCATTTTTTACGTATTTGAGCATTAAACATAAAATAAATCGGAATCCAAAAAATTGGAATACTACAGTAAATTACTGATGGGGGGTCAATTTATCTACGCTTAATGATTGGAGGCCACAATTTAGCATTTCCTTTCGAAAGGAACTACCGAATGAGCACCAACTTCTTGCTTAAATACATATCTCTAAACACAAACTTCAGAAAATATATTCCAACGGGCCATTCCTTTAACATAATTTCTTCTACTAAATGACTATTAACTGACCAAATTTGCAATATGTTGCCGTTCAAATCCTGCAAATATAATTGGCCCTTTTGTCCCTGAGGCAGTTCCACTCGAATACTTCCCGTAGTAGGGTTAGGAAAAACTTCAAATATGTCTTCTTCAGATGTACTAACGGAGGATACCCCACAATTGTTTCCCATAATCAAGCCACTCCGTGTGCTATTCAGCGTAGCCCACACCCGATCTTTTTGTCCTTCCGTAAAAAGATGCAAACAAGCATCATCCGTAAAATTCATAAAATTCATATACATATCTGGAGTACCACAAGATATTTGTAGGAAGCCTGGGCAGGTATTTAGATACCAATCCGATTGCAAAGGCGTATCGTCTACTCCATCATCGACATCACAAGAAAAAGCAGAGCCCCACAGATGAAATAGGTTGAAATAATGGCCCAGCTCATGCGTAAGCGTACGCCCCAAATCATAGGGCGCCTCCACTGTACCAATCGTACCAAATACTTGGGGCTCAATACGAATCCCGTCTTCATCGGGAATATCCATTTCAGGAAAACTAGTAACCGCCAATCCTGCACTCAACTCCCCTACCCACACATTGATATATTCATCGGGGCACCATGCATCTGCGCCACCCAAATCAGCATAACAAATAGCTCTTCTCCCCGTAGTAAAAAAATCTCCAATATTTGGAGTGGTTGTAGCCGTTCGCGTTATTCCATTGGTTGGGCTTCCATCTGGATCGACTTCTGCCAGATAGAATTCGATTTCTAAATCGGCTGGACTTTGCTGAAAAGGAATCGTGATCTGATCAATATCGGAGTTGAGGCGTCTAAAATCCTCATTGAGCACCTCTATTTGAGACTGTATCTGTGCATCCGATATATTTTGCTCGGCGGTACGCCAGACTACATGCACCACCATTGGGATACGAACTACTTCTCGCGCGGTATGCATCTCTTCGCCAGCTGGCCTCCACTGCTGGGTAAACTCTTCCAGCTGAGTATGCCTTTCGGCAAATACTGGCTTAGCCATATATTGGCTTTGAAACCAAGCATCAGAACTACATTTTTGGCTCCAGCCCACTGGAGCAAGTAGTGAGGTAAGCCCCAAAAAACACAGACATTTTCGCCAAAACGCGATCATTGGTACCTACTAGTTAGTTCTGAGCGTTATTACCCAACAGATTGTAAAGCTCATCCAATTTTGGAGAGATAATAATCTCTGTACGGCGATTCGCGGCTTTTCCTGCTGTCGTTTGGTTGGTCGCTACAGGCATATGCTCTCCTCTACCACTCGCAGTCACTCTTGCAGGACTTACCCCATAGCTAATGAGCACTTTCACAACTGCTGTAGCGCGATCCACACTCAAATCCCAATTGGCTGTTGGGCTACCATCGGCATCGGTATGCCCTTCCACCTCTATGTCAATATCTGCATTTTGCTTCAGGATATTTGCCACTTGCTTAAGGGCCATTTTCCCTTTGTAGTCCACTGCTTTACTGCCACTTCTGAAAAGTAAATCTTGCGATAACGAAAGGTACAGTTTCCCATTGCGCTCCACCACTGACATATCATTTGCAGAGAATCCCATGAGCACATCATTGAGGCGCGTTCGCAGGTCGCTCATCGTCTCTTCTTTCACATTAAGCATGGCCTCTAGCTCCCGTATACGACGATCTCGATCGATTAAGCCCGCTTCCATCTCGCCAAATTCGTACTCCATCACGCTGCTTTTAGAGCGCTCCCGTGCTAGGTCATATTCCAAATCTACTGACCGCTGTTGGTTAATGTCCAAAGCGCCTTGTTGCGCTGCCAATTGTTCTTGTAAGTTAAGCTTCTCATAAGCTGTAGCGGCCTGTATATCTTCATTCTGCTGAATATATTGATTGTACTTTTTCAGCAATTCCTGAAAACTTTCATTAAGGCTTACATTGGTCACCACTAATTGCTCCGACTCATAATATGCCTGCTTCAGCATCTGCTCCGTCTCTTTATTTTGCTCCTCCAACTCTCGATACTCGTTGGTTAAAGAATCCACTTTGAGGGCTTCATCTTCGTAGAATCCCAGACGCTGCTCTAAATCTTCAAACTCTTTTTGAGATCGACAGCCCGCCAATAGCAAGGCACCAACGCTAATAACCAATAAGATGTGCTTCATAATAAGAATCAACTTTTCTTTGAAATATGTTTAAAGGTACTATTTTTTCGAAATTCCACTGAATTGCCACCCAGCTTTTCCTAATACCCCTAAACTATGTACTAACGAATAAAAATAGCAACCTAGTTTGTGCGTAATGCACAAACTAAAATTGCAACCGCTCCATTTGGTGGCGGCTGCCTGAAAAGGCAATGTTTGACGGAGGAGTCACGCTATAGCGTGATAAATCTTGCCTTTTCTAGCCTTTTTGCTTCGTTTTTTGGCAATGAAAAAATGAAGAGCCCCGCCGGCTTGAGGCGAAAACCAAGCCTAATTCGACCACTTTAAGCATCAAAACTTTCCCGAACTGCTTACCTTTGCAGAAAAAAGTAGACAACCATGAAGAACTGCTGGATTTTCATTTTCGTACTATTTATAGCGAGCTGTGCCAACGAGACCAATTCCACTGCACAGACACAGGCGCCACAGCAAGCCCAGTCACCGGCCCCCGTGGCAGCCAAGCAGACCCCTCCACCAAGTGAACCCAAAGTAAGTACTCGCCCTGTTAATAAGCGAGAAGAAAGTACTGCAACAGGCTTTAGCATCATTCCGACCACCACCACGGTGAAAGCAGGCAGCGAAGCGTGCATCCCCGTTAAGGTCAAAGACTTTACAGACATCATGACCATGCAGTATTCTATGAATTGGGATGCCGACAAGCTCAGCTTTAGCAAAGCGCAGGGATTTAACCTCCCCTACCTCTCTAAGCAAAATTTTGGCACCCATTTAGCGAAAAGCGGAACCCTTACGTTCCTATGGCTCAACAATGCGCTCAAAGGGAATACGGTGACCAACGACTCTGCTATCTACGAAGTGTGCTTTCAGGTGACAGGTAAAGCAGGGCAGACCGCTTCCTTCAGCATTACCGATAAACCTACCGTTATTGAAGCGATGAATGCTAATGAGCAGCTAGTGCAGCTAAAAGCAGGGGTGGGGACGATTACTATTGAGTAGGCTCTAGAAGATAAAAATGAAGCCCTTGCCATGAATATTCTCAATTTTTATGGTGGGGTCTTTACTCAGGTATTTGCGCAAGCGAGAGATAAATACGTCCATGCTCTTGCGGCTAAATTCATCGGTGGAACCCCATATCTCCGACAAGGCTTTCTTACGTGGCAGCAGCTGCTGGTGGTGCGCACAAAGTAGGGCCAGTAGCTCGGACTCGCGGGCCGTCAGTTTCAGGGTCTCTCCCTGGTATTGGAGCTGGTATTGCTTACGCAAAAATAGGTACTTGCCAATTGGGATGGCCGCTGACTCGGGTGGTTGCTGCTTGCGCTGTAGGTCGAGCATTGCTTTGATTTTAGCTACTAACAGCTCTTCATCCACCGGCTTTGTGATGTAGTCAACCGCTCCGAGCTGAAAGCCCTTTAGCTGATCGACTTTAAGCGACTTGGCACTCAAGAAAATAAAAGGTACTTCAATAGCCTGGTCGCGCAGAATTTTAGCTAAATCTAATCCACTCATGCCCGGCAGCATAATATCAAAAATAGCCAGTTCATACGGATGATGCATCAAGCGCTCCAAGGCTTGCTCAGCGGTGGGTACCCAGTCCACTTCCAAATCTTTCATCATCAAGTATTCTGACAGAATGTACCCAAAACTTTGATCGTCTTCCAGCAGCAATAGTTTGGCCATGATTCTATAGTTCAAT
>JBCCRH010000400.1:0-5572 GCA_039208045.1 Bacteroidota bacterium
GAAGGTCGCCAGCTCGCCGTTTGTTCCTTTTCTGCTTTTTGTAAAAAGACCTGTAGCTGCCGACTAAACTGAAAGATAACCCCCTGAAAGATGACCGCTAAATTCTTCTTTTCTGGATTATAGCGACTGGTCACCAAATAAAATCCGACTACCAGCAAAAGTGCTAACACTGCATAAAAGGGATTCATAAAAAACATGAGCCCAAAACACGCCACTGCACCAAAGAGCGAAACAATCCAGTACGATCTAAAAGTGGGCCGGTAAGAGGGATCAGCTGCAAAATGTTGGAAAAAGGAGATCAAGCATAGAGAGCCGTAAGTCACCATAAAAAACATAGAAATAATCTCAGCTACTGCATCTAGGCCTCCCATAAGGATGAATACGAATGCAATAGCAATAGTGACGATAGTAGCATTAAATGGTTCATCGCTCTTGCCGCGTCCCCGGGATAGCCAAAAGTTAATCCCTGCGGAGGGTAGGAGTCGATCCTTTGCGATAGCTTGTAAAGTACGCGGCGCTACCAAAATAGAACCTAGCGCGGAAGAGATCGTCGCTGCTGCCAGGCCTACCGGAATGAGCCACCAGCCTTGCCAAGCAATATCTGCCATGACGAGCTTACTCGTATCTGCCAAATCTACAGGGCTGGCTGATGAGGCTAGCTTGTAGGCAATAAATATGTAAATGATCATCCCAGAAATAGTGGCGGCTAATGTTCCCAGCGGAATGGAGTAACTCGGATTTTTCAAATCCCCTGAAAGGCCCACTCCCGCCGTCATTCCGGTAAATGCTGGAAAGATAATGGCAAACACCGTGAAAAAACCTAATGCCTCTGTAGGAGCCTGATCAGCCGCTCGATTAGGCTCTAGTGGCCGAAGTTCTGGCACCACCACTTGTGCGGAGCTAGTATCTGCCATAGTAGGCTTCTGAGCTTCTACAATATCGGGTTGATAATTATCTGTACTAGCCTGATACGATTCTACATTTAGTAAAGGGTCATATTGGTAGGTTTCACTGTATTCGGTGGTACCAATAAAAAAGGCGACCATCGCTACAAATAGGGTGGCTACCACTACATAGAGCGCCTTTACGCCAAGATCTGCCCCTTTAGCCAATACGATAGCAGTAAGAATAAAAAGTGCAGGAATACTTACCGTTTGCTTGCGCTCCAACAGCCATTCTACCGTAGGGTGTAGTACATAGGTAGCTTGTAAATAATCAAACAGCGAAGTAAATGCCTCTGCGAAGGCAATGATGTAGAAAGCCACGCTAATCGCTTGCGAAAAGTAAAGTGCAATACCAATAGAAGAACCAATCACCAGCCCAAAAGAGCGGGAAATAATGTAGTATTCGCCCCCTCCCTCTACTTTTTGATTCGTTGCAATTTCAGCAATTGCCATCGCTGTCGGGATGGTTACTGCATGGCCAATCAAGATAATGGCAATAGTTCCCAGCAGCCCTACATTTCCCACTGCAAATCCAAAGCGCAGGAACATTACCGCCCCCAGAATCGTCGATATTGCCGTAAAAAAAACGGGGGCTGTCCCAAACTTCCGCGCCGCACCTGTCGTACTCATTTGTATTCCGTTTTGAAATTTTGGAAAAGGTAATTAAAATTCCCAACATGCTTATCTTTACCACATGCAAGCATCTCCTTCTGATCACATTTTTTCGAATCCCTACTTGATGGCGTTGGGATATATTGCGTTGGGAGGCTTGCTACTGCTAGCTTTTATCTTTTATCAAGAGCGCACACTATTCACTGATATTCCCTACCAAACAGTTCTGATGATTAATGAAGGGAAGGTGCAAGTGCAAGTGTTTCGGTTTGGAGCGGCAATTGTACAACTTTTACCCCTGCTTGCGATTAAGTTAGAACTGCCCATTTCGACTATTCTTACCTTATATTCTATTTCTTTCCCACTCTTATATTTGTTCATTTTTATACTCATTGTACATCCACTCAAAAACCCACGCCTAGGCTGGGCACTTATTTTCCTCTTCACGCTGATTATTTTTGATGGGTTTTATTGGCCGAGTTCGGAGCAGCAGCAGGGGCTCGCCTTTTTGCTACTCTTTTTTGCAGTCGTCCTCCGATTTCCAGCCTTGAAAGGCCTCTTCCTATGGGTCGGGCTTGTCATTGGCCTACTGGCGATTGCCTACTATCACCCCCTCATTTTTATCCCCTTCTACTTTCTAATGGTTTTTTTTGGCTGGAGCCAAAAGAACCTACAGCATCGCAATTTTCTGCTTTTAGGGCTGCTCCTATTCCTGATTTTAGTGCTCAAATCACAGTTTTCATCCAACTACTACGATGATGGGAAGTATACCGTATTTTTCAATAATCTTATCGACTATTTCCCCAACTACTTCAGCTTTCCAAGTCACCAAAAATTTTTGCAACACAGCCTAAAGTTCTGGTATTTTCTACCTCTTCTTTTTACCGTCGTAATGCTTTTTTATACTTATCACCGCAAATGGCTGAAGGCTGCGCTAGTTGTTACCTTTTGCTTTGGAACTCTTCTACTGCTACATATTGGCTCCCCAAAAGCTTCCTATCGATTTTATGCTGAGGTAAACTACATGCCGCTGGTGATTTTCCTTGCCGTTCCATTCCTATTTGATATAGTGCCCACCATTCGATCACCTAAGTGGGTCTTACTATTATTCGCCATTATCATCGGCATACGACTCAATACGATTTATCATAATCATCGCCCGTTCACACAGCGCATCCAATGGCTACAGCAAACCATTAACTCAGAGAGTACCCAGCTCAAGACCAACCGATTGTGGATGTATGAATGGGATACTCCCAAGGAACAACTCATTATGAGTTGGAGCACTGCTTATGAGACGCTTTTGCTTTCTTCCATAGATGGCCCAGCGCACAGCAAAACTCTGGTTATTTTCCCAGAGGTAGGCCCTACACGCCTGCAACAACTACAAACGGATAGCTTGTTTCATTCAGCTATCCGTATGCATTCTGTAGAGGAGTTCAACCCCAAGTACTTCCAGATTAATCAGGGCCCTTATATGCAAATTAAGTAGTAACCTAATACGGCCAAACGTAAGCGATCTTTATTTCATGCGCACTACCAAAAGCAGGGCTATAATCCGTAAAAAAGTGATCGTACCCATAGCCGATGCGCATCGAACTCGCCCCATCAATATCCCAAATCACGCCAGCCTCCGCATGAGAGGCCCCCGCCATAGAGCCCCCTACGCCTACCCAGAAAGATTCTTGGTATTCATACCGAAAGTTGACATCAAAATGAAAAGGAATATCCTCCACATACTTAAGCCACACATCGGCCTCTATCCAGCTTCCTTCGCTCAGCGCAAATTGGACCCCACCAAAGGCATAGTAATGGCGTACCCGCTGAATGCTAAAGTCATTTTCATCGGTGCGAAAATCTAGATTAAAGCCAAAAGTTTGGGGTACCGAAACGCCTGCATAGTATCGATTTCCTCGGCTTGGCATATAGTACCATACCGCACCCAATGCAAAGTCTGGTTGATAAGAAGTAAGCCCTGCGGATTCGACCTCGTCTTGCTCTGCAAAATCAAGCTCACTGCCATCCACTCTATATTGCACTACCCCTGCCGAGAGCCCTGCTGACAGGTAATGATCATCCGAAAGTTGTAGTAAATAAGCAAAACGCCCCATCAATCCAGTAAAACCAGTTGGCCCTGTTTGATCGTGCGTAATGGAACCTCCAAATAAGATATTGTAGTCCTCATTAAGGTACTCGTGGCTGGCCATCAGGGTTCTTGGCGCATCGTCTAGCCCCACCCATTGGTAGCGGTACATCAGATTGGTAGTCATCGGAGCATCGTATTTCAAATAATTATTCGAGATCGCCGCAGGGTTGATTAAGGCATAGGCCTCTTGGTATTGGGTGAAAATGGGGAGTTGTTGCGCCCAGAGTGTTTGGCCTGCTAATACAAAAAAGAGGAGGATTAATTTATGTTGCATAATAGTAGATTTAAGAGTGCTTTTGTTTGGTGATTATCGGATGATCGTGATAGCGCCTTTCAGCTGTGTTCCTTCGTTGACATCTAGCCACAGGACATAGTAGTAGGTACCTTCTGGTAAAGGCTGACCATCTTGATTGGAACCATCCCAATCATTGCCGTAAGGCTGCGCCTCAAAAAGCACCTCGCCCCAGCGATTGACCACCATCAATCGAGGATCTTCAAATTGTTCTATACCAGTTATGATGAAGGTTTCATTGGTTCCATCTCCGTTTGGACTAAACGCATTGGGCACATCGATTTGCTCCGAGAACACTTCAATGCTCACCCGCCCAATGGAGCAGTCCTCCGGACAATCTATCGAGCACGCCTCGTAGCTAAACTCATCCGTACCCACAAAGTCTGGGTCGGCCTGATAGGAGAAGGTACCGCTAGCATTAAGCACTAGCTCTCCTGATTGAGGCGAGGATAATACCTCATAAGTAGCACCTGTGCCTACATCGTCGTTAGATGATACATCATCTGAAAGGCTCCCTTCCGCATCGGTCTCGAAGCTATCATCCGTCACCATGATGTCACTCACCAGCAGGCTCACTTCCGTAATCACTACACTATCACATCCTTCACTGCTGATGAATACTTCTTCGAATATGCCGACGTCATCTACTATACAAGTCGTCTCGCTAAGTCGTACCGTATCCAATTGAGCCAGACTAAACGTCTGAATGATAATACTATCACACCCCAGCTGATTGGTCAGCGTATCCTGTGTCGTACCCACCATATCCGGATCACAGGTCGTCAAGTCAATAGAAGTAATGTCGATATCCGTAGGATCGAAACTAACCGTCGTAATTATCACACTATCGCAGCCTACACTATTAGTTAGTACTTGCGTAAATATCCCAGCATCGTCCGGCTGGCAGCTCACCTCCGTTAGCTCCGTAGTATCGGGAGGGCTGAAGGTGAAAGTTTGAACAATAATACTATCGCAACCAAACTGATTTAGCAAGGTATCCCGCACCTCCCCAGCTTCTGACTCATCGCAGGTCAGCAAGTCAATGGTCACCATATCGATGTCCGTGGGATCAAAACTAACCGTCGTAATCACTACACTATCGCAGCCTATACTATTAGTAAATACTTCCGTAAATACACCAGCATCGTCCGGCTGGCAGCTCACCTCCGTCAGCTCTGTCGTGTCCGGCGGGCTAAAGGTGAAGGTCTGCACTATGATGCTGTCGCAACCAAACTGATTCAGCAAGGTATCTCGTACCTCACCTGCTTCTGACTGATCACACGTCAGCAAATCAATGGTCACAATGTCGATTTCCGTAGGATCAAAACTAACTGTCGTAATCACCACGCTATCGCAACCAACGCTGTTGGTCAGCACTTGCGTGAAAACACCTACGTCTTCTGGCTGGCAACTCACTTCCGTCAGCTCTGTCGTGTCCGGCGGACTGAAAGTAAAGGTCTGCACTATGATGCTATCGCAGCCAAACTGATTTAGCAAAGTATCTCGTACCTCACCTGCTTCTGACTCATCACAGGTCAGCAAATCAATGGTCACCACATCGATGTCCGTAGGATCAAA
>JBCCRH010000401.1:0-5566 GCA_039208045.1 Bacteroidota bacterium
AGCAACTAGATCAGGCATGAGCTGGTGGGCATTTACGAAAGTAGACACTTGCTCACCTAACCAACGGCCATATGACTGATGCAGTAGCAGCAAGTCTTCACCGTTTAAATGCACCGTATCCGCCAGTCGTTGCCGAAAGGCATCCTCATACGCAATGCTTTGCGATTGGAGCAGCTCAAACTGCCAGCCTTCATTTGTTTTATCAAATTGACAGTAGGCCATGTCAAGGCCATCCAAGGAAGTGCCTGACATAAGTCCAATGGCGCGATAGCTGTTTTTCTCGGCCATCGCTACGGCCTTATATCCTTGGTCTCCCAGACCGCCAGGTTCGGACAGCCATCGTAGATGCCGTCGATATTGATATAGGTAGCATCCACTTTGCCTTTTACCCACTCTACGATATAGTCGTTCTTCTTGGCATCAATGGCTGCTTTTTGGATTTTTGAATAGTCCTGTTGTAGGTTGGCCTTGTGAGGATTGGTGCGTGACTGTAGCTGCACCACCCGAAACATTGTCTCTCCTGTTGGACTCGTGAATTCGAAAGGGGCAGAAAAAGCGCCTACCTTCATGGTATCAATGGTGAAGTAAATATCTGGATCAAGATCACCGATCTCAAAGAAGGTATTGCCTGTGGCTGGATTGATAATACGCCCATCATTATTATAACTTTGGGCATCTTCATCAGAATAACGCTTCACCGCATAGGAAAAAGAAATCGAATCAATTTGAAGTAAATTACGAACCGTATCAAGATGACTACTTGCCAACGCTAAGTCCTCGTCCGTGATTTCTGGTTTGATGAGAATATGACGCACATGTATGGAATTACCTCGGCGCTCCAAAAGCTGAATCACATGAAAACCAAACTGCGATTCGACAATAGGAGAGATTTCTCCAGGCTCTAGTTTATAAGCCGCTGCCTCAAAAGCGGGTACATAGCGCCCTCGCTTCGCCCAGCCCAAATCGCCACCCACACGAGCAGAACCATCATCTGAAAATTTAGAAGCCAATTCTGCAAAATCAGCTCCTTCGTCTACGATTTGAGCACGTATTTTCTCTAGCTGCTCCGTAGAAATACGGCGCTGCTCGTCATTTACTAGAGGCTTGTACACGATCTCTCCGATCTCTACCTCCGAATTGAAATAGGGAAGGCTATCGGTCGGTACACTAGCAAAAAAATCTTTGACTTCTGATGGCGTTACCGTGATACTCGTCAGAATTTTTGAGCGCATACGTTCCACCATAATTTGGTTGCGCAAGTCTTCTCTAAACTGTTCTTTTACTTCCGTTACGGTCTGATTATAATACGCCTCAAACTGGCTCACATCATTATTCATAAAGCCTAGAATACGGTCGATCCGAGCATTCAGCTGCGCTTCTACCTCTTCTTCAGAAACTTCAAGACTATCCAGCTTCCCTTGATTGAGCAATAGCTTGGACACCAGCACATTTTCCATAATACCGCAACGTGCCTGTTTGGGAAGTTCTCCATTTTGGGCTGATGCCAAGGCGAATTGTTCCTCTATTTCTGAGAGTAGAACTAGTTCTCCTCCTACGGTTGCCACTACTTTATCGATTACTTCTTTTTGTGCAAAAAGACTGCAACTCAGGAGGAGTGCAGCAAGCGTTATTATATACTTCATCTAACTATTTTTATATTTTCAGAATTCTTAGCTACTAGTCGGTGAATACTTCTATATTACTTCGACGTAGCTCTAGCTCGTACATATCTGCTTTTTTATCCTCTAGCAGTTTTAATTTTCGTCGGTGTAAAATGTATTTTCTCGCTTGGTCTTCTATATAAGCTAAAGGGGCA
Organism: Bacteroidota bacterium; assembly: GCA_039208045.1. Classification (GTDB taxonomy): domain Bacteria; phylum Bacteroidota; class Bacteroidia; order Chitinophagales; family Saprospiraceae; genus JBCCRH01. The sequence continues at coordinate 1,817 of JBCCRH010000401.1, forward strand.
ATCTCCTTACTATTTTTTACTTCTATGGCACGGAAGAAATACAAATAGGTATCATCCTTTTGGATAAATTCCCGCTTAGAGTTGATATTATCAGTCGTTAGTGTTCCTGTCGGAAATTCCATGCTGACGTCATCAATGCGGTACCAAGTGCTGTCCTCCATATTTTGTGCTACTGCTTCTTGTGTGCCGTAGGTCAGTAATTTGATACGATCAATACTATCCTTGCTATTCCATAGTTGCCGCAGCTCTGTTTCGTTCGAAACGGGCATGGGGAATTTCATATATTGACAGCGGACAATCGGTATTTCTAGTTGATACTGCTCTTTATTACGCTCGTAAAACTCCTTTAGTTCTGCCTGAGTGACGTTGCTATCCAGCAATTCTTCTATTAGAATGCGCTCATAGCTATGCAAAATCAGAGAAGCCCGATAGTCACGAACCAACTTATCAATATTCAAGTCTTGTGGGATATTGCGCTCCGCCTCGCTCAGTACCACGGCCTCGCGTACCCATCGATTAACAAACGCATCGATGATTAAGCTACTATCTTGGCTAGAGATACCTGCCGGAAACATGCCTTCCAACTCGGATAGGTGCAGCGATTTATTATTTACTCGTGCGAGCAATTTATCATTCGCTGCAGTATTAGAAAACTGGCAGGACTGTAAGCACACTATTCCTACAAAAAAAACAACTATGTATTGCAGTCGACTGCTCATACTATTTTTTCTTAATCAAGGACTTCAAAACTCTTTTATTAATATCCACATCGTATTTGTCTCTCAATGCTTTTACCCACTCTCGCTCCAGTTGATCTTGATAATCTGCGACAATATATCCTCGTGCCTCTTTCAATGTCTTATTAGCCACGGGCAATAGCTCATTAATTTTCAGTACCTCAAAGTAGCTCTTGCGTTTTTTCTTTTCCGAAAGGTGGGTTGTGCCTACTTCCCACTTCATTTTATTAAATGTTTTATTTCTACTCTTTTCGTACTTGCGTTCTTTTGCTGCTACTACTATTTTTTCAGGCGTATTAAATTGCTTTAATACTTCATTAGCGCTGTGATCAGCAATATAGTCGGCTATCTTTTCGGCTTCTTCCTTAGTCTCTACATTAATCTGATATTCATCTACTACTGCACGCTCTTCCCAGCGATATTTGCCGTTTATAGTCTTGAAAAACTTGGCTAGTCCCACAGAATCACTCGATGCTTTATCCCATACCTCTATTTTAGTGGCCTCAAATAGTAAAATCCCTTCTTCATATTCGCGCATCAGTGACTTAAATTCTGGATATTTTTGCTCTAGGCGCGACTCCTCGTAGGCCAGCATTTGTTGGTTTACAAATAATTCGTATAGCTCTTTTGCTACAGACTCAGGCGTACTGTTTCGCCCTTTGCGCAAGCGCTCTTTTGAAGACTTGCTTAAATAGTTTGTAAAATCGCCAAGGGTTTGGGTTTGGTCACCAATGGAGAACAGCCGCTCTGTAGAAGGATTTTTAGGGGCGCGCCAACGGAACGTCAAGAAAGTATCATTCTGCGCAGCAATAAACTCCTCCAATACCTTGGGTTCTTCCTGAAACTTCCCATCCTTTTTGATTTGCTCAATCATCGCCACTTTCGCCGCTTCATACCGAGGGTCTTCCTGAATTTTCTTACCTAAACGATTCTTTTCGATGTTATATGGTTGTATGCCTTTTTTAGAGATTACCTTAATGATATGCCAGCCCGTACTCGTGCGAACAGGGTCACTGTATTGACCTTCTTCCAAGCTAAAGGCCGCATCTTCAAAAGACTTTTCGTAGCGGTTGATCCCAAAAATTCCAATATTCCCTCCTTTGCTTGCCGTATTTCGGTCCTCGGATAATTTACGCGCTAGCTCTTCGAATCGAGCACCCCGCTTTAGCAATTGGTACAAACTATCTGCTCTTGTCTTTACTTCAGAAGGGACTTTATTTTTGGTACGGAGCAAGATGTGAGCCACCTCCACTTGACCACGCGCTGGCCTACGGGCATCTACGCGAAGAATGTGATAACCGGCACTAGTGCGGATAGGGTCAGAATACACTCCCAGCTCTTGCGTGTAAGCAGCCGTTTCAAAATTGTAAAATCCTTTCGGAAAAAGTACGGTCACATAGCCGATGTGCCCTTTATTTTTACCCACTGATGGGTCCTCAGACACCTGCGTGGCTAGGGTCGTAAAATCCTCGCCAGACTCTAGGCGCTTCTTAATATCCTTTGCATTAAGCAATGCTTTGAGGGTATCTTGCGGGGTAGCCTTAGGGTCTAATTTGACTAGAATATGGCTGATATCTACATCCTGCTTCGAGCGCTCATAAGCTTCTGCGATCAGTCGATCCGTCACCTCTTTATCCATCAGATAGGAATCTGCCAATTGGCGGCGATACCCTTGTAATTCAGTGATGAGCTGTGGAATCGTATCTAGCTGCATCTCTTTAGCCCGCTCCACTTTGAGCTTGAACTTTACGTAAAGGTCGAGATATTCTTCAACCGCTTTCTTTGAATAATCGGCTTCTTTACCATTTGTTTTCGTGTAGATATAATTGAACTCCGACACATGGACAGGGGTATCATTCACCGTGAATAAAACAGGGTCTTTAGCTTGACCGAAGCTTAAAGACAAACAAAAACTAAAGAAAAAAAATGCTAACAAGAGTCTTTTTACCATTGCTATTTGAATTTAATTCAAAATATACGTGACGTAAAGCTTTTTTCAATCTCGATAGCTATCGGGATTGAAAAAAACGCTGCAAAATTAGCAATTTTCTCAGCCTTAGTGTATGAAAAGTAGCCTTAAGTATTCGTTAAGGCATCAACAAAGGGATTACGCATTAATAACCGCGAGCAACTCCTCACGTGTCTCAGCGTCAAAAATGCCCGTTACTTGCTCATCAGCTTCCGCAAAAGTGCGCTGAAAATCTTTTACCGCTCCCTCCGTCTTAGGCCCAAAATGACCATCCGAGGTACCCGGCTTCATATCAGCTAATTTTAGTGCATCTTGCAACTTAGCTACCAATGGACCAATATCTCCGCGCTTCAGCACTACTTCTTCTAAGTTGAAAAGCATAGCTTGCTCTAAGCGCCTGAAGCCCAGTAACCGATTCGCCCGATAGGCAGAGATAGAAACCCTATTATTTTGGTTACCTCCAAGCGTATATATACGAGAACCGTCCTTAGAATAGCCTATAAAAATACCGACATGTCCTCGCCAGTCATTGGGAGCACCCCGCCAGTAGATCACAATATCTCCGGGTTCTGGATGGTCGTCCACATTGATGCCTACATTGAGCCACGAGCGCGCTGTCAATTTATGGGTGCGCTTCATTTTGCCCTTTAGGGCTACCCAATTCATAAAAAGACTGCACCAGGCAATTTCGTCTTGTGTATAATCTGGAAAGCCTGCTTCTTCGGCATATTCCATAATGCGAGCCGTATGCTCCGGCCCTGGTGTTTCCAACACCCCCAGTTCTTGAATAGCGATGGTAATAAGATGATGTCCCATTTGGATAGGTTTAGGTTATTAATAGTCGTTTTATCCAGCAAAATCGAGTCCAATGAGCTTGTAACCCACGGGGGTCTTACCAAAAATATACATAATGGTAGATTCTCCATCCTCGTCTTTGTACTGCACGCTCAGGCGGTACCCATTGGGGTCAAGTCCATTAATCTCATATTGATCGATGGAGAGCGCCATTTTTTCTAACTGACTAAAGGCAGTACTGGCAATTAT
>JBCCRH010000402.1:0-5519 GCA_039208045.1 Bacteroidota bacterium
GGAGTTTAAGATTTTTGATCCTGACCTGCGTAATAAGCATTTTGTAGAGCGTATTAACTCGCCCAATGGCGAGGACTATCTGTATGTTTTTCACAATATTAAGAAAGGCACCTACGTGCTGATGCACTACAATTTGATAGAGCAGAAAGTGAATACGCCAATCATTTGCCATGGGTTTACGCTATTTCCCAATGGAGAATTGGCCTACTTCAGAGCAGAGGAGGAGCCGACCAAGCATCATTTAGTGCAGCTTTGGCAAACGCCTTTCGTGGCAGGAGAGCAGGTACCTTCGGAGTATACGGATTCTTACCTCTATAAAGTGGGGAACAAAGATATTGTACGTGCTATGGCAGAAGCGTACGAAATCCTCATCTTGGTCGGAAAAGACGATAGCTACTCGGATTTATACAATGACCTAGCCAAGAAGTGTACCGATATATTGGATAGTTATTATTGGATTGATAAGCAGGAGGCTTTTTCCCTACACGAGCCGCTATTGCAAATTCAGGCCACGGCTAGTGCTGCTATTGAAGAGTATGAGAAAAAGCTCAACATACAGCGCAATACAGAGGCAGAACTAGAGCGGGTGCGTACAGCAGCACTTGATCTTTTTCAGAAGGTGCAGCGGCAGTCGTTTGATAGTGTCGACCTATTTGTGGAAGCTTTGGCGCAGCTTAGGAAGATGCGTGGGCAGATCATTTCCCTGCGGGAGTTGCGCTACAACGATCCGGAGCTCATTGAGCAGCTCGAAGAAGAGGCGGTCATTAAAAGTGAAAAGTTATCGGAAGACTGTGTTCGTTTTTTGCTGGAGCCGGATGCGCTAGCGCCTTATCTCGCAAAGATAGAAGGGCATCAATCATTCATCGCTCAAGTCAAAACCGCTAAGGAAGCAGAAGAGCTAGAGGAGGCGATTGACCATACGGCAGAAGAACTACAGCTGCTCATTGATATTGTCAGTAACCTCAAAATTGAGGATGCCACGCAAACCACTCGCATTATCGATAACATTTCGAGTATGTATGCGAGTCTGAACCAAGTAAAAGCAGGTATTAAGCGAAAGCTAAAAGACCTGATGGGGACCGAGGCACAGGCTGAATTTGGGGCGCAGCTCAAGCTGCTGGATCAAGGCTTGATTAACTTTTTAGATGTAGCTACTACACCAGAGAAGTGTGATGACTTTTTGACCAAGCTGATGGTGCAGGTGGAAGAGTTGGAGAGCAAATTCTCCAATTATGATGGTTTTGTGGAGACCTTGGCCGAAAAGAGAGAAGGAATCTACACCGCTTTTGAGCAGCGTAAAAAGCAGTTAGTAGAAGCCCTCAATAACCGCACAGCAAGCCTCGTACGAGCGGCGGAGCGCATTCTGAGCGGCGTAAAAACACGCATGAGTACGCTCAATGAGGTGAGCGAGATCAATGGTTTTTTTGCAGCAGACCTAATGATTGAGAAGGTACGCGACATTATTCAGCAACTCACTGATCTCAACGATAATAACAAAGCGGATGGGCTGCAAGCACAGCTCAAAACGATCAAAGAAGAGAGTATCCGACAGCTGCGCGACCGTAAAGAGTTGTTTGTGGATGGCAAAAATGTGCTGCGCTTTGGCAAGCATGCATTTAGTGTAAACGTACAACCCCTCGACCTAACCATTGTGCAGCAAGACGGCGAACTGTACTACCACCTGACGGGAACCAACTTTTTTGAGCGCATTGAAGATGAGCAAATAGCGGGAACGAAAGAAATTTGGAATCAAGCGCTGATTTCTGAAAATGAAGCCTTGTACCGCGCCGAATATTTGGCCTATCAGCTATTCAAAGAGGGGGTAGGGAAAGAGATAGATCCTGTTGATTTACAGGGGGATAGCTTAGAGTCGAGCCTTTTGGAAGAGGTGCAACAAGCAGCTGCTACGCGCTTCAATGAAGGCTATACCAAGGGTATTCACGATGAGGATGCCGCCCAGATTTTACAGGCGCTTCTCCATATCCACTCCGGCATTGGTCTGTTGGCTTTTTCGCCAAATGTTCGGGCTTTTGCGCATTTGATCTGGGAGCGCTTTTTGCCTGCCGATACCAAAGCACTGCTCACGCATCAGCTAGAGAGTGCGCAGGACATTCTTGCAGTATTCCCGAATACGCATGAGTTTGACTATTTGATTGAGGAGATTCGCTTGGCCATGAAGGAGTTATCGCTTTAAGTGATTAGTACTAGTTGATAAATACTACTGAAACTGCCAGTTTTGACCGGAAACTGGCAGTTTTCGATTCTGACCCTAATGGAGAGGAACAATTTATCGGGATTGCTATTGATAGGTACAAAATCACTAGTTCTATGAACCGACTCGTTTACTTGTACCTGTTCTTTTTGTGCCTACCCACCAGCTTCTATGCGCAAGAAATATGTAATAATAATATAGACGATGACAACGATGGCCAAGTCGATTTAGCAGATTGTGACTGCTTTAGTAAACGGGGTAATAGTTGGCATTTTGGCGCTGGTGCGGGTGTAGATTTTAATACCAATCCACCTACTATATTTCAGAGTGCCATGAGGAGCCCCGAGGGGGGGAGCTCGATTTGTGATGAAGACGGGAATCTTCTTTTCTATTCTAATGGTGGTGGAAGACAGCCCATGCCAGGAGAAAATCCGGGAATTATTTGGGAGCGCGATGGAGCTATCATGTATGATATGATGGGCACACAAGGAGGAGGGTACAGCGCAACGAACTCCTGTGTTATTGTCAAAAAACCAAATTCTACCACCAACTATTATATGTTTACCATGGAGGAATTTGAATTTGATGTTGATGGAAATATTCCAGGGCAACCACAGGGAAGGGGCTTGTCCTATTTTGAGATCGATATGTCAGCTAATGGAGGAGATGGAGCCGTAGTACTTGCCGATCAGCGCTTGTACGTTCCGACTTATGAATTTATGGCGGCTATTGAGCATGATAATGGAGAGGATTATTGGATTATTATTGTTCGAGATGGCGCTTTTCAGAACCGAGAGTTTGTAGTATTTGCTGCCACAGAAGATGGCGTGGAGCAAGCAGGTTCTTATCTTTTTCCTTCTGCCCTTGATGAGTTCTTTTTCTATGTAAAAGCTTCTCCTACTAGGCGACAAATTAGTGAGTGGTCTACTCAATCGGTGGTCTTTACCGATTTTGATCCTGCCACTGGGGTGTTGTCGAGCCGAACACGTATACCACAAGGAAGGTTTATCGGTGGGGAATATTCCCCCTCTGGGCGCTACTTTTATTATCTACAAGAAGAACAAGTTGGAGCACCAGAACGAACGTTTATCCGCTTAGACCTGAGTACGCTGGCTAGCGGTGGCGTTTTTGAAGAGGTAGGCTCTTATACCTTGAATGAGCCGGTTATAGCGGCTCCCTTCCAATTAGGACCAAATAATGCGATCTACTTTCGGGATGTCGCTGGCTTCTTGGGCGCAATTACTTGTCCTGATGGGCCTAATCCCACGGTTGATCCTGAATTTATTGCTATCGACGAAGTACCGAACACCATCTTTTCGGGCTTTGCATCTAGCATCCCTAACTATCCTAATCATTACTTTTTTCGCCCTTCCGATCCACTAACGATTAGTGGAGCAACCAATTATAGTATTTGTGCAACCGATTCTGTTACGCTTTCCGTGCAGACCAATAAATGCGCTGATTTATTATGGAGTACGGGAGCTACGACAAGTAGTATCACGGTTACAGAAGTGGGCACTTATACGCTTACTGCTACTGATGGCTGTGAGTCTGCTGAGTTTGAAATAGTGGTCTCGCCAGAAGGGCTCGATCCGATAGTGGTGGAAGCGCCAAGTGGGGTTTGCAGGGGAGCGCTTGCTACTCTTTTACCTGTAGACGTGCCTGCTGGGGTTCAAACGGAGTGGCAAACGACCGATGGGCAATTGATTTCGGATGCGACTTCTTTATCTATTGAAGTGACTCAGGATACGGTGCTAGTAGCCAGTTTCACGGTAGCCTGTGGTACTACACAAACTACTGTAACCATAGAAGCACTCGAAGAGCCTACCCCTAATCTGTCACTTACCGATGCGGGTTGCACCACTCCTACTGGCACAGCAGCGCTCTTGTCGCCTGACCCCAATTGGACTATTAATTGGCTAGACGGATCGGCCAATCTGCTTGGTACAGCTGCTACACTCGATAATTTGATGCCTGGAGAGTATGCGGTAGTTGTATCTAATACCTTTGGTACTGGGGAGTGTGCAGCTACTTTACCTTTCACCATCCAAGAGGTTCCTTTATTGACGATTGGAGACGTGCAAGTAGTGAATAATAGTTGCCCTGATGAGCAAAATGGTATACTGGAGGTGCTCAGTATTTTGGGCGAAGGCCCCTTTACTACAGCATGGCTGAGTGCAAATACGGGGCAAGTGCTCGGCACAGCAGCGCTGGTCGAAAACCTAGCAGATGGTACCTACCTTCTTCGCGTGACGGATGACTTAGACTGTACGGTAGAGGAAGCCTATGAGATTAGTACGCTTCCTCAGCCTGACATTAGCGCAAGCGCCATATCTGCCTTTTGTGACAACCCTAATGGTGCTATTTTAATTGGTAATCCGTCCGATGCACTTTTGCAGCTAGCCCTTAATGGGCAAGTAGTGGAACCTTCCGGCCTGCTCGACTTACTTCCAGCAGTGTATGAGTTAGTGATCCAATCTGAAGAGGACTGCCTTTTATTAGATACGTTATTGTTGGTAGAAAATACGATAGACACTGGTCTAAGTGGCCAGTTGATGCTTTCCAGCTTTGCCAACCGCCCTTTGCCAATCGATTTAGGCTTGACCGACTTTAGTGATCTTACGATCGAATGGAGCCCCAGTGGTTCATTATCCTGTGCCAATTGCCCCGATCCTGTGGCGCAGCTCCGTGAAAGTACGATGCTACAAGCTACGCTTACGGATACTATTACCGGATGCACCGGCATTTATGAGATAGATATTACGATCCGGCCTGAAGAGAAAATATACATTCCCAATGCCTTTTCGCCTAATGACGATGGAGTCAATGATTTTTTTGAAGTTTTCACCTCCGATCAGGAAGTGCTGGTTTTGACGATGCAAGTTTACGACCGATGGGGTGCTTTGGTATTTGAGCAGAGCGGTGCTAATCGGTGGTGGGACGGCACCTTCAATGGGTCGGACTTGCCTAGTGGGGTCTATGTCTACGTAGTGCAAGTACAATTGAGTACAGGGCGAGAACTGCTGAGTGGGGATGTAGCTTTGGTACGGTAGCTTCAGGCGTTGAGCGCATATTAGGGAACTAATTAAAGAATTGACAAAAAATTAGCAATTCTTGATTCTAGCCTAACTTAAGGGCGGGAGTGAGTGGATTAGTGATTAAATTAGTAGAAATTAACCACTAATCCCATGAAAAAATATTTGCACCTAACACTGCTCTGTTGCTGCCTGTGTGGTGGCCTCCTGGCCCAAGAAATCTGTAATAACAACGTAGATGATGACAATGACGGTCAGGTCGACTTTTTAGA
>JBCCRH010000403.1:0-5480 GCA_039208045.1 Bacteroidota bacterium
CTATACTTCTTCTTATAGTTCCATTGAGTTTAATGTATTAGAGAATGATAAGTTTGGTCTAAATTCTAGTTGTTTTTCTGTAGTAAGCCAACCTCAATTTGGTTCGATTACAGAAGCCTCCTGGCCTAAAGGAACGATTACCTATCAGCCAAGTCCAGGCTTTTCTGGGGTATATAAATTTACTTATCGTATCAATTCTCCACTTTGTGATGAAGACTTTGAAACTGCAACAGTTTACGTTTTCGTAAGCAATTTTGAGCCAGCAGGTTCTAAATTCCTTATGAGTACTCCAAAACTCACGCCACTGGTCATTGGATATAATGTTCCTATACAGGATTTCCGATTCCAAATTGTTGACCAAGGCGAGTTAGGGCAAGTGGAATTTTTCGAAGGCCAGCAAGATGTATCTATTTATGGGAAGGAAGTTTCTGGCTTCAACTTGATTGTATACACGCCAGATTTAGGGGTTGTTAGTGGAACAGATGAGTTCGAGATTAAATATTGCGTCTTGGATGATAATAACTGTGTCTATGAGCAGTCCGTGAAGGTTGAGGTCGAAATTTTAGATATTGGAGACGGTATTAACCCTTCTTGCTTTGGGGATTGCATCTGGCCTGGGGATACCAATTTTGACGGAGTGGTCAATATGGAAGATTTGATGCCACTTGGTCTGAAAATGGGTAAGATTGGGGTACCTCGCAGTGAAATCAATTTGACACAATGGTATGGCCAATTTGGAGATAATTGGGAGAATGAGATTGAGAATATGGAGCTTAATATTAAGCACCTAGATACGGATGGCGATAGTATCATTATGGGAACCGATACTTCTGCGATCAGTGATTTTTATGGATTGACGCATTCTTTATATTCAAATGGCGTGCCATTTAACCAGTATGCCATTGAATTGACAGGCACTATTTTTGCAAGCCCTGGTGATTTGATTGAGTTGGATATGAAGCTAGGGAATGACAACCAGCCAGCGGTGGATGTATATGGTTTTGTCTTTCCGTTTAATTACAATCCTGACTTTTTTGTAGGTGAGAGTGTTGATATCTCTTTTGATGATAATAGTTGGTTGACGTACAACTCTCCTGTACTTTATATGACTAAAAACCATAGTAATGGTCTATCAGAGGCTGGATTTACGCGTACTAGTGGCAATGCAGCTAGTGGAAAGGGGATAATTGGTAAGGTTCAACTAATTATACAAGACGATATAATTGGGATTAGAACGGATGAAGACGAACTAGCAATAAATATCGGTGGAGGCGTAGCTACAGCCATGAATGGTCAAGGCCAACAATTTGGAATTGAGATGGGGGGAGCTACGATACATATTGTTTTAGACAAGGAGGAAGAGCAGCTCAATAAAGAACTCCGTGACGACCAATTAATCGTCTATCCGAATCCTACACCTAATATGCTCAATGTTCACCTAAATGGCGGGCAAGACTTCGAGCGGGTAGTACTATTTACCTTAACAGGTCAACAGGTCTTCGATTCTGGAAATATTCAGACGAATCACTTAGAACTAAACACCCAGCAATTGACCAATGGCATTTACCTACTGAGCGTGCACGCTCCTAATGGCGTGATTAATCGGAAGGTGGAGGTATTGCGATAGCATCTCGACTGCGCTCGATGCAAGATCTCGGCTATGCTCCCTGAGCGCAGCCGAAGTAGCTCACTGAGCGAAGTCGAAGTGAGCAATTAGTAAGAAACACATATACTAAACAAAGTTGTATATCCGTTTCACTACTAACTAAATTAGACATTCATTGCTTTTTATATTCGTGGAATTATAATCATTGCTAGTAGTCGTTCGCCTCGTGTGAGCGACTTTTTTTTTACGCATATTTTTGGAGTATCCTTAGCACCTCTGGTACATAAGAATGACCGAACAAATTCACATGCACTAACAAATAGTACAACTGGAAAATAGCCATCCGATTTTCCCAACCTGGCGCCATCGGGAAAGCCTCGTGGTAGGCGTGATAAAATCGATCGCTAAGTCCTCCAAAGAGGAGGCTCATCGCAATATCCATTTCGCGGTGGGCGTAGGCGATGGCGGGGTCGATAAGTATGGGCTCCTCATGTAGATTGCACAGGAAATTGCCGCTCCATAAGTCGCCGTGGATGAGGCTTGGTTGTTCAGCTGGGATGAGCTCATTTAGGTTTTGGCAGAAGCGTTCGAATAATTGGGTAGCGTTTCTATCGAAATACCTTTGGGCGAGGGCGGATTCAAATTGGGGGCTTAGCCGCTCTTGTGTGTAGAAACTAATCCAATTGGAATGCTGGTTGTTTTGTTGCTCTAATAGGCCGATATAGTTGGAATGATCGAGACCGAAATAGGTGTTAGTTTGTTGATGTAGCGCAGCTAGTTGTTGCGCAAAAGTGAGTTCAAACTTGGTTGTGGAGGCGATGGTGTCGATAAATTCAAGGACTAAAAAGCTGTAGCGGTCTACCTGATCGAGTAGGATGATTTCAGGCGTCTTAATACAATTCGTTGCTGCTAAATGGTCAAGGCCCATGCATTCTGCTTGGAGCATTGCATGGGCCTTGGAGGCGGTATTGTATTTTAAGAAAAAGATGTCCTTGCCAAGCTGAATGCTGAGCGCTTCATTGATGCTGCCTCCGTGTACTTGCTGAGCGGCCGTCACCTTTTTAGCAAAAAAGGCTTCTATCCGCTGTTGAATAGGGACAGGAAGCAGGGACCGGGACATTACAGCCGATTCTTATTGATAATCGCTAATAGCTCATCTCGATAGTTTTTACCAATAGGCAAGTGCTTGGCTTGGCCTTTTTCCATCACTTCTACCATGTTTCCTACAATGGCATTGATCCGATTAATGTTGACGATATAGGAGCGATGGATGCGCTTGAAGATACCAGCAGGTAGTTTTTCCTCCAGGCTCTTCATGGTTTGAAGCGTAATAATTCTGTTTTTATCCATGCGGATAATCACGTAGTCTTTTAAGCCCTCAATATAGATAATGTCATCATAATTGACCTTAATAAGCTTCTTATCCGCCTTAACGAAAATGTATTTACTACTATCTTGGCCCTCACTACTTGCTACCGTCACTTCTCGATTTTGTAATTCCAGCTGATCCATTGCTTTGTTGACCGCTTTCATAAAACGATCTAAGGAGATAGGCTTTAATAAGTAATCGATAGCATTGAGTTCAAAGCCTTCGATGGCATAGTTGGGGTAGGCCGTAGTAAAAATTACCAGTGGCGGCCGGGAAAGCGTTTTTAAGAAATCGATACCGGTGAGTTGGGGCATCTGGATATCTAAAAACATCAAATCAACATCCTCATTTTTTAGTGCGTCATTGGCTTCTAGCGCATTGTTGCATTTGCGCACTAGGTTGAGCTCAGGGATTTTTTCTACATAAGTTTCTAAAACGTCTTGAGCAAGGGGTTCATCATCTACAATAATAACATTTACCATAAGTATTGGATTTTGTTAGGCTAAAAGCTTTTCTACTTTTAGTGTTAGAGGGTTTAGTAGAACTTGGTCGCATTTGTCTGGCTTTCGCCTCAAGCCGGCTGGGCTCTTCATTTTGGCATTGCCCCAAAACGAAGCAAAAACGCTAGAACAGGCAAACTCCTCCGTCAAACAGTGCCTGTTCGGGCATCCGCCACCATGTAAAGCTTGTACCAGGATAGATTTCATTTCAATGCGTTTAGCCTTGGTTTTTATCGATCTAGATTAATTTTCAAATTGACGGTATAGGTATTTGGGGTGTCTGATATTTTGAGTTCGTATTGGTCGGGGTAGAGGAGATTGAGGCGGCGCTGTACGTTGACTAAGCCGATGCCTCCGCTTTTTTTATTGCCATGTATGGGAATGGGCATGGTGTCGGGTTTGCTATTTTCTATGAAAAAGCTCACTTCGTCAAACTCGGCTTTTAGGTGGATATTTACGAAGCCCTTGGTAATCTGGTTGCTGAGCCCATGTTTGAAGCTATTCTCTAAGAATGGGATAAACATGAGTGGGGCGATCATCTGGTCTGCTACGTTGCCTTCTACTTCGAAATTGATAGCTGCATTTTTGCCTTTTCGGAGTAGCTCCAAATCAATATAGTTTTTAATATAATTGACCTCTTTACTGAGCAGTACTTTCTTTTCGTTGCATTCGTACAGCATATAACGCATCATTTCGGAGAGCTTCAGTACGATATCTGGCGCTTCGTCCGACTTTTTTAGCGTAAGCGCATATAGGTTATTAAGCGTATTGAAAAGGAAGTGCGGATTGATCTGTGACTTTAGAAAGCGCAGCTCGGACTGCATGGTCTGCGTTTCTAACACTTGCTGTTCGCGTAGTTGCTTAGCCCAATCGGTAATGATTTTAATAATGGTAGAGGTGCCAGCAATGAAAAAGGTGATGAGGAATTGCCAGTTTTGATTGGCTACCAAATCGGCTTGCAGGCTGGGTAGATCGGAGAATTTAAAGTAGAAAATAATCACCTTAAGTGGGGTCAAGATAATGGCTGTGACAACTAGCAGGGCACAGTAGGTCAGAAAGCGCTTTTTAGTTAAGTAATTGGGAATCAGGTAGCTCAAATTGAAATAGACAATGAGCATAAAGAAGAAAATATTGATTAGTTCATTGCTCAGCGTAAATAAAAAGCCTTGTTGTACCCCTTCGATTGCAATCAAGACCCATAGCAGAATAAACCAAAAGGTGATGTGGTAGACCACACTTTGGTTAGCCAGTTGGAAGAATCGCTGCTTGAATTGATTGGGAATGACTTGATCCATTTGATATTGTACTGTCCACAAAATGAACAAAAGCTTGACTCAAAATAGTAATTAATTCGATAAATGGTAGCAGTCGGTCGAGGGAAAGATGATTGGGGTAGAGCAGAGCCGCGTAAGCGCTGCGGAATAGTGCGATCTGTTTCTAACGGATAGCAGCCCGGAGGGCCGAGCGAATAGCGAGCTGTGAAGCATAGCGACCCTTATTGCTTGCTTGGAAAGTGCTTAGCACGCAAGCAATAAGGGATACGCCCAATTTACACCACGCCTAGTTCTTTTCCTACTTTCGTAAATGCCTCAATGGCACGTTCTAGGTGCTCCTGCTCGTGGCCGGCAGAGAGTTGTACACGGATGCGGGCCTTTTCCTTTGGTACCACCGGATAGAAAAAGCCGATAACGTAAATCCCCTCATCTAATAGTTTATTGGCAAACTCTTGGGAGAGCTTAGCATCGTATAGCATGATGGGTACGATCGGGTGCTCGCCGGGGATGATATCAAAGCCTGCGTTGGTCATTTCCTTACGGAAAAAATGGGTGTTGTCCTCTAGCTTATCGCGCAAGTGGGTGCTGCTGCTAATGAGGTCGAGCACTTTGATGGAGGCACCGACAATTGCTGGAGCTAAGGTATTAGAGAACAAGTAGGGTCTAGAGCGCTGTCGCAACATATCAACAATTTCTTTTCTAGCGGCGGTGAAGCCACCGGAAGCGCCGCC
>JBCCRH010000404.1:0-5458 GCA_039208045.1 Bacteroidota bacterium
ACAGCCATTAAATGCCTGCAAGCGGCAACATTTTACCCTGCACTGCGTTAAAATGCCTCGCCAATACGTAGGTATTGCCTGTGTTTTTCGCCTTGTTCAGCACAAAATTTGCTGCGCTTTCGACTATTCATGGCTGGCGGAACAAGTCTAAAAAAAACGGGGAGTCCAGCGCTTAGCTAAACTCCCAGTTCTTTGCATTTCCTTCTTTTGAAGTTGGTGAAAGTTTCCGTTGGGTACTCAATTCGCTCTATCGAGTCCGGTTGGATACTCAACACTTCAAGCTTTCAATCTTCCGGCGTACACACTCAAAAAATGCCGGAAAGGAATTAATAAAAATAATAATAAACCATCAAGAAAAACCGTAGATATGTGATTATACTGCTTTTTTTTAAATATGTTTCTTTTTCTTCCACTTTTTAACAAAAAAGGCAGATAAACTTTCTTAAAAAGCCCATCTGCCCCAATGTGGATACTACAACATCCTACATCATCAATAATGGATGAACCCTCATGGCGGTGCCATTTGGGGATGTAAGATGGGATGTAGTGCTCCGTACTTGCTTTTCATTGTTAAATACATGTTCATGAAATTTAAAATGGATTATAATAAAATGGGATTTCCGTATATGATTATGATTTAAAGATAAGTCGAAAAAGATAAAGTAAGGAAAACCACTAAGGGATTATTTCAAATGGCGTGTTTGGGTGTTGATACGGTAGGAAATTAGGTAGTATCGGTGAAGTCCTCGTTAAGTCCAGGCAGCTCAATTTTATCAAAAAAAGAAGAAAATACTAACTGAGTAAAATGATATTATCTAAATAGCACAGTTTGTTTCTCAAAAAACAAATTTGGTTTTCCTAAAAACAAATCATAGATTGCCTGAAATTTTAGATATATGAAACGAGCATGATCTTATTTAATCATAATATCACGCAAGTAAATGATTAAAAAAGATCATGCGAGAGCGTAGCGGTTACATGGGTGCAGAAATTTTTCTGCATTATGCTCTGCGCAGAAAAATTTCAAACACATGAAAAAGCAGGCTGAACACCGCAAATACAACTTCCCTGATGCTGACTTGTATGTACAGTGCTTAGAGCGTATCAAATACGCCCACCGCGACATCAAACACTTTGAGCAATATGGCTATGGACTAGATCGATTGAAAGGATTTAAAAACCTTTGCGATAAATTCCGAGGCCTGCCGGATGATGATGAATTGGTAGGGGATCAAATGGTAGCCACTGATAAAAAGTATCAAGCATCAGAAAAGCTAAAAGGAGCGATCCGGTCGGTTATGACGCGCGTAGCGATGAAGTATAGCAACCGAAGCGGGCGCTATCGCAAATTTGGCACGGCAAAGCTAGGCGATATGACTGATGCACAGCTTATTTTTTGTGCGCGCCGCGTAGCGCGGGTGGCTCGTCAGCAAATGGATTTCCTGGCAGAAGTAGGTATTAATGAAAATGTAGTGAGCAGAGTAACAGAGGCGTGCCGCAACTTTGAAAATGCCCTAAACATTCAGCAAGACAAAGTAGCCGATCGAGATATTGCTGTCGAACGCCGAACCGAGCAGGGCAATAAGCTCTACGATGAGATGGTGACGCTATGCAATATTGGCAAAGATATTTGGGTAGAAAAAGATCCCGTCAAATACGAGAATTACACCATTTACGAAAGTAATAACGAGCAGAAAAAAGCCAGAAAGCAGAAGGATAAAAATAGTTAATAGTAAGTATAACCCTTTTTACCAATAGCATTCCTTTTTTATTCAAAATCAATTACTTAAAAGCGGATAAATATTTTATTTTTCATTGCGAACTTTTATTGATAGTTGACGTTTAATAGTAAAAC
Source organism: Bacteroidota bacterium (assembly GCA_039208045.1). Classification (GTDB taxonomy): domain Bacteria; phylum Bacteroidota; class Bacteroidia; order Chitinophagales; family Saprospiraceae; genus JBCCRH01. The sequence continues at coordinate 1,856 of JBCCRH010000404.1, forward strand.
TATCAAAAATCGTTGTAATGATGAACATCAAAATTATTTTCACCAGAAACATTATCTATCACTTTACAGTAAGTGTATTATTTGCCTTGCCATTCACTATCCTGAATAGCCAAGTGAATAGAGTAGATTTATTTCCTACCAATGTAACGGAGAATCAAGAAATCTATGGAAATGGAGTTCTAAAGTACTTGCAGGACGGAGACATACACATGTGGAAAGCTAAATACGAGGAAGCAATCCTTGCTTACGACAACGCCATTATCCATTCCCCTAATTTTGCAGAAGCATACCTAAAGCGCGGCATCAGCAAATTCAGAATTGGCCGAGTAGAAGAAGCCAATGATGATATTGAAATCGCATCTAGACTCAACCCATATATTGCAGACCTTCTAGGTTACCCTAACTTAAAAAGCCGAAAAAATTTAATCGCCCTGAATTCTAGAAAGTGGCTTCAACATTTTCAATTACAGTGGCATGTAGATACTTATGTAGATCAGATTATAGAAAAAACCGATTTACTTTATCAGCTGCAAGAAACCATCGATGCCAAAGATTATGAAGCCGCAGTTGCTTATCTCGAACCCATATTAAATCAAAATGATGCTCCTTTTTGGGCAATCGATCTTGGTGTACAAATTCACCGTCTGCTAGAGTTAGATTATCCTTATACTAGACACTTTGAGCTATTGAAGTTTAATGCGGATCATCCAGTAGCGAATCTGGCTATGTCAAAAGTTCAGCCTAATTCCAGGATTGATGAGGATATGCTCGGGCACACAACCTACGGATCGCTTTTTCAACTTAACAAAGCGGTGGAAGCTGCACAGTTGGGAAGATTAGACATTAGCCTGACTACGCTAGATGTTTTAGAAGCAGACTATCAACTTTCCCCAGAAGAACACCTCTTTTTAGAAGCATTAGTGTATAAGGTGAATAACCGACTTCCAGAAGCACTAGCTAGTATCAACACTGGCATAGATAGCGAAATGGAACCTAATGCAGATGCACACCTACTAAGAGGGACAATACTGTTGCTACTCAATGAACCATATGCTGCTATCGACGACTTTAACCTAGCAATCAACTGGTCGGATAGCTACCCAGAAGCTTACTACAGTAGAGGTTTGGCTAAGCTTTTAGTCAACAATCGATCCGATGCTTGCTACGACTTAGAACTAAGCGCGGAGAAAGGCTTTGAAAAGGGCCAAGTGAAGCATCAATATTTCTGTGCCTTTTGATTTTAAATATCATTTTCATTTTACACCCATTCACCACTATTAATTATTCACCTATAAATCAATGAGTATGAAAAGGATAATCTTTCTAGTGGTCACTTGTATGCTACCACTTGCGATGTGGAGTCAGCAAAACTTAATCACAGATAATCATAAACACTTTAATAGCATCAATACGATACAACTATTAGACGCAGTACAACCCGCTGCAACTTTACTCCAACTAAACCTAAGTATTGATCGCTCTAAGCAAGTTCAGCTGACGACTAACCTAACGAACTTTAAAGAACCCATTTCGCATGAAGAAATGGAGAATAGATTTCAAAAATTCTATACCCCTAAGCCTATTTGGGAGCGTGGACTACAGCGATCATTTTGGTATCAATACCCAGTACTTGACCACCTTCCAACACTAGACTTACGAGTTGATCAATAAAATCGAAATCAATCAAATCTAAAATATAAAGCTTATGAAAAGGATCAGTTTTTGGAGTTGTTTAGTTGTCATTTTTAGTATGGCGATCACTAGCTGTACGGTAGTACGCCAAGGAGAAGTAGGTGTAAAGCGTAAATTTGGAAAGTATTCAGATGTTCCTTATTTGGAAGGCTGGCGCTTTTTCAATCCCATTACCTCTTCCATTGTGAAGATCACTACTCAGACACAGAACCTTGAAGTAGGGCTTAATCTACCTTCTAAGGAAGGACTAAATATACTAGCAGAGATTTCTATCCTATATAGTATTGCAGGAAGTAAAGCACCTGACTTATTACGTACCATAGGAATCAATTACGAACAGAACATTATTCTACCCGTCTTTCGATCAGCAGTGGCAGATGTTTCTGCTCGTTACTTTGCAAAAGATATGCACACTGGTGAACGTGCCGTCATTGAAAATGCGATTAGAGAGCAGATGCACAAAACCATAGAAGACCGAGGAATTACCATCGAAGCAGTATTGATAAAAAGTATCAAGTTACCAAGTAACCTAGCTAGAGCCATTGAGGAAAAGCTAGAGGCGGAGCAGAAAGCACTGCGGATGGAGTTCGTCTTGCAAGAAGAGCGCAGCGAAGCGGAACGTAGACGTATTGAAGCAGAGGGTGTTAGAGATGCCCAACAGATCATTGCAGAAGGGCTAAACAGTCAAATCTTACAGTTTAAGTCGATTGAGGCCTTCCTAGAGCTAGCAAAATCTCCAAATACTAAAATCATTGTATCGGATGGAGATATGCCAGTGCTGCTTACACCAACAAACGAAGAACAAAATGCCGGTACCAACACGAGATTGCGTACCAATAACAACTAGTGATTAAATAACGTGCCTATTGTAAGGGCTGCTACCGAAAGGTTTGCAGCCCTTATTTTTTAATCTAACTACCTCAGCTCTGGCCAATCAGGAAGCATTTGCAGCCGCATCTGACGGACGAGCTGGCGATACGCCGCCCATTCTTTTCGTTCAAAGTCATCCACTTCCGCTATAAATTTGAATATATCCTTATCGATATTTTGTAAGGCATTCATGTGATTTTTGGTGATACCGTGGAAACCAGGGTTGGGAGTGCCAAATGCTGGATTAAAGAAGACGCCTGCCTCAAATAGCTTGGAATTGAGCATGTCCGGGTCATTAAAGATGCCTTGTACTTCAGGACCTTGCATTACTTTGGTCATTAGCGCATCGATCTTTTTATTGATGGCTTTAGTCGTGTCCTGCAAGAGTTTGAGGTCATCAGGGTCCTCCATTTGCTCGGCTACAGCCTGTAATACGCGCTTAGTCTGTTGCTTTGAAGCACGGAGGTTGTCCATAGCATCCGTGAGTTGTGCTATTTTATTATTATAATCATCCCATTGACCGTAGAAATTAGCTACGGCTGCTTCGTCAAACTGGATACGGGGATCCGCATTTACGTTTACAGGTACCGTTTTCGCAAGCGTACCATAGCGAATCGTCACATAATAAGTCCCGGGCAGCACCGGGCGGCCTCCAGGAAACAAGGTATCCTTCACAGCAGGTTTGGGCTGCATGGGCATCCGTACCCCATCAATTTCGAGTCCCCAGCTTATACGATTCATTCCTTTTTTGATAGCCGTTTTAAAGCGGCGAATCATTTTTTCACTTCCCGCTGCACGTACTTCAACCATAGCCGTATCCACCGCTGCGGCCATTCCTTCTCCATCTTTTTTGAGGATTTCATTGACATAAAATGAAACTAGCGCACCGTAAGGTCGATCCGTTCCCTTGTAGTAGGCATTACCTGTAAAGCGTGTTCCTGCATACGACCGATAGCTTACCAAGTAGGCTTCGGGCGTAGGAAAAACATACAACTCACTATCCACAATGGCTTTGCGCTGGCGCGCCAGTTCGCGCAACGG
>JBCCRH010000405.1:0-5407 GCA_039208045.1 Bacteroidota bacterium
AAATATACGCCTGAGCTAGCTCGGCGACCATTGTAGTCGCGGCCGTCCCATACTGCCTGTCCGCCATTGGCAGTGGTTTCAAAAACGAGCTTCCCATTAACATCAGTAATCTTCACATTAGCATCGCGCGCCAAGCCTCTAATGGCGATGGGGCCATCATATTCTGGGCGAACTGGGTTAGGAAACACCTCTACCGTTGCTCTATTGACGCGGCCACCGAGGGTGGCATCTCCTTGGTAGGATAGCACGCCTTTGTTAGTTCCTATGAAGACTTCTCCCGTTTGGTCATTGACTGCAATATCTATAATGTTGTTGTCAAAAAGGGGAGAGTTGGATACCTCAAAGCGCAGGATTTGCTCTTCACCAGAGGCAGAAAGCAAGAAAACCCCATTTCGGGTACCTACCCACTTACGATTGGCACCGTCTACGGCGATAGCCTGTACATCTTCTGTATCTAATAAAAAGGCATTAAAGCCATCTTGCTCTACAATCCGGCGCGAGCCTTGGCACTCCGGCTCAAAGGCGCTGGCTCCACATTCAAAAATGATGATGCCTTCAGTAGTGCCTACCCAAATATCACCGTCCAAATCTATTGCCAAGCAATTAGTACTATTAGTTGGTAGGTTACTATTATTGGCCGAAAAAATCCGACATCGATCGTCATTAGGATTGTCCAAATCAGCTTCATCGTAGACAAGTATACCTGACTGATCACTCCCCATTACGATCCATTTGTATCCATTAAGGTCGACGTCAATTTGCCGAACATCCGTATCCGCACAAGAACCGGTAAAAGAAAAATTGCGCCAAAATCCCTCGTTCGTCAGTACGGAGAGCGGTGCTCCATTTCGGGCAGTGTGATTGGCTACCCAAAGGTTATTTTCGTCGTCAAAAGCGATGCTGCTAATTCGACTTCGCGTAATATCGCCTGCTGCTGTTTCCAGGGTAGAGTTATTTTCATTATACAGGATCATCTCATCCGTTTCGGGATCAAACTCTATGAGGCCCTCCGTGTAAGAGCCCGCAAAAATTTTCCCATTATCTGGATGCACGGCTACTGTGATAAAGTCAAATAAATCATCTCCTCTGGCATTATCCGCAGGATTTTCTCCTTTTAGTTCTTCACGATTGCGGCGGTTATAAATGCTCCAATTTCCTTCAATCAGGGAGGCGAAGCCGTGGTCGATAAAGCGGGCAGAGAAGCGCTGATCTACTCCACCAGCAGCTAGCCAGAGCTGGTTATTGGCTACCGTCATTTCCTTATTTTCTATAGAAAAGGGCGAGTTGAAAGACAAAAAGGTACACTCTGTAGCGCTGGTACCTTCCAGATACCGAAAATCCCGCGCCTCATCACCCAACCAGATGCGCCCTTGCTCATCTTCCACCACTGCATTTACCGAAGCAAAGCAAGCGCGAGGGATTTCATTAACAGCACCCGATGCTTCAAAATAGACTAGATTACCACCACTACAGCCATCGGAAGTGCAGATCGGGTAAGCAGCAAATAGGTGCAGGCCCGTCGCTTTTAGAAAATCTAGCGTATTGCCGGGGCGCTGATAAAACAGCGCTAGCTGGCCATTTTGGTAGGTGTAAATATCATTATCAATACCCAGGTATAGGGTACCATTAAATACTTCCATCGTACTAGAGCTATATTCTACTGGGAAGCCCTCGTCCTCCCCCAAAAGCTGCCAGTTACCAAAATCATCGAGGTTGACATTATTCAGGGGTGCGCGGTAAATACCCTCTTCTGTAGCGGCGTAGATGTTTCCATCGAATACTTGTACATCCAGCACATCAACTCCGGTGAAGGTGGTAAACACAAATTCGTTTTTGCTCAGGTCAATTTGAGAAACCCCATAATTAGCCGCCAGGTACATGGAATTGCCATCCGCTGCCAAATCGATATTGAAAATGACTTTTTCCCCCACAAAATTATTGAAGTTAGCAATTTGACTGAGCGTGATAATATCCCTACCCTCGGCACTTTCTTCTACCAAGTCAATCACACTGTTGTCGTACACGACAATGAGCGTTTCGGTTGCCTCATTAAACTCAACCAAGCTGATCCCCACATTACTCAGTCCTTCTACTTTAGAAAGCCGCTCCGTTGACAGTTCCGTCTTATCCAGCAGCAACACCGACCAACCCGTAGAATAGTAAATCGTACTACTGCTTTGCGTCACCATCTTACCTTCTTTATAAGGTAGGTGGGAACGCCATTGCCCCAAAGGAAGAATATTTTGCGAAAGCAAGACCGAACTGAGTAGCACGAACAGCGAAAGTGGTAGCAGTTTAATCATCAATAAGTCAACTTTTTTTAGCAAACACATACAGTCTAATCAGAACCCTAGTACAAAGGTATTATTGTTTTTTCGAAAAGCTTTAAGAGGAGAAAGACTTGTCCGATTAAAGTCTATTTTATTTTAATCGCCAATAAAAATTCAGGTATCCGTTTTTTATGATATATTGCGGGGCTTTACGAAGATATTGGAAATATCTTGTTATTTAATTTGCTAAACTCTACTTATACATGGCCATTGCAAGCTATATTGACCACACCTTACTCCGCCCTGACACCACTTCTGGTGCAGTGAAAGCGCTTTGTAAGGAAGCCCAGGAGCATCAGTTTGCAGCTGTCTGTATTCCTCCCTTTTTTGTGTCCAACGCGGTGGCGCAGTTGAAGAAGACTTCCGTCAAAATAGCCACTGTTATTGGCTATCCGATGGGCTACGCTACTACTCCGGCTAAGGTGGAAGAAATTAAACGGGCCTTATCGGATGGGGCGCAAGAAGTAGATGTGGTGATTAATATCTGTGCGGTAAAAGACCAGAATTGGAACTACGTACAGAACGACATCGATAGCATGTGTACGGCTGTTCGCCTAAAAGGCAAGACCATAAAAGTAATTATTGAGACGGGGCTACTGACAGAGGCCGAGATGATTAAGCTCTGCGAAATCTGCAATGAGTCAGAACCTAATTTTGTAAAAACATCCACCGGCATCAATGGCCACGGTGCCAGAGTAGAAGACGTAGCCCTTTTGCGTAAGCACCTCAAGAAAACGATAAAGATAAAAGCTTCGGGCGGGATACGCTCTGCGCAGGATGTCCGGCAGCTAATCGACGCGGGGGCGGAGCGCATTGGAAGCTCTACCGGCGTAGCTATCGTTAATGGATAGCTTTTATTTTTTCAAATAATTTCTTGGTCTCCGGCAAGGGCTGAATGCCAAATTCTTCATCTAGTACCCGCTTGCATTGCTGGTACGTTTTCAAAGCCATCGGGCGATTTCCCTTTTCCAAGTAGGCCGCCATTTGTATACGATAGGCTTCTTCCCAAGTGGCATCCAATTGTAGCGCCTTTTGAGTAAGTCGAATGCTTTCCAGCGGGTTTTCTTGGAGGAGTAACTCACTCAGATTAATCATGGCGCCCAAGGCCAGTAGCTGGATGCGCTCCCGCTCTTCCGTTGACCAATCTTCATAAATTCGATTGGGTAGAAACCCTCCTTTATATAGCTGTATCGCTTCGCGATAGGCCCGCTTAGCCACTGCCTTATCCTCTAGCAAGGCTTGATTACCTAGCGTAATTAATTGATCAAAAGCCTCTACATCCACCCACATATCATGCAGGTCAAGCTGGTAGCTTTGCCCTTGTCGGATGATGTATTTAGGTTCTGCTCGACTCTTGCGGTTGGGCTCTATGGCCTTATTCATTCCATGATGCGCTACTTTAAAATTTTGTTGCCCTGATTTACTATCCGCATCGTACCATATTTGGTCGATGATTTGTTCTTTGTGTAAGCCCCTACGATGGCGGTAGGCAATAAAAAATTGGAAGAGCTGTAGAGCCACGTCTCTACCCCAAGCCTTAGTATCCACCGGCTCAGACTGCCGCCAAAGCTGGAAGTTGCCCAAGGTCTGCACCCGCAGGGTAGCCGTTGATTGCTTTTCTAGAATAGCTTCTATTTGGTGCTCCGCTACGATCACTTATCCAGTTTTTTTGATAGCTTTTCCATTTTACTATTTAGCGCGTTCAGCTCTCCAGAGAGCACATCTAGCTTTTGCATCACCTGCTTGTAGTCCGCCTTGGAAGCCCTGAGCCAAGAATCGAGCTCTAACTTTTGGCTAATATCATCTTGTATTTGGTGAATTTGATCTTGCAGCTGATCCTGAAATTGTGCGACTTGCTTCTTAGGATCTTTGATAGTTTCGATGACCATTTTAGGAGCCTCAATCGCCATCTTTTTCCATAAGTCGAAGCTTTTGGAGAGGATACCTTTTTGCTCTTCGGGCGATTTATCTTCCATGGCCTGGATGGTCAAATCGGCCAGTTTGCTCTGAATAAAATTGACGACTTCCTCAAAATTGGAAAATCGCTTTTCTTCCCCTCCCTGCACATGCCTGATGTTGCCGCGCCATTGCACCTGTGGATCACCGCTTTCATTATTAAAAATCTTTTGGTTAAACCGCAGCATAAAAGAGGCGGTCTCTTCTTTCTTTATCGCCATTATAGAAGTGATTTTTGCATTTATCTCACTAAAATTAAGTCTAAAAACCTATTTTTATATTTCGAAGACCCTGATAAAGCTATTTAAATTTTCAAACTCAACAAAAGTGATAGGAAAGATACTAAAACAGTTCAACAACGATGATATTAACCCTATTTCGGGACTAGACGCCACCTTTTTGTATACCGAGACGTCTACCAGTCCGATGCACATTGGGGCGGTGGCGGTGATAGAAGGCTCGCTACAGTTTGAGAAATTTAAGGCTACTATCCACTCGCGCATCCACATGATTCCCAAGTTGCGGCAACGCTTGGTATATGTTCCTTTTAGTATCGACTATCCGTATTGGGTAGATGATCCTCACTTTGATATTGATATGCACATTCACCATATCGCCCTGCCCAAGCCGGGGGATTGGAAAGCATTGCGAAAAATTGCTTCTCAGGTGTTTAGCGAGCCGCTGAATCAAACACGCCCACTGTGGTCATTCACTTTCGTGGAAGGCCTCGACCATATTCCGCAAGTGCCCGCTGGTTCTGTGGCTATTATTTCGAAGGTTCATCACGTAGCTATTGATGGTATGGGAGGAGCTGGTATTTTGAGCCTACTCTTTGACTTTACTCCGAAGACCCAGCCCATTCCAGCGCCACAGCCCTACAAGCCTGCGCCCATCCCTAATGAGCTGGCCATGGTACTCAAGAGTACGCTTAGTTTTGTTGAAAAACCATTTAAGTTTCCGAAGCTTATCAGTGAAGCAGTCATGGCTTCTTTTAAAGCGGGCGTTTTGACTAGGGTCAAAAAAGTAGAGCTACCCACTGCTCCATTCACCGCCCCTGCTTCGCCACTCAACGGGCTGATTTCCGCGCAGCGGAAATGGAATACGGCCATTCTTTCTTTAGA
>JBCCRH010000406.1:0-5394 GCA_039208045.1 Bacteroidota bacterium
CTTGGATTGAATAGTTTGTTTATTTGAATGTTTCTAATTTATGGAAGCAAGGCTGCAGGAGTTGGTTCAGTTTATTTCGTTTCACCCTTCTATTGAGACAGAAGAAGTGACCAAGGCTGCTTTAGAACTGCTAGAACTTTCTGAATCGGTCAACCATAAAGAGGGAGAAATGGTAGCTAAATGGGCCCTAGCTATTCAAAAATTCAGCAAAGGCTCTTTCCATGAAGCTGAGCTGTTGCTGGAAGATTCACTGAGCTTAGCGGAGCTACTCAACAACTCAAAATTTAAAGGGCGCGCCTTATCTGCCCTGGGAGGAATCTACTGTAGAAAAGATCAATTTACCTTATCGTTGGAGTATTTGATGAAGGCATTAGAATTCATCGATCCCTTTTGGGAGGGTTCTACCTACAACACAATAGGGGTGATCTATCGCAATCAGAATAATCTGGAGCGGTCGGAATTCTACTTTAAAAAAGCGATACAGAAGGCAAAGCGCGTAAAAAACGATACGCTACTTGTCAGTGTGATCCTCAATTATTGCAATATACTGGTAAAGAGCAATGCCTTTGAAGAAGCACTACTCCTGACAGAAGAAGCCATTAAGAACTGCCAAGCACAAAACTACGCGCGTGGCGAAGCATACGGATGGTCGTACCTCAGAAAAATATATGGCAAGTTAAATGACTTTCCGAAAGCCATCGAGTGTAACGAACAGCTTATCAACCTATCAAAAGATAATGGTCTTAATTTCATCCTTACACGAGGCTATAACGACTTGGGCCTCCTTTATATTCAGAACAAGCAGGAGAAAAAGGGCATAGCTGCTTTGGAGCAATGCTTACAGCTCTCTATTGAATTTGAGTTCAATAAATTGAAGGCTGACGTATGCAAAGACTTGGCTGCCATCCACAAAAAAAGAGGGAACTACAAGGAAGCACTGAGGATGCAAGAGATTGGCTTAACGGTGTATCGAAATATAGTAGAAGAGGAAGAATCGGAAAACCTTAGGAAAAAGTTCTCCGATCAGGAAGCGCAGATTCGACTCCTAGAGAAACAGAAAGATAAAATTGCCCAACAGAATAGAGCACTCCGAGAATATGCTTACATCGTAGCGCATGACTTAAAGGAACCGCTGCGCAACATCTCTAGTTTTGCTGCTTTGCTGCGCCGAAAACTTAACGCATCCATTGAAGACGATGTAAAAGATTATCTCGATTTCGTTGAGCACAATTCTCAGTATCTCTACCGACAATTGGAAGACTTACTCCTTTACGCTACCCTCGACGAAAAAGCCCCAGAAGTCGCTCCACAAAACCTTAACGACATTGTGCAGAATATCCAACATTCACTGGCACAAACATTGGAGTCTACTTCTGCACATTTGAAGATTTCCGCACTACCAACAATCAACGGCAATAAAATACACTTCCAACAAATATTCCAGAATCTCATCCAAAATGCACTGAAATTCAGAGCAGCATCAAGGGCTCCTACTATTGAGGTAAACGTAAGAGATAGTGATCAGCACTACGAATTCTTCGTAAAAGACAACGGCATTGGAATTGCCCCTAATTACCACGAAAATATTTTTCGAATCTTCCAGCGTCTTGATAAACAAAATTATAGTGGCACAGGTATTGGATTAGCACTTTGTAAAAAAGTAGTTGAGCTTTACGATGGAAATATCTGGCTAGAATCCACCCCAGGTATGGGTACCACTTTTTTCTTCACCATCCACAAAGGAGGATTGCAACCCATTGTGGAGTGATTTCTTTTCTATTCTCACAAATATGGCTATCTTTTGACCCTGATTTCCCATCCTTGCCAAATAAAGCCCTTTGCCAAACAAACGAACATTAATTTATAGGAGATGACAGGAAAGGTAAAACGATTCGAACGTATCCTGGTAGCTAACCGGGGTGAAATTGCTATTCGTATATTAAGAGCAGCTTCAGAGCTTCAGCTACGTACTATTGCTATATATACCTATGAAGATCGCTACTCATTGCACCGCTACAAATCGGATGAAGCCTACCAAATTGGCGCTAAAGACGAACCACTAAAGCCGTATCTGGATATTGAAGAAATCATCCGAGTGGCAAAGCACAATAAAGTAGATGCTATTCATCCGGGTTATGGGTTTCTTTCGGAAAATGTCAACTTTGCCCGCCGCTGTCGAGAAGAGGGGATTGTATTTGTAGGGCCGCAGCCGGAGGTGATGGAGCGTTTGGGAGACAAAGTAGCCGCTAAGAAGTTGGCGCGCGAGGTACAGGTACCCTTGATTGAGGATAGCCAGGCTGCATTGACTGATGCGAGTATTGCTTTGGCGGAAGCCAAACGAATCGGTTTTCCTGTGATGGTGAAGGCAGCAGCTGGTGGTGGGGGTAGAGGCATGCGAGTGGTGCGTCATGAAGATGACCTGATCGTGCAGTACAAAGAGGCGCGAAGCGAAGCGAAAACGGCCTTTGGCGACGATACGGTTTTCTTGGAAAAATTTATCGACAACCCTAAGCATATTGAAGTGCAGGTATTGGGCGATAATTATGGAAATATTGTACACCTGTACGAACGGGATTGCTCCGTGCAGCGCCGCTTTCAGAAGGTAGTGGAAATGGCCCCCTGCATGACGCTATCCGATGCGACCAAGCAAAAGCTCTACCAATATGCCTTGAGTTTAGCGAAAGCGGTCAACTACAATAATGCAGGTACCGTGGAGTTCTTGGTAGATAGCGCTGAAAATATCTACTTCATCGAAGTTAATCCTCGGATACAGGTAGAGCACACCGTCACCGAGGAAATAACAGGGATTGATCTAGTGCGCACTCAGATATTGATTGCGATGGGCTACCCCTTAGCGCACAAAACTATTTTTATAAAAGACCAAGCGGACATCCAAATTAGTGGTGTAGCAATCCAATGCCGGGTGACCACCGAAAATCCAGCAGAGGGCTTTAAGCCCGACTATGGCACGCTCATTGCCTACCGAAGTGCTTCGGGTATGGGTATTCGTTTGGATGCGGGAAGTGCCTTTCCTGGCGCAAAGATTTCGCCATTCTTCGATAGTATGCTAGTGAAAGTGACCGCTTGGGGGCGTACCTTAAAAGGCGCTTCTGAACGTTTGCACCGCGCCTTGCGAGAATTCCGCATCAGAGGGGTGGACACCAATATTGGTTTTCTACTCAACCTATTGCAGCATGAGACTTTCACTTCTGGCGCTACCACTGTCAATTTTATTAAAGAAAACCCAGAGCTGATTGTACCCCCTCGGTGGCAAGATCGCTCTACCAAAATGTTGCGCTACCTAGCTAAGGTAATCGTCAATGACAATCCAGATGTCAAGTACAAAGACGACACCAAGGTATTCCTAGAACCCCAAGTCCCAGACTTCGACCCATGGATGCCACCGGGTCCGGGCTCCAAAGATCGCCTGACAGAGATGGGTCGCGACGCCTTCGTGCAATGGCTCAAAGCAGAGCGAGCTATTCAGTATACCGATACTACCTTCCGCGATGCCCACCAATCGCTATTAGCTACACGCATGCGTACCTACGATATGCTCAAAGTGGCTCGCAGCTACGCCCACCATCATGCTGATAATGTATTTTCGATGGAAGTATGGGGTGGTGCTACCTTTGATGTATCGCTCCGTTTTCTGAAAGAATGCCCCTGGAAACGCCTCGAATTATTACGCCAAGCGATTCCCAACATCTTGTTCCAAATGCTCTTGCGCGGCTCCAATGCTGTCGGTTACGCCGCTTACCCCGACAACTTAATCGTGAAGTTTATCGAGGAAGCTGCCGAAACTGGAATCGATATTTTCCGCATTTTTGACTCCTTGAATTGGCTGGAAGCGATGAAAACCAGCATCAAGGCCGTAAATGAGCGTACCAATTCATTGGCGGAAGCCTGCATCTGCTACACGGGCGATATTACCGATCCGGCAAAGACCAAATTCAATCTACAATATTATATCGATCTAGCTCGGCGTTTAGAGGATGCCGGTGCACATATTATTGCCATCAAGGATATGGCGGGTTTACTCAAGCCGCTGGCGGCAGAATTATTAGTATCAGAGCTAAAAGAGAAGGTCAATTTACCGATTCACCTACACACACACGATACCTCTTCTATCCAGGCAGCGACCTATCTGAAGGCCATCGAAGCAGACGTAGATGTGGTAGATGTAGCGATCAGCTCTATGTCAGGCTTGACTTCACAGCCCAACTTCAACTCAGTAGTGGCTATGATGGAAGGCCATGAGCGGGAGCAACCCATTGATCTAAGCTCCCTCAATAAATTCTCCAACTACTGGGAAGCCGTACGCCAGTATTACTATCCATTCGAGACCGAGCTGCGCGCGGGTACCGCCGAAGTCTATCAGCACGAAATCCCTGGTGGGCAGTACTCCAACCTACGCCCGCAAGCCAGAGGGCTGGGCCTAGAAGAAGAATTTGAGCAAATCAAAGCTAACTACAAAGCGGCCAATGAATTATTTGGTGGCCTCATCAAGGTAACGCCTTCCTCCAAGGTAGTAGGAGATATGGCCATGTTTATGACCGCCAACAAACTCAGCAAACGCGATATTATAGACAAAGGCATTACCCTCGATTTTCCAGACAGCGTTAAAGCCCTCATGCGAGGTGACCTAGGGCAAATACAAGGCGGCTTCCCCTCCGAGATACAGTCGCTCATCCTAAAAGGCGAAGCTCCCTACACCGAGCGTCCCAATGCTCACCTCGCCCCCGTTGATTTTGACGAAGAGCTAACTGCTTTCCGAAAGGAATTTGGCGAAAATCTTGCCCTACGCGATTTCCTCTCTTACCGACTATACCCCAAGGTCTACCGCGATTTCAAAGCGCATCGTGACCAATACGGTATCGTTCGGGTACTGCCTACTACGTCTTTCTTTTTCGGCTTAAAGCCAAATGAAGAAATTATCGTTGCCCTCGATCCTGGCAAAAATGTACTGATCAAGTACCTCAATATGACAGAACCCGACGATCAGGGCCGTCGCCTAGTCTTCTTCCAACTCAACGGACAGACCCGTTCTATCCCACTTATCGATGAGAAGATTCCCACAACAAAAGTGGTGCACCGGAAGGCAGAGCGGGAAAATGAGGTCGGCTCTCCACTCCAGGGCAGTCTCGCTAAAATCTTGGTTAAAGAAGGGGAGGAAGTAGCAGCTAACGCCCCGCTCTTCATCATTGAAGCCATGAAAATGGAATCTACGATTACGGCGCCCATGGCTGGGGTAGTGAAGAAAATCTTCCTTTCGGAAAAAACACTAGTCGAGCAGAATGATTTGGTGGTTGAGTTGTATTGTTTTGGGTTTTAGGAGTTTTGGGGTTTAAGTGTTTTGGTTGACGGATTACGAGTGAAGAGTGAGGGCCAATA
>JBCCRH010000407.1:0-5359 GCA_039208045.1 Bacteroidota bacterium
AAAGAATAACTTCTCGATTTATGGCTGGCTCTTTTGCTCTAATACTGCGTTGAAAAGCCTCGCCGATGCTGGGCATCGTCTGCGTTTTTCGCCTTGTCTTAGAGCAAAATCCCCTTGCCAAAATGCGGAACTTATTCTTTGTCTGTTACTAAAATTTTCTACAATTTTCGGAAGGCATTGGGTAAAAAACCAGTTAAAGCTTTGAAATTTCTGGTAAAGTGACTTTGATCTGCAAAGCCACAATCATAAGCAATTTCAGAGAGCGACTTGGTGGTATGTTTGATAAAATTAATGCTGTGCTCAACTTTTAGCTTACGGCGGTAAGTGCCTAAGGTGCAATGAAAATATTTTCTAAAGTGCTTCGAAATAGTAACGGGATGTACTTGTATGATTTGAGCGATTTCAGCGAGGGATAATTCCTGGTTCCAATTGTCATGCAGCAAAGCCTTTAGTCCTATTACCCATCTAGGGATTCCACCATCCCTTTGGGGCATAGGAAAAGTAATCAGCTCTAATAGTAGTGCCTGTATATTCGTAAAACGATCTATTTCTCCGCTTAGCGATTCTTTCTGAATGCGCAGCATGAGGGCTTTAGCATCTACCTTTTGCTCAATAGCAGCCTTGATTTCCAGCTCGTTGATTCCGTATTGAGTTAAAAAAGAGCGGCCAATCTCAACATTAGTGCTTTTAGAAATAGGATTAGGCGCTATCCAGCGATGCTCTTCTTCTGCATGATAGAAAAAAATGCTTCCCCCCTTCGCAGTATACGTAGTAGCTCTTCTTGTATCAGCTTTCCCTTTCTGAAAAACAAAACACAAGTGTAGATTTTCATGATAATGCCAGTTGGGATTACTTTCCTGATCGGAATAAAGCGTGTTCGTGATAAAGACATCTTCAAAAGAGAGGCGATGAATAACATCCCCTGTATATTGACCAGCCGTGAGTGATTCCATCGGGGTTCTTTTTTTAAATGCTTAACGCAGAGTAAGACAAAATCAATATGGGCTAATCATTATACTTTCTGACTGTGGCTTCTAATTCAGTCAATCTACTAGGACTCGGCGCAAAGCGCTCCACTACTACTCCATTTTTCATTAATAGATAACGTGGAATCTGCATCGTATTGCCACTCCCAAAGTTTTTGAACAGCCAGTCCCTCAAGTCTTTTCCCGCCAAAACATGAAATCCACCAAGATGATAATCATCAATGGTTTGTTGCCACTCATCATACCTGTTAACAGGGTCTTCTATACTGATGTAAACGCGTGAAACCCCCAAGCTATATAGTAAGCTGTCTGCTTGATAATTATACGCCATCTCTTGCATACAAGGTTGGCACCATGTTGCCCAAATATCGATATAGAGTAGCCTTTCGGCAAATGAAAAATCAGCATCAGCGTAGCTGAAATTCTTCACTTCTCCTGCTTCGCTGATGATCTGAGGCGTCCAGCGTTCAAAAAATTGTACAGGAACCGCTACTTCTGTAATGGCAGTACGACTATTGCTCAATTCTTCCATTCTCATCGCATTTAACTCCCTTGCATCAATAATCGCATCTATGTATTTGGTAGTTGGAAATTTTTCTAAAAGATAGCTCATTAGTGGATCGGCCAAGGGTAACACAGATTCGTCTATCAGCGATTTGTAGTAAAAGTGTAAATAGTAGGCCAAATAGTATTCTTGTAAAAAGGAATCCTGTTCCGCAAGGATAGGGCGAAAGCGAATGCCTACATCGATAGTGTGGTTATTACTTAAAATTATAGAGGTGTCTTGAAGCTCAAAAATAGAATAGAGCTGTTGTTGTTGCAAAAGCTTAAAGCTGAGTACAGCGATGGCAAAACGCGCAGCATGTTCATCATGAAAAACTTGGCCGTCAGCACAAGTCGAAAAATCGATCAAAAACTGCCCAAGCGCCCATCGATCTTTTTTCGGTAGGGCCTGATAAACGAGGGCATCTTCGTCATTGAATATGGTTGAGATAAAATGCCCGCTAATGCTCTGTTGGATAGAGTTGGTAGCAAACTGGTGGAACGTTTGCGAAATATCTTGCCTTTCTACAAGCTGATCTAAATCCTTAGTATAGCTTTTGATGCGGTTAATGATCTCTTCTGTGTAGCCATTCAGGGGAAGCGGAGCTGCTAGCCCCGTTTGGAGGTATTCGATGAGTGGTTTACTCCGAAATTGGTTATAGGCTCGGTGTCCTGCTGCATTAGTTCCACTAAACGTTACTACTGGCTTTTGGCGCGTTGTATCAAAAGCGACGTGCAGGTGCAGCGAATCCCCTGCAAAGGTCAGGAGCGTAAGAAACTGAGCATACTGGTCAGGAGATGATGGGCCAATTCTCACTGTTGTTTTTTGTGGTGCTGCTACCAATGGTATACTAATGGTGGAGCTATCCGGTGGAAAAGTATCTGCCTTTGCAGCAATGTCGTAGTTGCTAAAGGTCTGTGCAATAATTGTTCCCTTATAGGTTTTGGACGTAGAAATCTGAATTAGCGCTTGGCTACTTAGTGAAGAAATGGGTAACAAGATGATTAAGAAGGAGCATATATAGCGCATAACATACATTTTGTTTAAGTGATCTGTAACCCAATAAGGAACGAAATGAGTTATAAATAAGGTTATCAGCTAAATCACACGTACGTTCTACTTAAAAAGAAACACAATATGATAAAACTCAACTCAATTTACGCTTTACTTTCTTTGATGATCCTAATGGGATGCCAAGCCTCGCCTAAGGATGAATTCGACCAAAAAATTATAACAGAAGATATTGATAACTTCTGGAAGGCTTATGATCAGATTCAAACCACCCAAGACTCTGCAAAGCAAATTGAATACCTGCAAAAGCTCTTCGTAGAACCTGCCACTACAGGGCAACAAGGTATGATACAAGCCAGAAATTATACCCTAGAAGAATATCGAAAATCAATTACTAGCGCGCCAAAGTTCTGGAATTCCTTACGGGGAAATACTACGAATATCGATGCCTATAATCAAGAATTAAGGGAAGGAATTAAAAAACTTAAAGCGATCTATCCTGACCTACAGCCTTCTACGATCTACTACACGATGGGCGCACATCGCGCTCCCGGAACAGGTTATGATAGTTTGGTACTGCTGGGAACGGAATATGCGCTGGGCGACTCTATTAATATCGTTACCTCGGAGCTAGATGAGTATCGACAAGCGTATTACAAAATAAATCCAGTTGATCATCTTCAGTTTTTAGTAGTGCACGAGTACGTGCATACCCAGCAAAAAGAAATGGTGTACAATTTACTTTCGTTATCGCTCTATGAGGGAGTGGCGGAATTTGTCGCGTGCATCACTACAGGGGAAGAATCGCCTTGGAAAGCAATGAAATATGGCCCAAAAAATAAAGACAGAGTGGTAGCGCGATTTGAGGAAGATATGTTTAGGCCCCGCTTAGTATATAATTGGCTGTACAATAGTCCAGATAATGAATTTCAAACTGCTGATTTGGGCTATTACATTGGCTATGCCATGGCCTCTATTTACTACGAAAATGCGGAGGACAAGCTCAAAGCGGTGAAGACCTTAATAGAGCTGGATTACAATAATGAAGAAGAAGTTGAACGAATAGTTGATAGCACTAATTTTCTTTCGGATTCCCTGCAAGTATTGTATAAAACGTTTGAAGGTTCAAGACCAGAGGTGCTCCGCGTGAAGCAGTTTACTAATGAGAGTACAAATGTTGATCCAGGTCTCACTCAAATTACATTGGTCTTTTCTGAGCCTATGGATGTTCAGACCCGAGGCTTTGATTTTGGCCCCTTAGGTGAAGAAAATGTGCTGCGCGTGCAAGATGTAGTAGGATTTTCTGAAGATCGACTAGAGTTTACCTTTACGGTAAAGCTGCTGCCTGGGCGACAATATCAATCCTATGCTACCAATCGATTTTTATCAGCAAAAGGCTTTCCGTTGAAACCGTTTTTGATTGACTTTACTACTAGTGAATGATTATAACCCTCTAATCCACTGAATCATTTTTTCCAGTGCCACTTTAGAAAACGTCTCCTCATTAAAGTAGACACTTTCAATCTTATCATCTTTACTGCTCTGGAAAAAGTGATTCACATCTTTGAGAATCACTGTTTCAAATTGTTGATTTCCTGCTTTGGTTAATGTCTGCGCGATGCCATTGAGATTGAAAATGGCTTCTACTGAAATATCCCGATTGCCGTTTAATGCCAGAATAGGAATGTCTAATTGCATCAAATAGTCCGTCATATCAAACTGAAGATAATAGTGATACCAATCAGAAGTATGATAGCCAACTTGGCTTGCTATATACCCCTCTTTCCCACCATAAATGGTAAATTCCTCTTCTGCCATCAGTTTGGCTATGCGCTCAAACTTCGACTGCAAGCTATCTTTTAGTGTGGCTTTATCGCTAATATAGGCCATATCTTCATAAACCGATTTAAAGAATGGAAAATCACGATCGTACGTTTCCGGATAATCTTTCAAGACAAGATCCAGAGACACTAAGTAAGAATAAAAATTGGAAGTACCAGGAGCCGCTAATAAAATCAAAAACTGAACGCTGGAGTCCATAGTGGCCACCACAGGAGCAATATTTCCTCCCTCGCTATGGCCTGCCAACCCAATCTTGCTAAACGTTTTGTTGGGATAGTTTTTCAAAAATTGAACAGCTCCCAAGGCATCAAAGGCATAGTCTTTACTAGTTGCAGGTCGAAATTGACCTTGAGAGGCTCCATATCCTCGATCATCATATCGTAGTACCGCCACCCCACGCCTACTCAAGTAATCGGCTAGAACGGCAAACGGTTTATGCCCCAATATTTCACTATCTCTATTCTGAGGCCCACTGCCCGAAATGAGCACTACAACAGGAGGGGACGCCACATCTCGGGGCAAGGTCAGCGTACCTGCAAATCGGATACTGTCCTTATTATAAAAATAGACTTCTTCTTGCTGGTAAGACAGAGGTAGTTCGATGGTCTGACTCCTTTTTGCTTGTGGGTGCCGAGAGAGTGTCAATGGGTACGTCCGTTGATCATTCGTCAAATAGCCAGCGATTTCATCCTTCAATGGATCGAGCTTTCCGCTAAAGCGCATTGCCAAACTATTATGACTAAAAACGGCCTGCTCTCCTGCAAATCCAACAGAATCTAGCGGTATCCGGAAGTTGCCAATACTGGGTAAATCGAGATAACCAGCGTAAGTTGCTGCATTCTTTCTAATATCAAAGAGGTAGTGTACTTCTTGGGTATCTAATTGTACTTTAGAGTACCACCGACCTAATATGTCTTGGGCTGCTGCTGTTTGGAGGGATGATAGCTGGACTATAAGTAGTAGGAATAGTAGAATG
>JBCCRH010000408.1:0-5359 GCA_039208045.1 Bacteroidota bacterium
AAAGCGCGAAACAATCGTAAACGGAATGACGGTAGATCGAATCAGAACGCTATCAGAACAGTACCTCGATGCTAATAAAATGATTTGGCTTGTCGTTGGTGATGCAGAGACTCAGTATGATCGTATGAATGATCTAGGCTTTGGGGAACCTATTTTATTGAATAAAATGGATGAAGAGTAAAAGTAAATGAAAGGATTGGACATTAGAACAGTCGATGTAGTACGGTACGTAGAGCCTCTGCGGGAGGGAGGTTCGCTGCCTGCCATTGTCGAAGCGGATGATGAATTTTTATACGTCATCAAATTTCGAGGGGCTGGTCAGGGAAAGAAGGCGCTTATCGCTGAATTACTAGGGGGAGAGCTGGCTCGAATGATTGGGCTGAAAGTGCCAGAACTAGTTTTTATGAATCTCGATGAGTCTTTTGGCCGCACAGAACCCGATCAGGAAATTCAAGACTTACTCAAATTTAGCGTTGGGTTGAACTTGGGGCTGCATTACCTTTCTGGATCAATTACCTACGATCCTATTGTTTCTGTAGCTGACTCACTAGAGGCTTCTAAAGTAGTCCTGCTAGATAGTCTTATTACAAATATCGATCGTACACATCGCAACACTAACCTCCTTAATTGGAAGGGTGAACTCTGGCTGATTGACCACGGTGCGAGCTTGTATTTTCACCATGCTTGGAAAAATTGGCAAGCGCACGCACAGCGCACCTTCCCAGCTATAAAAGACCATGTACTTTTAGCGAAAGCGACCCAATTAGAAACAGCCAAGGAAAGCATAGAACAGCATGTTTCGCAAGAGCGACTAGCACAGCTCGTAGCAACTATTCCAAGCGATTGGTTGATAGGAGAGGGGGAAGAGGCGACTGTAGCTGAGGAAAAACGAAATGTCTATTTGGAATACTTAAGTATTCGGCTATCCAATATTGATTTACTCACCAAAGAAGCAGAACATGCAAGGAACGCAAGTGTATGAATATGCTTTTGTGCGGGTGCTTCCACGGGTAGAGCGTGGGGAGTTTATCAATGTGGGTGTGATCTTATTTAGTAAGCGCAAGCGCTTTTTGGATATGAAGTATCATATAGATGTAGACCGCTTAAAAGCCTTGTCCAAGGAGGTCGATGTAGAAGAGGTACATTCCTACCTACAAGCCTGGGATTTGATTTGCCAAGGTGATCAAAAAGGCGGTAAGATTGCACAGCTCGAACAGGCCGAACGCTTCCGATGGCTCACAGCGACCAAAAGCACTATTGTGCAGTGCTCTAAAGTGCATCCAGGGCGTTGCGAATTTCCCGAACGGGTGCTCGAAAAATTATTTGAGCGATACGTAGGCTAAATCAAAGTTCCTATCTTTGCCGCAAAAATTAATATGCTTGCACCAGTAAAATTAACGCCCGAAGGGCCAGAAGTATCACCCATTATTGCTGGGGTGATGACTTGGGGCGTGTGGGGTCGACAGCTCAATGCTACTCAAATGCTTGAATTGATTGAGCAAGCAGTGGAACTGGGGATTACGACCTTTGATCATGCCGACATCTATGGGCATTTTACTACAGAAGCTACCTTTGGTGAAGCACTGGCATTAAAGCCCGCTTTGCGAAAAAAAATTCAATTGATTACTAAGTGTGGGATCAAACTGGTCACTCCTAATCGGCCGACGTATAAGATTAAGTCTTACGATACAGGTGTTGCACACATCATCGAATCAGTGAATCGCTCGCTAAAAAATCTTCAAACGGATTATATCGATTTATTGTTAATTCACCGGCCCGATCCGCTGATGGATCCAGCCGATATTGCCAAAGCATTCAAGTGGTTGCGCCAGGATGGAAAAGTAAGGCACTTCGGGGTATCCAATTTTACACCTTCGCAGTTTGAGCTGGTCAATAATGCATTTAGTTTGATTACGAATCAGGTACAAGCCAACCTCTTACATCGCGATCCATTTGTGGATGGAACGTTTGACCAATGTATGCTGAAGCAAATCAGGCCGATGGCCTGGTCGCCTTTAGGCGGAAGCCAGCTATTCGCCAAAGAGCCTTCGGAGCAGATACAACGTATTCGCGAGGCAGCTGAGCCCTTGCAAGAAAAGTATGGAGCTAGCTTTGATCAGATTTTAACGGCCTGGCTATTGCGACACCCTGCTGGAATCATCCCTGTACTAGGCACCACGCGAATTGAACGCTTAAAAGCTGCCGTGGAAGCACAATCTATTCAGCTACAGCGGGAGGAATGGTTTATGCTTTGGCAGGCAGCAGCAGGGGAGGAGGTAGCTTAATTCACAATTATTTGATTACTAAAATAAACAAGACATGATACAACGGATTCAATCTATCTTTTTGTTGTTAGCCGCTGGGGGAGCGCTGGGGGTATTTGGATTACCTTTTGCTTCTACTTCACAGGCGGTGAGTGAATCGGCTATTTTTGCAGATGCACAGTACAACGTATTTGATAATCCTGCCCTAATGGCATTATTTGGAATAGGAGGGGCACTGGCATTAGTTAGCATCTTTCTATTTAACAATCGCAAGTTGCAGATGCGACTTACTATTTTTGCTTTCATCGCGGTTTTAATTGGGACGATTCTAGGCGTAGTTTCCTTTATGACGAGTAGTAGTGAAATGGGGGATGCTACCATTCAGGATGAATTTGGTATGTACTTGCCAGCAGTAGCTTTGCTATTTGCTTTGCTCGCGTATCGCTTTATCAATAAAGATGAAAAGCTAGTAAAGTCAATGGATCGCTTGCGCTAAAATAAAAATGGTTATCCGCCTAAGGCAGATAACCATTTTTATCATACTCATATTGTCAATCCTGACAAATCAATCTGGACGCTTCTTAGCAGAGTAGTTTACTTTCAGCTGGCCAGACTTACGTAGTTGTGTTTTTACATCTTGCACAATTCCCATGGTCACATCGCCATCCACCCTTAGAGAAGAAGTGATGCGAGGTCTTTTTGCTTCAGGCACCTTAATCTTATGGCGCTCTAAAAACAAAGGAATTTCAGGAATTGTAGCAAATTTATCACCTAACTGGATACGAGGCTTGGTACCGTATGTTTTTACAAACTTCTTCACTGGACGACCTATATACAGATAGTTCACCAGTGATTTTTCCTGGAGCTTCGTCAGTTCTGTCGCATAAGGAGTATTTACCTTTACTTTTAGCTCTGCATCTCTTAGTACAGTTACGACCATAAAGAAGAAGAGCAACATAAAGATAATATCAGGCAGCGACGCCGTAGAAACCTCAGGATCAGCCTTACCGCGTTTTTTTGAAAACTTAGACATAACTTAAAACGTTTTTTGCCGAAATGAATCGACGAGTGAAGCAATAAGAGCGATAATTTTTCGACGAATTATAAGCAATTATTCTTCACCAAAATTAGTTGGTTCAGCTTCTGAAAGTACAAATGGAATTTCTTCCTTAATCGCCTTACGATAAGCACGAGGCAAATCATCACTATAAGAAATACCAAACTTTTGCTGGCACAATTCATCCCAAAGTTCATTATAAGCCGCTTTCAGCTCATTGTAGACCTCAAGATACGTTTCGTAATTAGTGCCTCGATCATTCTTCAAAGAGATGATCGCTTTAGTTGGTTTTTCTGCTAAGTCAGGACGATTGGTAGGATTATCAATAAATTCCTTTGCATTAGTCTTTAAATCCTGAATACGCATCGGCTCTCCACGAACGAGCAGTTGATTCTGTGCATTCACAAGAACAGCATAAACATTACGTTCCTTAAGCTTCGTAATATCAGGCTCATCTTCAGACCATGGCGGCAACTTTACAGTAATACCCTTATCCTCTACAATGGTAGTTGTTACGAGGAAAAAGATAAGCAACAAGAACGCAATGTCGGCCATAGAGCCAGCATTGATCTCATTCTTCATCCGATCTCTTGAGCTTTTCTTTGCCATAGTGGATATTATTTAAAGAAGTTACCAATTTCAGCACCAATAAACGCAATAGCTGCAATAAGCACCAAAACAACAGCAGTAGTGATACCACCACCGATATATTTTAGGTTTCCTGCAGATATAATTCCGTTTCCAGCGCCTTCAAATTTATCAATAGCACCCTGAATAAAAGGAGTTGCCTCACCGCTTGCCATCGAGTAACTCACTAAGAAGATCACGATTAATATGGCAAAGCCAATGATGCCTTTCATGGAGCCTTTAAAATTGGTAGCAATTTGGGTCAACCCAAATCCAACCATTGCAACAGCAGCTGCAACGGCAAGGAAAATTGCACCATAAAGGCCAAGGTCAAAAATACCAGTTTCGTATTGCGCCGCCTTATCGAGATCAGAAAAACCTGATACTCCCGTAAGGACAATCACAAGGAACAGTCCAGCAACAACTACCCCTAATACAAACGCTAGCGTTTGACCGTTTTTGGTCAAAAAATTATACATAGTGAATAGTTATTATCTTATTTATTGAATACGTTGTTTGAAGCCATGATGTCTACTAATGCGATAGATGCATCTTCCATACGGTTAACAATACCGTCGATTTTGTTTACAATGTAGTTGTAAAAAATCTGTAGGATAATAGCCACAATCAAACCGAATACAGTCGTCAAAAGTGCTACCTTGATACCACCTGCTACAACTGATGGAGAAAGGTCACCTACTGCTTCAATACGGTCGAATGCCTGGATCATACCAATTACCGTACCCATGAAACCAAGCATCGGAGCAATAGCGATGAACAATGAAATCCAGATTAAGCCACGCTCCAAAAGTCCCATCTGTACACTTCCGTTAGAAACGATAGCTTTCTCAACAGCTTCAGGGCCTTCGTCAGCATTCTTTAGTCCTTCATAAAGGATAGTAGCTGTAGGTCCTTGTGTTGACTTACATACGTCCATTGCACCACTTACGTCACCTTCTTTGAGACGTTCATCAATGCGTGCTAATAACTTATCAGTATTAGCAGTTGCGATGTTTAAGGTAATGATCCGCTCAATACAGAAAGCAAGACCTAAAATCAAACACACTAATACAAAGCTCATAAAGCGCCAGTCACCATCGATGAAATACTTTTTCAATACTTGGTAACCAGAAGCTTCTTCGTCTGCTACTTCAGTAGTAGATGAGGTGGGTTCGGGAGTAGGAGCAGGAGCTGGTTCTTCAGCAGGCTCTTCTGCTGGAGTAGTTTCATCCGCTGTTCCCTCCGGAGTTTCTTCAGTTGTCTGTGCTTCAGCATCGCTTTGAGCGTATACGACATTGCCTGAGAATACTGCTAAACCTAAAACAAGCAGTAATGCTAATAAATTGCGCATAAGTCAATAAGGTTTTTACGATTGTTTGTTGTAATAAAAGTTAGTTAAACAAAATCCATC
>JBCCRH010000409.1:0-5288 GCA_039208045.1 Bacteroidota bacterium
TAGACTTGTTCCGCCAGCCATGAATAGTCGAAAGCGCAGCAAATTTTGTGCTGAACAAGGCGAAAAACACAGGCAATACCTACGTATTGGCGAGGCTTTTTAACGCAGTGCAGGGTAAAATTTTGCCGCTTGCAGGCATTTAATGGCTGTCGAAACAAGTCTTGTGAACCTTTTAGTACTTGCCACCTTTTATAGTCTGACAAAAACGACTGTAAATTTTACTATAATGATCACAGTTATATCCGGAACAAATCGGAAAGGAAGTGAATGTATTCATTTTGCTAAGAAATGTGTAGAGCTACTTCAATCGCTGACAGATGAAGAGATAAAGCTACTAGCATTGGAAGACATTCCGCACGATTGGTTTCATGCTGATATGTATGCCAAAGGAAAACAATCGGCAAGTTTGCAAGCACTGCAAGATGAATATATGATCCCTGCCAATAAGTTTGTATATGTCATTTCTGAATACAATGGTGGATTTCCTGGCGCGGTAAAAATCTTTTTAGATGGCTGCTCGGTGCGGGCGTATTCAGAAACCTTCAAGGGCAAAAAAGCGGCTTTAGTGGGGGTAGCCTCTGGCCGTGCGGGCAACCTGAGGGGAATGGATCACTTGACTGGGGTATTGCACCATGTCGGTACTATCGTGATGCCTAATAAATTACCTATTTCTAGTATCGGGAAGTTGACCGATGATACAGGCGCTATCACAGATGAGAGTACGGTTGACACCATGAAAAAGCAGATGGAGCAATTGTTAGCGTTTTAATCACTTTTGGATTGCTTGAGTAACACTACACTAGCTCCTTCGGTATCGATAGATCGAAGGAGCTGGTTGTTTTGAGCAGTACCTTCCTCTAACCATTGACTCTTTTTTTGTTCGGCTCCTGCCGAAATGAGGTGGGAAAAAACCAACCACCTTTCGGTAAATGCCCCGGTGCGTTCTAGTACGTGTACGGGCCACTCGTCCCAACTCGCTATGTAAGTATGCTCAAATTGGAAGTCTGCCTTGCGGTCGTGAAGATTGCTGTAGAAATAATAAGCTGGCGCCGCCCCATCCGTAATAAGCACTAATTGATCAGGCTGATAGCTTCGCTTTAGGTACGCTAAAAGAGGTCGCAATTCTGCTGTTTCCAGCGGTTGCAAAGCATATCGAAAACCAGTTTGCAAGACCAAACAAGGAAGCACCAACGCAAGGAGCACTATTTTCCAGTAGCCTTTTAGGTTTTCCCAAAGGAATTGCAGCCCGCTAGCGTAAAATAGCAGTAAGATAGGCAGTAAAAAAAGCGTCAACCTAGGGATTAGCGAATAATAGCCCAAACCCGAAGCCAGTAAACAGCTCAGTACAGGAAGCGCCAAAAGGAAGAAGTGTGCCCTGCTATTTTGCCATAAGGCATACCCTCCCAGCAATAGCCCTAAGCCGCCGCTTGCAATAGCGAGCGTAGTAAAACCAAAAGTGTGGCGCAGCAAACTTCGAAAGATATTGGCCCATTGCCACCATTGCTCACCCGAGCTGGGTAAAAGTGGCAAAAAATAAGCTTGGTGGTAGTTAGAGAGTGCTTCATTACCTAGGTCTGCCTTTAGGACAGTGAAATAGTAAAGGGCAAAACTGGCTAGCCAAACCGCTCCAATCATTAATAAATAGCGCAGGGTAGTAGCTTTGTAATCCTCCATAAGTTGCCATAAATAGTACCCTCCCACTCCTGTCAAGACAAAAATACTAGGCATAGAACCCCAAATGGCTAAGCTACCGATGAGCATCCAGCTGATCCATCGCCTAGGTGTACCTATTTGCCCCAAGGCATGTAGCTTGCCCAGAGGAATACGAGTAGCCAGTAACAACAAGCCCATAGCCACTGCTGCATCTGTAGCATATTGTTTGACTTCCGTCGAATACCGAATTTGAAATGGAGAAAAGGCGAGTAACCACAAGCCGACTAGGCTAATCGCCCAGCTTAGTTTTAATGCCCCACTTGTCTTCCACCAAAACCAAAGCAATAGACATCCGCTAAGCAGTGGCAGCAAACGAAGTGCATACTCATTATTACCTAATAGTAGCGTATGGAGCTTCTCCCAAACCAAGAATAAAGGAGGAGCATATTGCTGATAGTCAAGCGGCTGGAAAAAAGAGGCTATATCCTTTTCAATAATATTGCGAGCCAGGTTGGCGGCATCCATGTGGATGGAGCGATTTTGTAAAAACACAATAAGCCGAATAAGGCAACCTGCCCCCAGCAATATCCACCCAATTCGTTGCTTCATGCGTTGTAGCCAAATTTTTTTATAATTTGCATTTCCAGCACAGCTAAGTAAATAAGATATTACCATATATGCGAATCATAGGAGGACAATTTGGTGGCCGCCGCTTCACCCCACCTGCCAAGAACTGGCCCACGCGCCCCACCACCGATTATGCCAAAGAAGGATTGTTCAACATCATCCAAAATCATTGGGACTTTGAAGATGTAAAAATGCTAGACTTATTTGGAGGGACGGGCAACCACAGCTACGAATTTATCTCAAGAGGATGTACCGATGTCACCTATGTGGACAAGTTTCCAGGCTGTGTAGCTTTCGTAAAAAAGACAGCAAAGCTACTGGATATCGAAAAGCATATAAAGATTGTGAGAGGAGATGTGTTCAAGTTTATTCAACTGACCGGTGAGCAGTACGACTATATCTTTGCTGGGCCGCCCTACGGCCTGCCTACCATCGATACCATCCCGGATCGAGTGATGGAGCACGAGCTGCTAAAGCCAGGTGGATGGCTAGTACTAGAGCATAACCCCAATCATACCTTTCAAAAGCACCCTCAGTACTGGCAAGAACGCCACTATGGAAAGACCATTTTTAGCTTTTTTACAGTGGCAGCAGACGAAGATTTTCAGTAAATTTAGAGTTGAAAGTAAACGTAATAATGACGGTAAGTGGTAAAAACCAGTTAGTACAACAAGTCTTGGATAGTCGGGAAGCTCCCAGTATTATAAAAGAGTTAAACAGCGCACTGGAAACGGAGATGCAGAAGCGGCAGGCCTTCTATGATGCTATGTCAACGGAAGAGCTGAAAACGGAGTTTATCAATGGAGAGGTGATCGTGCACTCACCGGTGAAGATAGTGCACAATGAGATCTCACTCAATCTAGCATTTATCCTGAGGACATATGTATCTAGAAATAAGCTAGGTTTTGTAGGGCATGAAAAAATAATGGTCCGATTATCGAGAAATGACTACGAACCGGATGTGTGTTATTTCAATAATTCCATTGCAAAAGATTTTGAGAAAGGGCAGAGTCTTTTTCCTGCGCCAAGCTTGGCAGTAGAGGTATTATCAAAAAATACAGCAGGGCGAGATAGAGGAATTAAAATGCAAGATTATGCAGCCCATGGAGTTGAAGAATACTGGATTATCGATGCGCAAAAAGAGAGATTGGAGCAATATGTTCTTGAAGGAAAGCAGTTTGAGCTTCATAAAAAGTCAAATGAAGGGCAATTACATTCTGTATCTGTAGCGGGCTTAAGTTTTCCTATTGAAGCCATTTTCAATGAACAGAAAGCGGAAGAAGTAGTCTTTCAAATCCTTTCGACTAAAAACTAGATTAAATACCGTGTAATCTGTGCAGTCTCAGGGTGAAAATTTTCAGTAAATTTAGAGTTGAAAGTAAATCTAGCCAATGATGGTAAGTAATAAAAATCAGCTAGTACAACAGATATTAGATAATCGGGAAGCTCCCGGTATTATAAAAGAGTTAAACAGCGCGCTGGAAACGGAAATGCAGAAGCGGCAAGCTTTCTATGATGCTATGTCAACGGAAGAGCTGAAAACGGAGTTCATCAATGGGGAGGTGATCGTGCACTCACCGGTGAAGAAACAGCATAACGACATCTCCTTTAGCCTTGCTATGATCTTTGAAATCTATGCAGATAAATATGATCTTGGTTATATAGGATATGAAAAAATAATGATTAGCCTGACGCGCAACGATTATGAGCCGGATGTCTGCTTCTTTAAGAAAGAAATAGCGGTGAGTTTTACAGATACTCAAAGTTTATTTCCAGCACCTAGCCTTGCAGTTGAAGTACTATCAAAAAATACAGCTGGGCGGGACAGAGGCATAAAAATGCAAGACTATGCTGCACATGGAGTAGAAGAGTACTGGATTATCGATCCCCGCACTAAGACGGTAGAGCAATACTTCAATGAGGATGGAAGTTTTTACTTGCATAAGAAATCGGATGAGGGAATGATAAGCTGTAAAGCGATTACAAATCTTACTTTTCAAATAGTAGCAATTTTCGATAAAAAAGAACGGAGAAAGTTCATAGCTGAGCTTACCAAATAGTCACATCACACCTTTACCTGCATATGCGTTTTTCCTGGATACTTTTATTGTTGCTTCCTTCTATTGGCCTGTCCCAAGACCTCTTCTCTGGCCAATGGCTAGGCTCTATCACCCAAAACGATGGCGGCTACCGCCCCACCTACTCCTTCGAAATGTACCTCAATCAAAATGGCAAAGAAGTGACGGGCCGCTCGTATGTGTACTTCGATGATTATTTTGCAGAAATGGAGCTCAAAGGCCGCATCAAGGGCAGAACCGTCACTTTTTATGAAGTAAAAATTGTGAACTTTGAAGAACCAGAGGGCATGGTATGGTGCATGAAAAAAGGACAGCTGCGGCTTCGCGGAGTCAAGAAGGGCTACCGCTTGGAAGGGCCTTGGCAAGGCGAAACCCAGTTTGGGCCATGTGTACCAGGATTAATATTGCTTTCTAAAGTCGTACCACGGGCGTGATATTCTCTTCTTATTCCCTCGTATTTCCTCACAAAAAACAATAACTTTGGCGCTTCTCAACAGAACGGGAACTTGTAGGTATCACTGCATGTTATAGCCCGAAATTTAGCGCATTTTTTATGAATATACTTCAAATCATTAAGCAGGGGGTGAGCCAGGGCGTCGAACAGCTCTATGGGCAAGCTATTGCAGCCGATAAGGTGACACTCAATGAGACGCGGAAAGAGTTTGAGGGCGACTTTACGGTGGTAGTCTTTCCATTTACCAAAATGGCGCGCAAAAAGCCCGATGTCATTGGAGAAGAGCTGGGTACTTACTTGGTAGGGGCAGTGACGGAAATCAAATCGTTCAATGTCATCAAAGGCTTCCTCAATTTAGTGATCGATGATGCCTATTGGGCAAGTTTCTTGAAGGAGCATTACGCCAATGTTCATTATGGCGTGCACCCTTCTAATGGTCGCAAGGTGATGGTAGAGTTTTCTTCTCCCAATACCAA
>JBCCRH010000410.1:0-5247 GCA_039208045.1 Bacteroidota bacterium
ATCGTCTGCGGACACACCCATCCACAAAACAAACGCCCATACACCACCGTAAACAAAATAATAAAGACAATAAACGTCAGCATCGCCAGCACAAACAAGTGAAAATCTTGCGGCATAAAATGCAAGCCAAACAAGATAAACTCCCGCTCCAACACATGAAATAGCAAAATAGGAGCGCCATTCACCTTAATAAAAGGCATCCCAAACAAAAACGCCAGCAGCCCCCAGCTCACCACCGTCCGTGCATTATAAAATCGCCCCTTCGGCTTCTTCGGATAAATCCAAATCCGCTTCCCCGCCTCATCCACCGTGGCAATCTTATCCCGGTACTGCTCCGTATCCTTTATAATCTTATCAGCATCCATCACAAAAGGGATTATGCAATCGACAGCCTCATCCAGCCCAAGCAAAACGGCCGATCACTAAATCAAAAAATTAAATGTCCTGGGGAGAGGGAGGGAAGGAAGGACGGAGGGAAGGAGGACGGAGGGTGGGGGAGGGAGGAAGGACGGAGGAGGTAAGGGCTGGGCTAATTAGTCGCAAGCGACGCGTAGATAGTCAATGGCCAAAAGCAATCGCACCCGCCAACACCTCACCCAAGACCCATCACCCAAAACCCGTAATCCGTAATTCGTCCTCCGTCCCCCACCCCCCGTCCTCCCAAAACTCCCAAACTCCCAAACTCCCAAACTCCTCAACCCCCAAACTACTCCCCCCCCCTCATCCCCAACGCCTCATCCACCCCCAAACTATCCGCTTCCATCGTCGCCTGCGGCTCGTACAACTCCCCCTGCGGCTCCTTGCCATTAGGCGGATTCGTGCCCTGCATCGACAAAATGTAGCTTGCTACGCGGTGCATGTCACTAGCGCGCAATTGGGCCTTCCAGGAAATCATTCCCTTCTCCGGCACGCCATATTTGATCGTTTTAAATACATCCTTAATATCGCCACCATGCAGCCAATACTTATCGGTGAAGTTCGGGCCAATCCCTCCTTCACCAGCAGGGCCGTGGCAACTCACACAGCTGACATCATAGATGCTCTTACCCATAGCTAGCGACTGCTCGTCGGTCAACAGCTCGGCATTCGTTTCATCCACCAAATTGGCTTGGGTCGCTAGGTACGCTTGTACGCGCTCCTCTGCTTGCTGCATCTCGATTTCGTATTCCTTGGCAGAGCCATGGCCCATATCGGTAAAGTGGTAGTAGCCCATGTAGAGCACCGCAAAACCGATAGATAGATAGAACATAGCGACCCACCATGGCGGAAGGCTATTATCTAGCTCTTTGATGCCATCATAGTCGTGGTTGAGTAGGATGTCCTGTTCTTTCTCGATAGGCACCACATTGGTCCACTTCTTGTACTGGCGCTTCCACCAGCTTTCAGTAGGTTGCTTTTTGGCCTCCAAGAAGGACTCAATGCCCTCTTTCTCGTAAATTTTCAGCTGCTGCACCTGAATCATTGTATTGAGTAAGCTGAACAAGGCGCTCACTGCCCCCACAATCACGATAGCTGCGGCAATAAACAAGCCATTGGAGAAAAAGCGCTGGTAGAAGTAAGGGTCAGCATTCACGTCAACAGCTTCCTGTGCCCAACCCAAGGTCGGCACTACCACCAAGAGCAGCGCCAGTGGATAATATTTGATCTTATTTTTCATCTTGGTCAGCAGTTTCAGCGGTGAACGAATAAGAGTCTTCCAATGGCATATTTGCCATTTTATTCATCATCTCAGGCTTGCTCAGCAGAGCAGTAACTGCTGCCATGATGAAGATGAAAAAGAACGTCGTGAGGGCAAAAATGGCCATCCAATTAATATCACCCGCACTTTCTAAAATATACTTATACATCTTTATATACCTTTTGGCGTAAGCCATACCAGCCGGAAAAGCCAGCATAGCTTACCTGTGTTTTTTGAATGATTAGTTCGTTGCTTGTGCTTTAGGTTTAATATCCGTACCCAGTCGCTGCAAGTAAGCAATCAAGGCTACAATCTCCTTCTGCTCTAGGTTCGGATCATCGATACCATCCTTGCGTAAGCCCTCCGCAATCTCCGCTGCCTGCTGCTCTAAGTCCGCCGCCGCTTTCTCTTCAAACCCTTCTGGATACGGCGTACCCAAGAGGCGCAATACCCGAATCTTATCAGCGATATCATCATACTTCAGGTCGTTATCAATCATCCAAGGATAAGGAGGCATGATAGAGCCTGGCGACATACTAGTTGGATCGAGCATGTGGTTGTAATGCCAGCTGTGCGAGTACTTACCACCTACGCGGTGCAAGTCGGGCCCCGTCCGCTTAGAACCCCACAAGAACGGACGATCGTAGATAAACTCACCCGACTTAGAGTACTCCCCATAGCGCTCCGTCTCCGAGCGGAACGGACGCACCATCTGCGAGTGGCAACCCAAACAACCTTCTTTGATATACAAGTCGCGACCAGCTAACTCAAGTGGCGTATACGGCTTCACCGACTCAATCTTAGGTACATTCTCATCGATTAAGACCATCGGGAAGATCTCCACCAAACCACCAATCAAAATCGCAATTGTAGAACCCACCAATAATTGTACAGGTCTGCGCTCAATCCAGCGGTGCCAGTGCTCGCCTTTATGAGGCACATACGCCTTAGGTCTGGCAGGTGCTTCCGCAGGCTCGTAGGCTTGTAGCTTACCGCTGCGTACCGTCTGAATCAAGTTGTACATACACAAGAGGTAACCCGCAATGTATAGCGCTCCACCAATCGCACGTAGGCCGTACATCGGCAAGATTTGTGTAACCGTTTCCAAGAAGTTACCATACTCCAAGAAGCCATCAGGCGTAAACTGTTTCCACATCAAACTCTGCGTCCAACCCGCGAAATACAATGGAATGGCATAAAACAGAATACCTAAAGTACCAATCCAGAAGTGGGCATTGGCCAGCTTCACCGAATAGAGCTTCGTATTAAAAATACGAGGCAATAACCAGTACAATACCCCAAAGGTGAGGAAACCATTCCAGCCCAAGGTACCAATGTGTACGTGACCAATCGTCCAATCCGTAAAGTGACTAATCGCATTCACCGACTTGATCGAAAGCATCGGCCCTTCAAAAGTAGCCATACCATAAGCCGTCACTGCCACCACCATAAACTTCAGAATTGGATCCTGACGAACGCGATCCCACGCCCCTCTCAAAGTCAATAGACCATTCAGCATACCCCCCCAAGAAGGAGCAATCAGCATAATAGAGAAGACCGTACCCAACGACTGTGCCCAATCCGGCAAAGACGTATATAATAAGTGGTGCGGGCCCGCCCAGATGTAGATGAAAATCAACGCCCAAAAGTGGATAATCGACAGCTTATACGAGTACACCGGACGATTCGCCGCTTTCGGCAAGAAGTAGTACATCAGCCCTAAGTAAGGCGTCGTCAAGAAGAATGCTACCGCATTGTGGCCATACCACCATTGCACCAATGCATCTTGTACGCCTGCAAACACCGGGTAAGACTTCCAAAGGCTAACGGGTACTTCCAGGTTATTCCCCACGTGCAGCACCGTAATGGTGATCCAAGTAGCGATATAAAACCAAACTGCCACATACAGGTGCTGCTCGCGGCGCTTCAAAATCGTACCAAACATATTGATACCAAAAACGATCCACACCAAAGCGATAGCAATATCAATCGGCCATTCGAGCTCGGCATATTCCTTCGCGCTGGTAATCCCGAGCGGGAGGGTAATCGCTGCTGCTAAAATAATCGCCTGCCATCCCCAAAAGTGGATGTTACTCAACAATTTGGAGTACATCGGCGCTTTACATAAACGCTGGAGGGAATAATAGACCCCCATGTAAATACCATTACCGACAAATGCAAAAATCGCCGCGTTGGTATGCAACGGGCGGATACGTCCAAAAGTAGTTTCTGCTAAGCCAAGGTTGGCCTCCGGGAAAACAAGCTGCAAGGCAGCTAACAACCCCACTAAGAAGCCCACCAAACCAAATACGATGGTAGCATAAGCAAAATTCCGAACGATGGCATTGTCGTAACTAAACTTTTCTACTTGTGCCATTGGTAACTAGGTTTTTAAATTATTTTTTGTTTGTTTCCGAATCTTCCAACAGGATGCGCACCGACGGGGTGTAATCATCATCGTACTGACCACTACGTACGGCCCAGATAAAAGCCAACAAAAAGAAGAGGGCAATAATTAAACTGACAAGGATAAGTAAGAATATGATCTGCATCTGTATTAGGATTTGCATGCAAGATACCAGACCTCCTAAAGGCCATAGATGAGCTTTGTCAAGCAGGGGAGTGACTTTTGTCATCTCAGTGTAAGAGGGGGATGGTTGGAGGGTTTTGGAGTTGAGGGGTTTAGGGGTTATATGTTTGATTATTAGTTGGTTAAATCGTTTGTTGGTGGCAGGGCTATTTGCCAATCTCCAAGCGCAAGCGCATCACTAAGGCTAGTTTTTATCTAGGTTTTGTCCAAAAACCCGCCTATTTATGTATGGCAGTCCGTCCGCTTAAGGCGGCCGACCGCGCTATCCGCTACACTCAGCACCCCCAGCCCATGCAGCTACCAAAGCACCTCCCTGGCCGCGCTGGAAAAGTCTTCGCTCTTCGCTCAGCCTTCTCCAGCGCTGTAGCTGCTATGGGCTAGGGCCACTTCGTACCGCTTCTATCGCTCCTGCATGGCTGTGCTCACTTCGACTTCGCTCAGTGAGCTGCCTTGCTCAGCATAGCCCAAGTTCGCCCTTTTCCTTATCTTTACCCCACAAGTTCATTGACATCCCGATACCAACATTTTGTTGATTTCAAAAAGCAAGCTGCATACGGTGTCTTTTCTGAAGCAAAAAATCTCCTATTTGCGTACAAGTTTAACATTTGAAATACGCAAATCCTGAATTTTGATGAAAATCGAAATTTTGATATAGCTATTTTGTGTTATTTGTAATGCGTAAAAACCTGAAAAAAAGTAGCTAACATATAAGCGCTGAGACCACTTTCGGAAATCCTGTAAAACGTTAAAAGACGTATTTTTAAAATAAAAATATCAATGCGTAAGTGACTGTAGATAAGTTTTATGTGCATTTTTCATATTGAAAAATAACATCTATTTTTCAATTATTTTCAAAATGTGACTTCATAAAAAGGGATACAAATTGTTGAAAACAACTGTTAAAATTATTCTCTGACATTCAGATGATAGATGTTAAAATGGCAAAAGCCCATAAATAAAGGATTTTTTGTAAATTTGG
>JBCCRH010000411.1:0-5231 GCA_039208045.1 Bacteroidota bacterium
GGTACTTATCCTTTACTTCACCGACAGATTATAGGCCGATTCTCCTACAGACTCCGAATAAGCATGAATATCATGCTCCGCTATATCTAAGCCAATCACTTCCTCTTCTTCTGAGACGCGTATGCCAATGGTAACCTTAAGCACATACATGAGCGCAAAGGCGAAAATAAACGTAAAAGCGCCTACTGCTAATGTTCCATAGAGCTGTATCCATAGCTGTCCAAGGCCTGCCTTGGCACCAAAAATCCCTACGGCCAGCGTACCCCAAATACCACATACCAAATGCACCGAAGTGGCCCCTACTGGATCATCAATTTTAATACGATCGAAGAAGACTACTGAGAGTGGAATGATCACACCTGCAATACCTCCAATGACAATTGCTTCACCTGGAGACATCATATCTGCTCCAGCAGTAATCCCGACTAGCCCGCCGAGAATTCCATTTAGTACCATAGATAAGTCGTGTGACTTGAAGAGAAAGTAAGAAGCAAAAAATGCCCCTACTGCACCTGCCGCAGCCGCCAAAGCAGTGGTAACAAACACCAACGAAACCGCCATTGGATCAGCCGAAAGCACAGAACCGCCATTGAAGCCAAACCATCCGAACCACAGTAGGAAAACCCCCACTGCTGCTAATGGCATACTATGGCCTGGAATGGGCCTAATACCACCCCCTGCTGTATATTTTCCCTTACGCGGCCCCAGCAGCATGACAGAAGCTAGAGCAGCCCAGCCGCCAACAGCATGCACCAAAGTGGAGCCTGCAAAATCGTAAAAACCTGCCGCTTCAAGCCAGCCACCTCCCCACTTCCACATCCCTGTAATAGGGTAACTAATAGCTACAAAGATGACGGCGAATAACAAAAATGCGTTGAGCTTGATTCGCTCC
The DNA here is from genome assembly GCA_039208045.1 of Bacteroidota bacterium. Classification (GTDB taxonomy): domain Bacteria; phylum Bacteroidota; class Bacteroidia; order Chitinophagales; family Saprospiraceae; genus JBCCRH01. The sequence goes on from JBCCRH010000411.1 coordinate 893, forward strand.
GCTACAGCACCAGATACGATAGTGGCAGCAGTAGCAGCAAACATAGCTTGAAAGATAAAATCAGTCCAATAGGTATATCCACCATCTGCATAAGCCGTGAAATCACCTTTCTCATAAGCCGCGAGTACCTCTGCTGGCATGCTGATCCCAAAACCACCAAAACCGAAGAATCCCCCTTCATTTACGCCTGGATACATTAAATTGAAACCAACTATATAGTAGGTTAATAATCCAATTGCAATAATCATTGCGTTTTTGAAGAGGATATTGACAGTGTTTTTGCGTTGCACAAAACCTGCCTCTAGCGAGGAGAATCCTAAATGCATGATGAATACCAATACAGTAGCTACTAACATCCACACATTATTTGCCGTAAATAACGCTTGTGTCATTGTAATTTATTTTTCCCGATTAGTTAAACGTAACGCCACCTGTTTTACCTCCTGATCTAAGAGTAGCACAGTAGCGGAAAATACTTCGATAGCTCGTAGGAGCTGTACAGACATTATGAACACAACTTGCTATAGGTTTAGACTTGCTCTTTTTAATGCTTTTTTCGTTAAAAAGCCTCACCGATGCGATGCATCGCTTGCGTTTTTTGCCTCAATAGCACTAAAAATGGCGGCGTCTAATTCCTATGCAAATTATATTCATAATGTCTAATAAGTGGTGATACTAGGTAGGACTTCTTTATTATGGGGGTGTTTATAGGGCTTGCGCGCCTGTTTCTGCCGTTCTGATACGTACTACATGCTCTATATTGTAGACCATTATTTTGCCATCTCCAACTCTACCTGTAAAGCCTGCCTTGGCAATCGTCTCTACAATTTCGTGTACTCTTTCGTCGGTACACAAAATATCTAGCTGAAGACGAGCTATGTAGTCTGAATCAAAAACGCTACCTCTATACACTAACTTTTCTCCCTTTTGTAGACCAAATCCTTTGACTTCCTTCAATGTGAAAAAGTTGACTCCAATATCCGCCAAAGCATCTCGAATTCTATCGAAACGAGCTAATCGAACAATCGCTTCAATTTTTTTCATTTGTTTGCTATTTTTGTATGCCGCTAATACAACAAGAGCCTTAACTAGGGTACACTGTCCTAGAAAAGGGTAGTTTAAGTAATTTCTTTAAGCCGAAGTATTTAGATTGGTGTATTGTACTTTTTATGCTGGGCAAAGATAGAAGACCGTATACCCTAGTCCTAGTTAATTTTTTCTGAAGTTGTGATACCCAAAGCTCCCCTACCAAGTACAACCATCTATTTTTCAGTAGATTACAACATCTTTAGCTGTTATGCTCAATACGCAAAAAGATCCATTATTTACACTCGTCAAATCGCTGACGAAAGCTGAGAAAAGGAGTTTCAAGCTGTATGCCAACCGCCATCAGGGGGTAGCCTCTAACAAATTTGTGCAGCTTTTTGACGTATTGGATCGCCTGCCTGAGTATGATGAAACAGTAGTCATCAAAAAAATGTCGGACACCGAAAAACGGCATTTACCTAACCTCAAGCGACACCTCTATAAGCAGATTTTGACTAGCCTTCGCCTAATCTACATCGATAAAAATATTGACATCCAAATACGAGAACAGCTCGATTTCGCACGTATATTATATGGTAAGGCCATGTATATGCAAAGCCTGAAAATTCTGGAACGCATCAAGAAAATTGCTGATGAGCATCACCAAGATATTTTGCACTTAGAAATTTTAGAGTTCCAAAAACTCATTGAAGCACGGCACATCACTAGAAGTAGATCGATAGAAAACAAAATGGAAAAACTATTGGATGAATCGGTGAAGCGCAGTAGCATCACCCTTACTTCTAATCGCCTTTCCAACCTCAATATCCAGATTCATGGCTGGTATATCCAATTTGGTCATATTCAAGCGGAGGAAGATGCCAGCAAAGTCAATGCCTTTTTTCAGCTGCAATCCCCCGAAGAGGACTTTAGCCTTCAACCTACTTTCTTTGAAAAAGCTCACCTGTATCAGGCCCACTTTTGGCGTTGCTATATCCTGGTAGATTTTACTAGTTGTGTGCAATATGCTCGGCAGTGGGTCAATCTGTTCCTCATCAATCCAAAAATGCGATATAAGGATCCTGATCTCTACATGCGGGCACTGTATTATCTGCTTACTTCACTCTACATCACCAATAAAAAAGAAGCTTTCAGGCACTATCTTGCCGAATTAGAAGATTTCCAAGAGAGCCAACTCAAGCAGTTGAATGACAACTCTAAAATGATTGGCTTCACCTACCACCAACTCTCTCAATTGAATTTTTTATTATTGAGTAAGCAATACGAACAAGTAATCGCGCTCGAACCAACGCTTCAAAAACAACTGGATAAGTATGCCTCCTACATGGATGTACACCGCATCTTACTTTTTTACTACAAATTTGCCTGTGCTCACTTTGCTTGTGGTCGCTTCAATGAAGCTCTGGATCATCTCAATATTATCATCAATGATAAGAGTGCGCATCTGCGAGAAGATTTATTTATCAACGCCCGGGTCTTACAGATTTTGTGCCTTTTCGAGCTGAAACAATACGATCTGATCGACTACCTACAAGTTTCCCTACGCCGCGCCATCCGAAAATCAAAAGAGCAATCTAATCTACAACCTGCGCTTATTCAAGGGGTAAGAGAACTTATAAAGACCCCATCGATAGAGCGGCAGCAGGCGTTTCAGGAGCTCGCCGAAATTTTGCTTCCTCTATCTCGTAATAAATACGAGCACAAAGCCAATTTTTTCCTATCTCCCATGCTTTGGGTAGAAAGTAAGCTCCAAGGGTGTTACGTTTTTCAGCTAAATGGTATTAAGGTGTAAAACAACCCTTGTATCCTCTTACATCTTTTGGTACGCTGCTCTTGCTCTGCTTGCTCTATAGCACTATTGGCTTCAGCCAAATAGTGGATAGTTTATTGCCCATCTCAACAGATGCCCTGGAGCTACAAGCAGAAACCCAAGGGGTAACAGACCTGGATATGGAGGCTTTTCAGCTACAGCTTCCGCTAAATGTCAACACGGTCACCGAGGGGGTACTTCTACAGCTAGGGGTATTGTCTTCGCAGCAAATTCAGGCCTTTCTCTACTATCGCGCTAATTTTGGGCCATTCATTAGCCTGTACGAATTGCAAGCTATTCCTCATTTTGACCTAGCCACTATAAAGGCTTTACGCCCCTATTTATCTTCTAAGCAGCATACCGATGACTACCAAGCTGCGCTGGCCGATTTGTTCCGTACAGGGCGAAGAACCGTACAGACTCGCTGGTCGCAATCATGGTCAAAGCGCGATAACACATCTGCTTTAGGCCCTCCCTTTCAGCTTACTTTGCGCTTGCGCCATCAGCATGGCAATAAACTAAGTATTGGCCTACAGGCCGAAAAAGACGCTGGTGAACCCTTTTTTAGGGGTGCGAATCGTGCTGGTTTCGACTTCTACAGTATGCACGCTTACCTGCAAAACTACCGGCACTGGCTAAAAGCGGTGGCGCTGGGGGATTACAAATTGAGTCTCGGGCAAGGGCTGCTCATCTATCAAGGCTTTTCCACCAGCAAGGGCAGCGTCGCTACAGCCATCAAACAAGCAGACCGTAAGTTAGCCCCGCATGCTTCCACTGGTGAAAGCCGGTTTTTACGGGGTGCCGCCTTCCATTTGCAATTTGGTAATTTACACTGGACAGCCTTTGGCTCTCTCAAAAAGCTAGATGGTGCAGTAGTAGCAGACACATTGGGCCAGGCATTTAGCCGGAATTTTAGCGAAAGCGGCTTACACCGAACAGCTAGCGAACTGAGCCGTAAAGGCAAGATCCGCCAGAGCATCTTAGGCCAGCAAATAGAGTGGAAATCTGCCAATTGGATGGTGGGTACTAATATTCTGTGGGCCAACTTTCGCCTTCCCATAGTACCTACTGCTGCACCATACAATAGGTACCACTTTCGTGGAAATACTCAGTTGGGCCTTTCAGTACACTACAGCTTTCGGCCTAAAAACTGGCAGCTGTTTGGGGAAGTGGCTCGTAGCCGAAATGGAGCGTATGCACACCTGCATAGCCTTTTAGTTGGCTTGGGGCCAAAATTAGACCTCGCACTTTCCTATCGGCATTACGCAAAAGCGTACCAAGCAATGTTTGCCAATGCCTTCAGGTCGAGCACGCGCACCCAAAACGAAACGGGCTGGTACATAGGCATACAGCTACGCCCCCATAGGCAGTGGACGCTCAATGCACATATAGACATCTGGCAGCATCCGTGGCTACAGTTTCGGGCAGATCGACCGTCACTTGGTAGAGCCTATCGCCTGCGTCTCAACTACAAACGAAAAC
>JBCCRH010000412.1:0-5209 GCA_039208045.1 Bacteroidota bacterium
AATTTCCTACGCGGATTTGTAGATTGGATGGTGGAACTGTTGAATGCACAAACGGCATTTAACGGAAGTGTGGTGCTGCTCAAAAATACGCCGGGGCGTAGTAAGGCTTTTGAGCGATTGTTGCAGCAAGATGGTCTTTATCATCTGGTAACCGAAGGCATACAGCAAGGCCAACTCACCCGATCTATGCAGCGCATTGAGTGTATCCAACAAATTGTACACCCTTATGAGCAAGCCGAAATATTCTTCCAATTAGCAACAGTACCGAGCCTAAGAGTCGTCATCTCCAATACCACAGAAGCGGGGATCACCTTTGAGCCTACTGACCAATTTAGTGACCAGCCCTGCGGTAGCTTCCCCGCTAAGCTTACGCAACTGCTCTATCGTCGTGTTATCCATTTCGAAGGAGCGCTAGACAAAGGGTGGATCGTTTTGCCCTGTGAGCTGATTCCTGATAATGGGCAACGCTTGCAGGCTATTGTTCAACAGTATGCTGCCTTGTGGCAATTAGGGCAAGACTTTGCAGACTGGTTGGCGCAGAGTACCATTTTTTGTGATACGCTAGTAGATCGTATCGTGCCAGGCTTTCCACACCAAACAGCAGCTACGGTACAGGCAGAGCTGGGGTTGCAAGATGAGCTACTGGTGGCAGCAGAGCCTTATCACCTCTGGGCTATTCATGCTCCGAAGTCGATCGACTCCATTTTCCCTATCCAGCAGCCTCAGCTGAATGTACACTTGGTAGCAGATCTGCAAGTCTTTCGCACCAGGAAAGTACGCATCCTAAATGCAGCTCATACCATTATGGTGGCTTTAGGGCATGCCAAAGGGTATCGACTGGTTCGAGAATTTATGGAAGATCAGGAGCTAGTTTCATTTTTAGATCAGCTATTGGAGGACGAAGTCTTCAAAACCCTTAATGATCCATTACCTACCTTGCAAGCTTACAAAGCAGCTGTATTTGATCGTTTTCGCAATCCCTTTATCGATCACCAATTGTTGGATATTGCATTGAATAGTACCGCTAAGTTTCGGGTACGTGTACTTCCTTCTATACTCGCCTACATCGATCAATTTCAGCAAGTTCCCCCTCTTTTGACGGAAGCCTTTGCTGCCTTTTTGCTATTGCTTCGAGACGAGCAGGTACGCGCCAAAGACCAGCAGGGAGAGTACTGGGGTACTCAATGGGGGCGTGCTTGGGCACAAAGGTCGAGCACAGAAGCGTGGGTTGGCGCAGTGCTGGCGGAGGAGGTGCTTTGGGGAGTGGATTTGAGTGTGGTGGATGGGTTGGTGGAGGTGGTGAGTGCTGGGTTGACTACTGTTATTACAAATGAGGAATAGCAAAAAAGCCCCAGCGAGCAATCGCTGGGGCCTACTATAGTTCCTATTATTTTGGAATGGATTATCGCTTGATGCTCTTCGTAAACTGTTGGTCGCCATTGTTTATGACCACAGTATAATTGCCTTTCTTAAACTTCTTCATATTCAAGCTTCTTTCAATCACCGCTTCATTGGTGATGGTCTCCTGGTGTTTCTTCCGACCCATCTGATCGAATACAAAAATCTGTACGCTATTTTTTGTTGGGTTCAACATCGATAGCTTTAGCTGCCCGCGCTTGAATTCAAATTGGGCAGGGTAGTAGTCGGCACGTTCCTGCTCGTTTACTTGTACTTCCTGAGCAGTAATGGTAATCGGCTGTGTCGTTTTTTGCTGATTCGACTCGATCACCAAGGTATACTGACCAGGCGTCAAGCTTTCCAAGTTGTACGTGCTTGCAAATTGCTTGTAGGCAACTACTTGCTCTTCGATTAATGCCGAACCGGCACTATCGAGTAGCTTTACGGTCGTTTGTACTGAACTGTTTTCCATGGATAGATTCAATTTTTTATCTACCACTTTGATTACAGGTACATCGTTACCTGCTACAGCAGGGTTGATGAATAAAACACTTAGGATGAAGCTGATCAAAACATTTTTTATGGTCTTCATAATCGTAGTTTTTCTAAGTTGAAAAATGCGCCTATATAATTTTGTTCGGCGCGTTTGTTATTGATTACGAGGACAAATGTATAGGCACTTTGTACCTGGTTCTACCAGAAAAATGACTTTTATTGATGCTATTTTAACCTATTTTTTAGTTTAAGCATTGATATGTGTTAGGATAGTGTCTATTTTTCCAAACCTTATTTGGGAACTGCATCGAGGTGCAAAGAAGCTTTGGCGAAAGCGTGGGGATTAAGAAAGAAGATTCCTAATTAGAAATTGGAACGAGCATAGTTGGGGGTGATTCTTTTTCGTAAAAAAATATTTTACGACAATTGTCGTAAAATATTTGCTCGTACGACAATTGTCGTATATATTTGTACTCGTACAAAGCAATCATACTACTATCATGGCCAAAGCGCACACTTTTGAACCTTCGGATGGCGAACTAGAGATACTGCAGGTCTTATGGTCTTGCCAACCGGCTTCCGTAAAGGAAGTCCACGAACAATTAAGTCACAAGCATTTGAATACCATTTTGGTGCAAATGCAACGTATGGAGAAAAAAGGGATGTTGACCAAAGAAAAACGAGCCAAGGTGCAACTATACACGGCCGTAGCTCGCAAGGAAGACATTCAAGACCGGTTGACGGATAAATTGGTAGATAAGGTGTTCAGCGGATCGGCTATGCAGATGGTGATGCGGGCCTTAGGTGCTGGGAAGACTAGCCCGGAGGAGCTCAAGGAGTTGCAAAAATGGTTGGATCAACAAACAGATGAGTCATGAATGCAACTTTAGTCAATCACCCAATTGTACTATCCTTGGGCTGGACTTTGATTCATTCGCTTTGGATAGGCTTAACCTTTGCCTTGATCATCCGAATAGCGTGGTGTTGGATCAGCCCAAGTAAAGCCCAATGGCGATATCGCTTGGCACTTGCTGCGCTTTTTGGTACCCTTACAGCGTCCCTATTTGTATTTGGTCAATATTTTCAGCAGTATCAGACTTTGTATGGTCTTGCTCCAAAAGAGGAAGCGGGGGCAATTGAAGTACTTGCTTTGTACCCTTCTGTTGCAATATGGTCTGAAACTTCTATGCGTTCGATAGAGCTGTTTATTCATCAGTTGGAGTCGTTTTTCCCATTATTGGTATTCGCCTGGCTACTTGGAACGGTGTTCATGAGCTTTCGTTTAACAGGTAGCTGGTGGTATGTTAGTCGCTTGGAGCGAAAAGGATTGATCCATCCAGACGAACACTGGCATCATCTTTTTTCTGAATTATGTACTAAAATGGGCATCGATCAAAAGGTTCGCCTGTATTGGTCGGATCGAGTATTGGAGCCCATCACGCTCAGGCATTGGAAGCCGATTATTTTATTCCCTATCGGATTAGCAAATCAGTTAAGTATGGAACAGGTCGAAGTGATCTTGTTGCATGAACTGAGTCATATTAAGCGATGGGATTATCTGGTTAATTGGCTACAATCGGTGCTAGAGTTATTATTTTTCTTTCATCCGGCAGTATGGTGGCTTTCTGCTCAGGTGCGCACTGCGCGCGAGCATTGCTGCGATGATCTGGTCTTACAAGCGAATCAGCAACAACGGCTGTTGTATGCTCGCACGCTGACCCAGGTTTCTGCCTATTCACTTAATTCTAAAACACAATTAGCCATGTCTTTAAATGGAAATAATAAGGAATTTACTGCTCGTATTAAGCGCCTTTTTGGCCAGCTAGAAAGCAATTTTGATTGGCGTAAGCCGCTTCTATCTGGATTACTAGTACTATTCATGCTAAGCGTTGGACTTTTCTATTCACCAGAGCTAACCGCTCACGAAATTAGTGTTCCTCTTCAGGAAGTTAGAATTGATTCTATTCCAGCGGAAAAGAAACCCTCTCCTCTGTTTGTTATCGATGGAGTTATCCAGGAGGATAATGAGGTGCGGCTCAATGAAATTGATCCTGATGATATTGCAACTATTTCTGTCCTAAAAGATGAGGCTGCCTTGGAGAAGTATGGCACACAAGGGCAACATGGTGTGATAGAAATTGAGCTAAAAAAGAAGAAGAGTAAAGCATCAACGCGGTCGGATACTATATTGCTATGGGAAGCCATACTACCAACTGAAGGAAAAGAAGTACCCTTACCCAAAGCGAAAAGCCAACGCCAGATACTAGCTGATGGTTTCCAAGTATTTCCTAACCCTTTTGAAGACCAAATAGAAGTCAAATATCAGCTTGCAGAAAAGCAAAGCACCTCTCTTCAAGTTTTTGATGCGCTCGGTCAGCTGGTGCATGTACTAGCGCCAAACGCAGAGCGGATAGGTGCGCAATCTGCTAGGTGGGACGCTAGTGAAATGCCGGCGGGTACCTACACGATAATACTTCAAGCTGGCAATATAAAGGTGAGTAAGTCGGTGGTAAAGAAGTAGGATACGCTACTTGATTGGCTCCTCAAATTTACTTATCTAGCAAGTGAAAAATGGAACAGGCTTGGTAAAACAAGCCTGAATTTTTATCCTAACCAAATTGATTATGAACCCATCACTTGCTGCCACCAACAATGGTATCGATCCCACGATCGATATCAACACCCAATCGCTATTCGAATTATTAGACGCCAAACGAACAGGGACGATCACGACCATACAGTTGTTTGACCGCCTCAAAAGAGAAGGAATAGGCTTAGACGATCCACGTATTCAAAAAACGCTCAGTATGCTCGGGCAACACCCAGAAGCGTTTAAGCTGCTTCCTAAAAAAATTGACCACCAAGAGTTTGAGCAGCTGGTTCGTTCCTGTGGAGTGGTGAAAAATGCACTTACACAAAACCATATCATCCCCGATTTTGAAGATTTCTGTCGAGATATTGAAGAAATTTTCCATCAGGTAGCTCAAAATAAGGGTGGGGCAGTAGCCAATTACATCCCCCAGCTCGCACGCGTCAATCCTGAACAGTGGGCCGTATCCGTATGTACCGTAGATGGCCAGCGCTTCTCCATCGGGGATACCAAAACGCAGTTTTGCCTGCAATCCACCTGCAAGCCCATCAATTACTGCATTGCACTGGAAAACAATGGTATCGACACCGTACATAAGCACGTAGGGCGAGAGCCCAGTGGCCGTTCTTTCAACGAGCTTTCGCTTAATCACAAGGGCCTGCCACACAATCCCCTCATCAATGCAGGGGCTATCATGGGTGTCTCCTTAATCAAACCAGAGGAAAC
>JBCCRH010000413.1:0-5204 GCA_039208045.1 Bacteroidota bacterium
AACCAAGCAATAATTGGAACACGCCGGCCAATACGACGGCCATTAGGAATACATCAAACGCGCCCAAGTCTTGGATGGCAGTGAGTACAATTACGGCCAAACCCGCTGCTGGCCCACTCACCCCAAGTGGCGAACCACTCAGTACGCCTACGATAATACCTCCAACAATACCGGCAATAATACCGGAAAACAATGGAGCGCCTGAAGCTAACGCAATCCCTAGACACAGGGGCACCGCCACAAGAAATACAACAATACTGGCAGGAAAATCACTGCGCAGATTATACAAGAAATCCGACTTTTTTGGATTAGCTGGTGTCATCTCTTCTACTTTTTTGATGATTTAAAAGAGCCTTATTTGGATAAGGAAATGGCAATGCTGCGCCATAGAGTGACACCATCAATGCCTAATAAAATTCGACTTATTGTAAAACTTCAATAAAAAATTTGCCTTCTAGTAAAATCTTTCTACAAATAAGTAAAGTTTAGCTTAGAAACGAAATTATTTAACTTTTTTTTGTGGTAGTATTGCTATCATTTTAGCCCCGATCTTTCACCTAAAATTCAAAACCTTGGTGCTCGCTACCCAAGCCGTTTCGCTATGCTCCACTTGTGGGTAGCTCCTTATTCCCTGGCTTTTTGAATTTTTTGACGGTGAAAGCTCTGAGGCCGATTTAGTATTGGATTTTTAGAATCGTTGTATCATGCCCTACCAGATAGAAGGAAGTATCATGCTTAATGTCTACCTCACCGTTATCTGAGATAAACCATGTTAGGGTATGTTCTCTATTTCCCTGAAATCTACATAGAAGTTCTTCATTAACATTCTTACCAGCGAACGTTGTGAAACTTCCACTGCAGATTCTACTTACACTGATTTGGTCTAAACTATTTTGAGGAGGAATGTTCTCAACGGTTATATGTACATAGCTACTTGGAATCAAAAACAAATCAAGCTCAAAATCTTGTACTAAAGGATCTGACCCTTCTAATCCATAATGGCCAGCTGCTTCCGCTTTTAAACGGTAACTACGCCCTCGCTGCTTTTCAAAGGTAAATTCATAGCGCCCCTCTTCATCCGTTCGAATAGTGGCAATCTCACTTTTACCTCCAAAAAATTCGCCGCTGGATTCAAATAATCCCACTAAGGCGTTAGCCACAGGAATAGTAGCGCCCGATTCAAATACTCGCCCCCAGATCGTCACTTCTCCCGTCAAAGCGCCAAAATCTTTTTCACAGCTTACTAACAATAAGACGAGGAGACTCGTGAAGTAGGTTAATTTTTTCATGGTTCTTACTTTTCAATTTTGTTGGAGAATCCTTTTTTATGCTTTGCTGTGGTCTGTATACCACTTGTTCTTTTGTCTTGACACAAAAGAACCAAAAAGTCAAGGCTGTCGATCTTTCACCTAAAATTCAAAACCTTGGCGCTCGCTACCCAAGCCGTTTCGCTGCGCTCCACTTGTGGGTAGCTCCTTATTCCCTGGCTTTTTGAATTTTTTGACGGTGAAAGCTCTGAGGCCGGTTTAATATTGGATTTTTAGAATCGTAGTGTCGTGAGCAGAAAAATACATAATTGAGTCAAAGCCCATTTTTTCTTGCCCTTGAGGCTCTATTATCCAACCAACCCTATTTTCTTTATTCCCTGGGAAGGTGCAAAATACTCTCTCATTGATATCTGCACCAACAAAAGAGGTAGGAGTTGGAGTGCAATTAGTCATATTTATCGCAATTCGATCTAAACCTTCTCTAGGCGGTACATTCTGCACCTCTATCAATAAATACGCATTCGGAATCAAACGAATATTCCCATCGAAATTCCGTAGACTAATTTTTGATCCATTCGGCGTATCTAGGCCATAGTAGCCTTCTGCAACGACATCAAAGAGATAGGAATTATTAGGTTCAACATCAAATTCAAAATAGCCATTTTCATCGGTTTTGGTAAAGCCGATTTGTCTGGATTGAGGGCCAAATAATTGGCCTGTTGGCTCAAATAAAAGTACAGTAGCATTGGGAATAGGCGTATCTATGCCGGTTTCTAAGACATAGCCCCGTGGTGGTGTTTCATCTGAGCCAAAAATACTTTTGGTACAGCTGCCCAATGCTAGGGCAAGTAGACTGAGTAGGAGTAATTGTTTCATTGGTTTTGACTTTTAATTTAATAGATAACTCACGCCCAGAGCACCACCAAAAGCCCGCTGCTTCCACTCTTGGGCATTGGAGTTTAATTGGGTCTGCCAAAAAGGAGCGATCGTTAGGTTTAGTTTTTCTGATAAACTGATTCTTATATCTAAACTGGTATGGAAGAAAAATAGGACACCCTCGTAGATGCTACCGTCGGAAAATGCTTGGCCAGCTACTTCTTGCTCTTGATGCGTCACCAAGTGGGTATTGATGCCGAGGGCAGGGCCAATTTTAATTTTTTCCTTGTTGAGCAGATAGTAGCCGGTGTTGAAGAGTAGTCCAACAGCACTATAGCGCCAGCTTGCTTCGCTAAATTCATCTGTGCCTTCTGGCATATCGGTGGTTGTTTCGGGGAAGCGTAGCTTGGTACCTCCGTTCTGATAGTTGAGTTCACCTTTAAAGAACCAGCCAGATCGGTGCAGTAGCTTTGCGCTTGCCCCAAAGGAATGGAAAATCCCTTGTTCGAATAAGTCGCTGCTCTTATCAGAATGCAGTCGTTCACTGGAGATGGTATATTGCCCACCAACTTCAAAGGTGTACTGCCCAGAAAGAGTAACACTGTAAAGTACGTTTAGGACAAAGATTAGAAGTAGATAGTTTGTTTTCATTGGTTATGTTTTTGGATATTGTTAACTGATTCAAACAATGACTAAAATAACTTGCAAAGTGGTGTGTGTTGTTCTTTTGTCTTGACACAAAAGAACCAAAAAGTGAAAGCTCTAAGGCCGGTTTAGTATTGGATGGTCAATCTTACAGTATCATGTGCAGGGAAAAATAGCGTGGTGTCGTAACGAATATATTCTCCTCCTCCATTTGAAACAAACCATGTTACTTTATGCTCAGTATTACTTTCGAAATCGCAGAATACTGTCTCGTTAACCTCTGCTCCTATAAGAGCTTCATTTTTTGGAGTACAATTAGTTCTATTTATTGCAATTCTGTCCAGTCCATCCTGAGGCGGTACATTCTCCACCTCTATCAACAAATACGCATTCGGGATCAAACGCAACTTTCCATCAAATCGTCGAAGACTTACATCCATCCCGTTTGGAGTGTCTAGGTCATAGTACCCTTCCGCTCGTGCATCCAACCTATAAGAATTATCTGGCTCTACATCAAATTCAAAATAACCGTTTTCATCCGTTCGGGTTGTGGCTATCTCTCTTTGTTGTGCACTAAACAATCCTCCCGTTGGCTCGAATAATCCGACCAAGGCATTGGGAATAGGCACATCTGTACCCGCTTCTAATACATTTCCACGAGGTAGTATGTTGCCAGTTCCGAAATAGTCGTCTTTGGTGCAACTGCCAAGTACTAGGGCAAGTAGACTGAGTAGGAATAATTGTTTCATTGGTTTTGATTTTTACTATTATCTAATTATTAGAAGTATTTTCAAGATAATGCTTTAAGCATCAATTGGATATTGTAGTTCGTACAGTATTGCATATTTGCAGCATTTCCTTAGAACACATTTTTCATTCGCTTATGTGGCGATTTTATTTACGAATACTTCGTGACTCTATTTTTACACCCCTCCACAAAAAGTGCTTGCAAGATGAATACAGGCGTTCTATATTTGTGTAAATACTAATTCTGTTGAAAAGAGCCTTAAACATAGCACTCATTTTGGTTCTGTTGCTGACTAGCTTCAGGGATGCTCTGTTTTATGTGGCCTTCAAGATACAGCAGGATCAGATTGCTGCTACACTTTGTGTGAATCTGTATGAACCAGCAGTCATGTGTAGCGGTACCTGTTACTTCGATTATACCATCCAGCAAGCGAAGGAGGAGGAGCGATCTGCATCTTCCGCGCCTGAGCGGGAAGAAATCACCCAATCCTATTTAGTTCCTACGGCTCCTGTTGCAGCAGTTGCTACAGTGTTAGAAATGACTGCACGCCCGTGTTTTGCAGAAGGCTGGATTCCCACACCTGCTTTGAATTCGGTGTTTAGACCGCCCCGGGCTTAGTTCCCTTACCTTTTCCCACAGGCTTAGCGGATTTGCAATCCGCGGTCAATATTTCAAAATGTAATCGCGGATTGCAAATCCGCTTGGCCTAGTAGGGATTTTCTTTATCATTATTTCATCTTAGAATTTCTGACATGCTCAAAAGACTATTCCTTTTGGCCATGGTCGGGTGTTTGGGAATGCCAATGGCGCAGGCGTGCGATGCTTGTGGCGGGAGCATTAGTGGGGGTGGTATGGGCCTTTTGGCACCACTCCGTAACAATGCGATTGGGCTGAGCTGGCAGTACGCGAGCTTCCAAACAGCACCTGCCCAAGGTCAGGGATCAATCGATCAATTTCACAGTGTGGAGTTGTCTGCACGCTATTATTTTACGGATCGCTTTTCGGTGCAGTTGTTTCAGCCGTATCGGTTTAATCTGCGCGAAGTGGAGGAGGAGCGGAGCAACCTTTCTGGTATTGGCGATACGCGGATTATTGGTACTTATAATCTGTTTCGGCAGCAAGACTTGGGGAGTGGTATCCAGCTATTTGCCGAGCTGGGGGCTGGCGTAAAACTGCCCGTAGGCGAGTACGATCCTGATATCCATGATGCGAATCTGCCGGAGAACTTCAACTTGGGCAATGGCAGTTGGGGCTTTATCCTACAGCCGAATCTGGTATTTACCAAAGGGGCTTGGGGGCTGCTGTTGAATGGTAGCTATCAGCACTTTTTGCCGACTCGTACAGATTATCAGTTTGGGCACCAACTGAGTGGCCAGCTATCAGTTTTCTGGGAAAAGAGCACGGCTAAAGGCTATCGCTTTATTCCCAATTTGGGCCTTCAGCAGGAGCACATCTGGGCCGATGCTTACGCTAATGATCGAACAGTATCGGGCACAGGCGGCACGGGTACGTTTGCAAGCCTTGGTATCAATATCCGCAAGGGGCAGGTACTGGGAGGGGTAAACTATGCCATACCGATAATACAAGAGTATTCACAAGGAGAAGTGGAGGCACAGCAACGGCTGGCGATTCAGTTTTCTTATTTATTCTAACTACCAACCAAGGAG
>JBCCRH010000414.1:0-5170 GCA_039208045.1 Bacteroidota bacterium
AGATGGTTCGCTAAGCACTCCAGCATCTTTTGAAGATATTGATGTCAGTGGTAATAACTCATTAGTAGTTAGATTTGATTTTAATATAAATGGTTCAGGTGATGGATTCGATATTACTAACGTAGAAGTTACTACAAATGTCGCAAAACCCGAACCCACCAATCACCCAACCAACTTTATTGCTACGGCAGGGTTACCGTCTACCTCAGTCATTGACTTAGTATGGACCGATGCTAATGCAGGAGATTTGCCTGATGGGTACCTAATCGCGGCAAATGATTCAGGGACATTTCTCATGATGGATGAACCCGTGGATGGAACAGACCCACCAGAAGATACTAATTTAGCGGATGGTTCTGCTTTAATAAAAGTAGCCCAAGGCACACAGGCCGCTTCTTTTTCTGGCCTTACCCCTTCTACACAGTACTTCTTTAAGATATGGCCCTACTCCAATAGTGGTTCCAATATTGATTTCAAAATTAATGAAATGCCTGAGACAGCGGATGCCACTACAGATGCTGCCTGTGGAATAACAGCATTAGGATCTGCTTCAGTCAATTGTACAACCAACACAGCAGGTGCTGATAACGATGCAGTAACCGTAAGTATTCCTTATACTGGGGTAGATGCGAATGCTAGCTTGATTATTTTAGTAGGGGTAAGCGCTGGAACGAATGATGGAGATGATCCAGCTTCTGTAACAGATGGCACTATCACCTTCGATGCTATGGAAGGAGATTCATGGTCTGTAACCATATCTGGTGGAACTTGTAGTCTTAATACAAGTGGTAGTGTGGGTAATAGTGAATGTGATCCTCCTCCTGCAGTTGTAATTAATGAGATTCTTGCTGATCCTGCCAGTGGATTAGCAGGTGATGCAAATGGGGACGGAGTTCGAGATACTGAAGATGATGAATTTATAGAAATCTATAATACAGGAAACACTACAATAGATATTTCTAGTTGGACCATTTCGGATGCAGTTAGCGTAAGACATACTTTTCCAGCATCTACTTTACTTCCACCAGGTACAGGCCTTGTAGTATTTGGAGGGGGCTTACCAGCTGGTATTCCTGTTACAGCTCAGACAGCTTCATCGGGGGCACTAGGATTTAGCAATAGCGGGGATGATATTACCTTAGCAGACGATGGAGGCACGACTATCGATAATCACTCCTATGGCGGTGAAGGTGGCAATGATGAATCTTTAGCAAGGGAACCCGATTTTACAGGTAGCTTTGTGCAACATAGTGCTATCACTACTAATCCTGTCGCCTTTTCCCCCGGTGCCGACAATACAGATGGTTCTGCCCTCCCCATCGAACTCACCTATTTCCAAGCCAAAAGAGTTGACGATCAAGTCGCCCTCACCTGGCAAACCTCCTCTGAAATCAACAACCACTACATGACCATCGAGCGCAGCCAAGATGGCCGCGCGTTCCAAGAAATCGGACGCGTAGAAGGAGCAGGTACCACCAATACTTCACAAAACTACAGCCTGATCGACCAAAGTCCAGCTAATGGCATCAACTACTACCGTTTACGCCAAGTCGATTTTGATGGGACAATGGACTATAGCGAGGTAGTAAGCGTAGACTTCAAAGCAGCAGGCAATGAGCTGACGGTACGCCCCACAGAAGCTTCAACTTGGGTGACTTTGGAATTGAGCGCGGGTTTCCCAGAAAATGGCAACTTGCAAGTGTTTGATTTGAATGGCCGCTTGCTCTATCAGCAGGAAGTAGCTGCTGGTGCCCCAGCTATGGATTTGGATGTGCGTAACTTTGCCGCTGGGCAGTATGTGGTGCGCTTAGTAGCTGGAAGTATGGTGGAGACGCAGCGCTTTTTCAAGCGATAGGAAGTGATAAATAGCCATTTGAGTAGGGCTAGGTAGCCATGCTCTAAAACCATCTATTATCCACTTAGTGATAGTAGATGGTTTTTTAGTTATATTTACTTAGACAACGATCTCAGAGAAAGTACCCGTACCAAGAAACTATTTGAAAATCAAACCATATACTATGAAGAAAACGACTACACTATTCCTCGGACTTTGCTGCACTGTCCTGAGCTGGGGACAGACTACTATTTACCAAGCAGACTTTTCTACAGTGGGGGGGTTCATGCACTCCACAACATCCCCACCTGCTCCGATTGGCACCTTTGACGGCGGGAATTACACGATTGGTTATTTAATGCCTCCTAGCACCGATGTAACTACCAATTCTTTTAGATCAGATGGGACAAAGCTGGTAAGTGCTGATTTTGGAGGAGAAGCAGGCTTTGTAGCTGATCTAATCGACATTTCTGCTGTCTCGAATATCACGATTACAGGTATTGGTAGCACCTTGGGAGCCAATGACTTCAATGATTCAGGTGAATTTTTTCGATGGGGGTATTCGTTAGATGGAGCACTCGCTTTCACGGATGAATTTACGATCACATCAGGGACATCACTAAATACCCCTGTATCTTTTGAAAATATTGATGTTTCTGGAGCGACCTCTCTAGCACTTGTATTTGATTTTAATATGGACGATGATGGCACTGGTTTTGAAATTACAAGCATCGAAGTAACTTCCAACCCCGCCATGCCCATCGAACTGGCCCATTTCCAAGCCAAAAGAGTTGACCAAAGCGTCGCCCTCACCTGGCAAACCTCCTCCGAAATTGACAACCACTACATGGCCATCGAGCGCAGCCAAGATGGCCGCGAGTTCCAAGAAATTGGCCGTGTACAGGGAGCAGGCACCACCAATATCCCACAAAACTACAGCCTAATCGACCAAAGTCCAGCTAATGGTATCAACTACTACCGTTTACGCCAAGTCGATTTTGATGGGAAAACGGATTACAGCGAGGTAGTTAGCGTAGACTTCAAAGGTGCAAACAGCGAGCTAACGGTGCGCCCCACAGAAGCTTCAACTTGGGTGACTTTGGAATTGAGCGCGGGTTTCCCAGAAAATGGCAACTTGCAAGTGTTTGATTTGAATGGCCGCTTGCTCTATCAGCAGGAAGTAGCTGCTGGTGCCCCAACTATGGATTTGGATGTGCGTAACTTTGCTGCGGGGCAGTATGTGGTGCGCTTGATAGCGGGGAGTAGGGTAGAGACGCAGCGGTTTTTTAAGAAGTGAGGTGGTGTATAGTGGGGAGTAGATAGTGAATAGTAGGATCCCGAATTTTCGACCAGTTCGAAAATTCGGGATTTTATTAGTTTAGTTGTAATCGGGTAAGAACGAGTACAGCTTGCCATACTCCAGCATCTGCTCCGTGAAGTCTGCTGGATACTCGACTTTTACATCGGTGATTGCTCCGCTCTCATCCATTATAGGGACTAGCTTTGGATTAATAAAGCCGCCATAGGGTGGAATATTGAGCTTTTCAGAGCGCGCAAGTACCTCTTGGTGGATGGCTGCATTCACCTGCACGCCATAGTTTTCAATTAGATTTTTGCCAGCTTCATAATCGCCTTGCGATTTGATGCGCTGTACTTCCATCAAAAGTTGGCCAAACAAGTCCCGCATTTTTTGGTAATCTTTGATGTCGATAAAGGTCTTGTCGTCGCGTTTTACCAATTCTACGGCACCATTTTCCAAGCCCTTTTCCATCACCCAACCCGATACCATCTGACGGTTACGCATGTGTGCTTGCTGGATGGTTTTGCCGGGTTCGATGCGGCGCAGCTGTAGCATCTGGCCATTCTTTAAATAAGAATCATATTCCGCCATGCCCACTTCTTTGGAAGGCACTAAGCCCAACTCGATAAGCTTTTCATCCATGATGTAGTAGAGTGCAAAAAGATCGGCACGTGCTTCTTCGAGTGGGGAGGCATAGTTTTTCAGGGTTTCGCCGGGGCTAGCGACGTCGGACTCTAGTTTGCCGGACGCATGGCCCAGCACCTCGTGGAGGGCCGTGTGCATCTTGCCAGCTAGCTTTCCGTGTTTTTTGGCGCGTTTGATTTCTTCTGCGTCATGCGCAAATTCTTGGAGGAGGCCCGGGCCATCGGCATTGCCGTAAGCGTCGGTGATGTTGCCAAGGCTTACCGACTTGGAGCCGTAGCGCGCACGAATCCAGTTGGCATTAGGGAGGTTGACACCAATGGGCGTGGCAGGGGAGGCATCGCCCGCTTCGCCTGCAACCGTCACCACTTTGTACGAAATACCAACTACTTCATCTTTGCGATGCTCTGGCATAACGGGGGAGTTGCTCTCAAAATATTCAGCGTTCTTAGCCACTACCGACATGCGCTCAGAAGCTTCAAAATCATTGATTTCTACAATTGTTTCATATGAGCCTTTCAATCCCATTGGGTCTTGGTACACCTCAATGAAAGAATTGATATAGTCCACATCGCCTTCGGTAGCATGTACCCAGGCGATGTTATACAAGTCCCATTTTTCGAGATCACCGGTTTGATAGTATTCGATTAGCAATTCCAAAGCGCGCTTTTGTGGCTCATTTTCGGCTACTTCTACCGCTTTTTCCAACCAGCTTACGATTTGCTCGATGGCTTCGCCATATAACCCACCTACTTTCCACACTTGCTCTTCCAGCTCGCCTGCTTCGTTGCGCACCACTTTGGAGTTGAGTCCCATCGAGATTTTGTCGTTTTCCAGTTCTGCCTTCATTTTGGTGTAGAAAGCCTCCACTTCGGCTTGTGTTACATCAGGGCCATAGAAGTTGACGGCAGAATTGAGTACCAAGTCGTCACCCGATTGGTCGATCTTACGCGGATCGATAGCAGGGTCGAACATGGCAGCAAGAGCTTCTGCTGGTAATTCAACACCAACAGCCTGTAGCAAACCAGTGAAGTAGCTCTGCGAAAAGCCAGGCGTAAATTTATCATTGGAATAATGGTGGTGAATACCATTAGAAAACCAGACATTTTTTGCGTAAAGCATAAAGGCATCCCAGTTTTCATCTGTGCGGTCGCCATCAAATGCTTCAACGATTTTGTCGATTGCCCGGCGAATCACGAGGTTGTGGCGGTAGTTTTGATCGTACATAATATCACGACCTGAAAGCCCTGCTTCTACCAGATAATAAACGAGTTGCTTCTGTTTTAGCGAAAGCTGATCAAAACCAGGGATTTGATAGCGCAAGATTTTTTTATCTGCTACATTCTCCGGATTCCAGACAAAATCGTCGCTATTCTCAGCAGCTTCATTTTGAG
>JBCCRH010000415.1:0-5169 GCA_039208045.1 Bacteroidota bacterium
AGACACGACAATAATTGGCAATTTTACTTTGGATTGTGGCATCGTGCAAGACACTATTTCTATTGCTTTGGTCGAATCGCCCGATCCCAATCTTATATTTAGTGATGCGGGTTGTGGCAGCCCAACGGGCTCTGCAAGCATTATTGATCCTGCCTCTAGTTGGACGGTGCAGTGGTTAGATGCTTTTGGGAATGCTATCGGGTCGGGATCGACTATCAGTGAACTACCTGCGGGCTCTTATCAAGCAGAAGTTTCAAATGTGGGCAACACTACGGCCTGCTCAACCCTGGTGCCGTTTTCTATAGAGGAAGTTCCTACTTTAGTGATTGAAGAAGTGCAAGTCACTAGTAATCCATGTTCCAATGATACGAATGGGGTATTGGAGGTCATAAGTGTTATAGGTGAAGGAGACTTCACCATAGAATGGTTGGATGCCAATACCGGGCAGCTGCTAAGTACGGATGCCCGACTCGAAAATCTGCCCAATGCTACGTACTTGCTTCGCATTACAGACGAATTTGACTGTGTGATAGAGCAGCAATTCGTTATTGATGCTCCGGTGCTGCCTATTGTTAGTGTAAGTACAGATCCTGCCTTTTGCGACAATCCCAACGGAGCTATTTTTATTGACAATATGGACAGTGCGCCCCTCCAAATAGAGCTAGATGGGCAAAAAGTGAGCGAGGAAGAGCTAGTAGATTTGTTCCCCAATGCGTATCAACTGCTCATTCGCTCTGAAGCAGACTGCATCGTCTTAGACTCCAACCTCATCATTCAGAATATCATCGATACTACGCTAAGTGGACAGCTCACACTATCTGGGTTTAGCAATCGGCCTATCCCCATCGATTTAGGCTTGACCGATCTAGTAGGCCTGAGCATTAGCTGGAGCCCTACTAATGGCTTGTCTTGTATAGATTGTTTCAATCCAATTGCAGAATTAGAAGAGAGTAGGATAGTACAGGCTATTTTAGTGGATACCATCACAGGATGCACAGGAACGTACCAAGTAGCCATTACGATACGGCCTGAAGAGCAGGTCTACATTCCCAATGCTTTTTCGCCAAATGATGATGGTATAAATGATTTCTTTCAAGTTTTTCCTTCTGATGAGGAAGTAGTAATTCTGGGGGTACAAGTCTACAGTCGATGGGGAGAGCTAGTGTATGAGCAAACGGGGGCTGATGTCCGCTGGAATGGTACAGCCAATGGATCGGTGCTGCCGAGCGGTGTGTATGTATATGTGGTGGAGGTACAATACAGCAACCGAAAGGAGCTGATCAGTGGAGATGTGGCCCTCTTGCGATAGGAAGAAGTAAAAAAGGCTATTGCGCCCAAAGCGCAATAACCTCTACTATTCGTCTCACCCAGACTACTGCCGAGCGGCAATAGCTGTATTTTTATTCTATACTCTCGATGGAGCCACTACCGGCGATGCTAGTCTTAATCTTGGGGCGGCCTTTATAGTGTACATCACCACTGCCTGCGATCGACACTTTGAGGGCTTCGCGCGCATGGATGTAAGCATCGCCCGAGCCCGCAATGCTGATATTAGCTTCACCTGTTGTTACTTTCTCAAGGTTGGCATCGCCGGAGCCTGCAATGCTTACTTTTACCTTTTCGGCAGAGCCCCTAAAGTCAATATCACCAGAGCCTGCGATAGAGATTCTCAATTCATCGATATTTTCAAAGGTATCGGAAGAAGTGATTTTACCAGATCCTGCAATGGATAGGCCTGTTACGTCGGGCATAGAGATGTAAAACTCTAAGGTTTTATAGTTGCGTACTTTACGATCAAACTCAATATTCCAATAGTTCTTATCGACGTCCAATTCTAAGTTGTCAATAATATTGGCTTGTCCCTTCACCTTTACCGATTGAGGGCCTTTCGTGATATATACCTTTCCATTGACAGATAAACTGATGCCTGTAAAATCATCTACATTTAGCGTACGAGTTACCATATCGCCCTTCCCATTTAGTTTTTGTCCGAACGTCAAATTGTAAGAGAAGGTGGAAAGGGCCATGATCATTAGTAATGCCACTGTATTTTTCATGCTAATACCATTTTAATGAATGAATAATGAATGTTCTGCCATTAGAGACAGGAAAGGGGAGGGGCGGTTGCAGCAAATCCTCAAATTACGGATCAGTAGAGCGTATTTACCGATCAATGTCCCTAAAACTTGTACTTTTGCTGAGCTCGGCCTTTACCGAAGTAAAACCAAACGATAAGGAAAGATGCAAAAGTTGCTTGGAAAATTAATCATAACACTCCTGGGATGGAAGCTCAACAAAAATGTCCCTAAAGAAGTATATGAGAAATGTGTGATCATCGCTGCTCCCCACACCTCCAATTGGGATTACCCACTGACCATGGCTGCCATGAGCATGTTTGAGGTGAATATGAAATATACGATAAAGAAAGAATGGATAGAATCTCCATTGGGATGGCTCTTTCGAGCATTAGGGGGCATCGGTGTGGATCGATTTGCCAAAGATGGATCGAAAAAAATAAGCTTGGTCGATGCCATTGCCAATTTGTTTGAAGAGAGCGAAACCCTAACGATTATCGTACAGCCTGAAGGTACCCGATCACTACAGAAAAAATGGAAAACGGGCTTTTACTATATCGCGCAAAAGGCGCAGGTGCCGATTGTATTTGGGTATTTAGATTATAAAAATAAGAGTATAGGTATTGAAAAGGTGCTGTATCCATCTGGCGACCTTGAAGCAGATATGTTCAAGATCATGGAATTTTATAAAAATATTCCCGCCAAGTTCCCAGAAAAGTTTGCGCTAGACGAGCGTTTCACAAAAGTGAAATAGAAATCAACACCCTAAGAACTATACTCAAATTGCTCAAATTCCTCCAAGGCCTTCTGCTGCACAAGCACCATACCCGCATAGTGAAATAAAAAGACAGCTACCATATAAAAGGAAAACAGCGATAGCACAAGAGGGCTCATGGTAATATTATCGATTAAAAACAGGAATAGGAACAACATAAATAGATAATTAGGCACCACAACTCGATCAGCCACCTTTTTCGCAGCATCGATAAACAGATACGATTTATTCCTTGGTGTTTTTATCAAATACACATAGGCCAGCATCCCCAATGTTGCTACAACATAAGCGATATAATGAATTCGGAAAAACCACTTAAAATCGACTACTTGATAGAGCAACACATTAACCAGCGCCACCAACCCAATCACTAAGGCAATTTTGGGCCAAGAAAAGAATCCACGCATAAAACGCCAAAACATTTTCATATACTTTTGGACTAATACGTCCTTTCGCTCCTTGACTAGCTGCTCGAACTCCTTGTCTTTGAAGGAGGCGTAGATGTTGTCCACCTCTAGTTGGAAGGCCTCAAAATTAGTATACGTATGCTCTTGCTCTAGCTTAGTGGCAAAATGATCGATGAGTTCTACCTGCAAGTCCTCATACGCCACTCCTTTGCGGCGTATAAAATTAGTGAGGTAGGTTATTTCTTTATTGGATAAAGTGGTTGGCATATCAGATTAATTTGGGTTGAATAATGAGTTGCATCTGCTGGATAAATTGCTCCAGTTCCTTTAGTTTGTTGATGGTCTCTTCTTTTCCTTTTTGGGTGAGTGAGTAGTACTTCCGGGTGCGGTTATTCACTTTTTGGTAGCTTACGGTGAGTAAGCCTTCTCCTTCTAGTTTGTGCAGGGCGGGGTAGAGGGCACCTTCTGTGATGACCAGTTCACCACTAGTCAGTTCCTTCACCTTCTGGGTAATTTCATAGCCATACATCCGCTCTTGCTCTTTCAGGAGCTTGAGGATAATGGTAGTAAGAGAACCTTTGTATAGTTTATTATTAGCCATATGACTCGTTTGTAACACCTAAGTAACTTAGGCATTACAAATATACCTAAATTTCTTAGGCATTGTCAAGGCTTTTTGGAAAATAGACTTGTTCCGCCGGTCGCGAATGAGCGAAAGCGTAGCAAATTTTATTCTGAACAAGGCAAAAAACGTAGGCGATGCCATAGCATCGGCGAGGCTTTTTAACGCAGTGCAGGATGAAATTTTGCCGCTTGCAGCCATTTAGTGGCCGGCGAAACAAGTCTAATACTTTAGATTTCGGCTAAATAGGCATGTACAAACTTAATGGCCATCGCTCCTTCTCCCACTGCTGAGGCCACCCGATTCATCGCACCTGCTCGTACATCACCAGCGGCGAATACTCCCGGCTGACAAGTTTCTAGTAAGTAGGGCTCTCGGTCTTTTTTCCAGACCTTTTTGAAATGATCGTATTGAAAGAGCTCTTTGCCTGTTTCCAGAAATCCCTTTCCATTACGGATGACATGTTCATTGAGCCAATCGGTAAATGGGCGAGAGCCTATGAAGATAAATAAAGCATCTGCCTTCACTTCTTGAGAGGTATGGTCATCGAGATGTTCGATACAGATTTTTTCTAAGTGGCCATCTCCGCCAGCATTAGTGACTTGGCGCCTGCCTAGTACTTCTATGTTATGAATGCCATCGATTTGATCAATTAGGTAAGAAGACATCGAAGAGGTAAGGTCAGGCTTTCGAATAAGGATAGTTACCTTTTTGGCAAATTGGGAAAGGTAGACAGCGCCCTGCCCTGCCGAATTTCCCCCACCTATTACATAGACTTCCTTGTTTTTGCAACTAAAAGCCTCCGTCGTGGCAGCGCCATAATATACTCCAGCTCCCGTGTAGTCATCAACGCCCTTGGCTGGTAGCTTTCGGTAATCTACTCCGGTGGTGATTACGATACTTTTGGTATGAATAACGCTTTTATCTCCCAGCACTACCTTTTTGTAGTTGCCATCTGATTGAATGTCCACGACTTCTTGAGGCGATAAAAACTCAATACCAAAACGAGTAGCCTGTGTCAAAGCGCGTCGAGTCAGATCGGACCCACTCAGGCCATTGGGGAAACCCAAATAATTCTCAATTCTAGAGCTGGTACCTGCTTGGCCACCTGGCGCACGGCGCTCAATCAATAGCGTTTTCAGCCCTTCCGAACCACCATATACTGCTGCTGCCAAACCGGCGGGCCCCGCACCAATGATCACTACATCGTACAAGTCCGATTTGGCCGTTGGGTTTAAGCCTACTTGGCTCGCTAGGGTTTGAATGGTGGGATCTGTTAGAATGCTACCA
>JBCCRH010000416.1:0-5167 GCA_039208045.1 Bacteroidota bacterium
GCGGAAGATGAAAGTGGAAAGACCCAAGAAGCATTTGCTGCTAAGCCATTCCAAATTGATTTGCAACGACCTGTGGTGATGCAGTTTACAGCAAACAACGCGATGCTAGCTGATGCAGATGTCCAAACCAACGCCCTTAACTTAACAGTTCTGTTTGATGAGCCAATGGATACTTCTATCGATCCCACGATCACTATCTCTGCGGCGGCTGATTTCCAAGGCCTTGTACCAAATGCTACGCTAAGTGGCTGGATCAGCGAGCAAGAATATGTCGCTGCATACGATCTTTCGGACGCAGATGAGGTAGAACTTGAGCCCTTCATAGAAGTGAGTGGCGTGACCGATCTACTGGGAAATGCTGTAGAACCATACAATGAGGTAGGTACGTTTCAACTGGATACTAAGAATCCAACAGTACTATCCGTGGAGCCTTCTGCTCCCATTCTAAATAGCACGATGATGGGTGCCGAAGCACTCACCCTTACAGTACTATTTGATGAGCCGATGGATGAAGCGCTTCCTCCCAGTATTATTTTCCCGAACGCAAATCCAATAGCGGTGGGCCTTTCGCTGAATGAGACAGAAAGTTTTTGGCTAAGTCCAGATACCTATGTTGCTAGTTACGATTTCAATGGTTCTAGCGTTGAGTTGAGCGATATAACGCTGGTAGTTGGGTTGACGAATGATTTATTTGGCAATCAAATGGCTCCTGATTTTAATCCTAATGTGTTTAGTATTGATACCAAAGCACCAACTGCCGTGAATCTTGATCTCAATACTTCCATTTTGAATGATGCTACCGTAGGCGACGCTCGTTTCACCATTGTACAGAACTACGATGAACCCATGGATGCAACTAGCCAGCCTAGCATTAGCTTTTCGGATCCTGCCGTTGGGGGTTCGCTTTCGCTAAATGCCAGTGCAAGCCAGTGGATTAGCCCTACTGTATATCGCTCCGCCTTTGATGTGATAGATGAGAATATTGAATTGGAAGCGATTAGCTACGAAGTAACCAATGCCAGAGACGAAGGAGGCAATGATATGGAAGCGGCGGTGTCTACCACTAGCTTTGCCATCGACACCCGCAACCCTGCGCTCTTGTTCCTGGCTGCTCAGCCTGAAGAAGTGACTAATGAAAATGTGGGTACTGCTGGCTTCTCCATTGTAGCCATTTTCGATCAGGAATTAGACCCCGATCAAGTACCTTCTATTCTTTTTCCAGTAGAGACGCCTCAGGCGATCAGCCTAAACACAGAGCAGTCCAGCTGGCTGAATAACACTACTTATCAAGCAGTATTCGATGTGGCCGCCTTAACGGAAATCTTAGAGGATATTGATGTAGAAATCACTAGCGTAAGTGACTTAGCTGGTAACCCTACGGTGGTAGAAGCGATCAATTTATTCAGTATCATGCTGGACGACTTTGTGAATACCAATGAACTGCCTATAGCCTTTGAAGGACTGAAGGTATTTCCGAATCCGACTAGTGGTACACAGCTACTCTATGTAGAAATGAATAAGTTGCCTAGTGATCTTACCTTCAAATTGCTCAATTTACAAGGGCAAGTCGTACAAGCATGGGCACCGGAAAGTGCATCGGGTAATCGCATTAGTTTGGCGATGGGGGATTTGAGTAATGGGGTCTATCTGCTGCATCTGCAAAGTCGGGAAGGGCAGTATGTGGTGCGAGTGGTAAAGCAGTAGTGGCACTTGAAATTTCCTTCGCGGATTGCAAATCCACGAGGCACGGGCCTGGTGTAAATTATACCAGGCCCGTGCTACTCTGATTTGTAATCCGAGTAAGGAATCAATTACTTTTATCAAAGCTCATAGTGAAGCATGAACAATATCGACCACCTCGTCTACGCCACGCCCGAACTAGAGCAAGGCATTCAAGAAATAGAAGAGCTGCTGGGTGTGCGAGCAACGCCTGGCGGGCAGCATCCGAATTGGGGGACGCACAATGCATTGGTAAGTTTGGGGCCCACTTGCTACTTGGAAATTATTGCGCCTGACCCTAGGCAAACCATCCAACCTTCCATTTTCCAGCTAGCGAGCTTGCAGCATAGTAAGCTCGTTACTTGGGCAGCAAAAGCGCGCTTGAGTCCAGACATTTTAGCGGAAGCGAAAACAAAAGGGCTCCACTTCGGCGGACTCATAGCTGGTGCTCGGCAAAAGCCAGATGGTACACTCCTTCAATGGCAGCTGACTGATCCTACAGTAGAAATCCAGCAAGGTATGATTCCCTTTTTGATCGATTGGGGGGAAAGTGCGCACCCAGCTGCATCGGCAGTGCGTGGCGGAGCACTGAAAGCACTTCGGCTCGTGCATCCTAATCCAAGGCTTGTGCAAAGCCTTTTGGATAATCTTCAAATCGCACTAGAGGTAGAGCATGGCGATCAGCCCAAGCTGCAAGCGAAGATAGAAGGCCTCAAAGACACCATTTGGCTATAGCCTACCACCCCCAGGTGCCCTGCCCCCCTTTGAATGGCCCTACGATATCGGAAGTGATCCAGCCCCCATAGAAATCTCCCGCCTGGGCATTGACCAACTCGC
Source organism: Bacteroidota bacterium (assembly GCA_039208045.1). Taxonomy (GTDB): domain Bacteria; phylum Bacteroidota; class Bacteroidia; order Chitinophagales; family Saprospiraceae; genus JBCCRH01. Next base: position 2,557 of record JBCCRH010000416.1, read on the forward strand.
CATCTACGTAACAGGCATCCGCCTTGCTGGCGTAAAACGATAAATAGTCTTTGATCGGTGCGAATGCGGCAGAGGGATTCGTGTAACTCCATGCCATCGAGGGTACTAAGCGCTCGCCAACTTGCACATCCCAATAGCTTGCACTCCCTTTCCATTCGCAAAAAGAACGCTGCCCAGCACGGACTTTGAAGAACTCCAGTTTTAGATCGGAAGGTGGAAAATAGTAAGTAGGTGGATGAGAAGTCTCCAATACCCGATAGGCGTGATTGGTGCGGGCGATAATTTGCCCATTTAGTTCAACAATGAGCTCTTTGCTGGTGGATTCAAGCTTGGGAGGGCGCGGATAGTCCCAGACGCTCTCCTGCCCTTTTTTGGGTTTAATTCGATCTCTCATGCGTGTCTAACACCACGCCAAGTGATATGTTTTGCTCGATCAATGGTGCTTAGCGATAAAATGTTAGGGAGTGCTCAAAACAATTGGGATACTTTTTTCTTTTGTAAGAAAATTCTAATTGTTTATTCACTAAAATATTGACCAATGAAGAACAGTTTGTTCGTCCTACTCTTGAGTTTATTTTGCTTGACATTTAGTTGCAATAATGCAGCAGACACCTCGAATAATGAGGAAACAACGGCAACAGAAGAAGCACCTGACGAAACACCTGCTGCTGAAGCGGAGGCAGTTACTGCCTATACGGTGCCAGCAAAGGGTGCCAATTATAATATCACGGTAGTTGATGGGGAGCCTAAAAGTCCACGAAAAGAGATGAAAGGGCAAATTGGAGAGGTAGCGGTTACTGTAAATTATGGTAGCCCTTCGAAGCGAGGAAGAGATATTTGGGGTACGAGCTTAGTACCTTATGGTGGAAAAGTATGGCGTACTGGTGCTAATGAAGCTACCATCATCGAATTTTCGCAAGATGTAATGATAGAGGGGCAGAAACTACCTGCTGGTAAGTACTCCTTATTTAGTGTGAACGAAGCAGAAAGTACTAATCTTCACTTCAACTCAGAAACTGGCCAGTGGGGTAGCAATCATGATGCTAGCAAAGATGTGTTAGTGGTAACCGTTACGCCACAAACAGCAGCAGAGGTAGCTGAATCTATGGACTTTATGGTGGATGGCGATGCGGTGGTGCTTAGATGGGATACGCGTGCTATTCCTTTTAAGGTAGCAGGAGCATAGTTTGCCGTTAAAAAAAAGAGAGCTGGTAAAACGTTTACCAGCTCTCTTTTTTCTAACCTTTTAGGTTCCTTCATCTAGCAAGATAAAGAGCTTTACAAAGTCATCTTCTTTCTTGACTTTCAAGTCGTGCTTTTTGATCAATTTCTTGATCGTTTTAGCCTCTTTTGGGAGGGCGTTGCGAAGACTCTTCGAAGATTTTTTTACTTGTATCAATTTCTTGCCATTGTATACATAGTACTCATGCAAGGACATAAACTTGTCTGGTCGGCGCACCATCCCTAGGTTCTCCACATGACTCTCTTTGCGTAGGTACTTATCGTGATAGTGCAGCACTAGATAATTGGGCCCATTGTGTAGGACCTCATAATATTTCATTCCTCTTGGCCCGATCCCAAATTCTCTCGATAGATCGTGTACTTCAAACCAATAGGTCTTGTTGTCATCCGTCAAAGTAAACATCTGGATCTTTTCAATCGGAATATCCCCATATTTATCTTCATTTAGCTGTGCGTAAAGAACATGGTTATCTAGATCAACTGCTAGATTGAGTTGTTCGCCCAGCATATTACCTCCACGAGCTTGGATTTGCCCTTGGCGCCACTCTTCGAACAAGTAAGGGCTGCCTTTGACTCGGTTGACGTTACTGAAGGTGGGAAAACCGGTTGACTTTGGGTTTAGATTTGCGAGTTGGTTGACGCTGTACAAATCTTTTAAATTCCCATCAGGTGTCTGGCCAAAGAGCCAACTGCTAGTGAGCATCAATGCTAAAGAGTAGAGCAATATTTTTTTCATAAGTACATTTTTTTGGTTAAAATCTATTATTAATTTACAAAATCCTTCTCCCCTTCTTCTGTATTCCTGTACTCTTAACAACAATTTAGGATTTTTGTGCATAAAAGCCTCGCCGATAGAATTCATCATCTACCGACAAGGCTGTCTTTACTACTAGTCTAAAGTATTTCCCAAGACCCCTTTATGTTGAGGTCTTTACGAAACCGATCGACCCAAAGCTCAGAATGCGCATTGGCCGTTCTTTGAAGCTTTGGCGTTGCCACGGTATAGCCATTGTGTGGAATACCCAGAAAGTTGATAATCCGATGAATGGTAGCCTCATAGTCTGCCACAAAATCTTCGTATACGACAGTAAAAGGCACAATGTTGTGCTTTGAAAAATAAGCTTGTGTCGCACACTCTTTGAGCATGAGCTCTTTGAATAAGTGCATGAGTGCATCAAAAACGTATTTCCCTTCATAGAAATCATCGCCTTTAGCACGTTTTTCTCCAGCACGCAAATGCCAAGTTTCATCCTGAATAGCCTTCCACCAAGAAACAGCCTGGCGTACTTTATTGCGCCGAGTCAGGTAAATATGCTTTGCATTTGGAAAAATTTCTGACCATATCAATTCGTGATTATCGATAGGTGCA
>JBCCRH010000417.1:0-5158 GCA_039208045.1 Bacteroidota bacterium
AATGAGTTTTATGTCAATCAGGGGGATGGGAGCTTTGTGGAGTTGGGGGAGAGCTTGGGGGTGGCACTAGACTCTACCGTCGATTCGCGGGCAGCGGTGTGGGGAGATATTAATAATGATGGGTGGGCTGATTTGTATGTGGGGAATCGGGCGACGCCAGATCGATTGTTTCTTAATTTGGAAGGGGAGGGCTTTGAAGAGATTGCTTTTGCGGCGGGTATTATCCAACTGGGGCACCCCAAGGCGGTGAATATGGCCGATTTGAATAACGATGGCTTCTTGGATATTTATGTGTCTAACTTCCTCTTGGAAAATTTTCTTTACCTCAATAATGGGGATAATACTTTTACCAACTTTACGATTTCTTCGAATGCCTTGGATAATGGGCTGGCTATGGGTACCGTTATTTTCGACTACGATAAAGATGGCGATATGGACATCTACCTAGTACACGATGGCTTTGAGCCGAACTTTTTGTACCAAAATAATGGCAATGCACAGTTTATTGATGTGGCACCAGAAGTGGGGGCAGCAACGGAGAGCTTTGGTATGGGCGTTGATATTGGAGATGTAAATAACGATGGTTGGCTGGATATTTATATTGCTAATTTAGGCTCTAATTATCTGCTGCTTAATAATGGAGATGGCACTTATTCTAATATCTATCAAGAAGCAGCAGTGGGCGATATTGGCATGGGCTGGGGCACTAGCTTGCTGGATTACGACAAGGATGGGCTGGTTGATATTTACGTGGCTAACGACTATGCCTTTAGTCCGTATCGGAATGTGCTCTACCAAAATACAGGCGACTTGACCTTTCAAGTAGCAGAAGAACCAAATCCTATTTCCAATCAATATCGGAGCTATGGCTCTGCTTGCCTCGACTATAATATGGATGGCAATATGGATCTATTAGTGACTAATAAAGGGCCTAATCAGCGCTCCCAGCTTTTCCGAAACGCTAATCGTCCCCACGCTTGGATTGGCTTCAAGCTCATTGGAGTGGAAAGTAATAAAAGTGCAGTGGGCGCCAAAGTGCGTATCGTAGATGATCTGGGGGTGCTACACTACGATGAAGTGATCGCCGGAAGCAGTTGGTCGAGCCAAAGCAGCTTGCTGCTCCATTTTGGCTTAGGCGATGCTACGGCCATTGATACCCTTACGATCACTTGGCCTTCGGGCTTAGAGCAAACGCTAGCAATTGAACATTTAGATACCTACTATACCGTTGAGGAAGGAGGCGAAGCGCGTGAAGGAGTTGGAACTAGCATTACCACTTCTACTACTACTATACCGGCAGACACTCCTCCTCTTCGGGTATTTCCCAATCCCACAGCTGGGCCATTTACGGTGGAATTTTTTGCGCCAAGCAACAAACCTACCCAAGTGGAAATACTAGATCAACTGGGGAGACGCCTGTACAACCAGCAAATTGATAGTCCACAATTGGATAAGAATACCCTCGTGGTGGAGCTAGCAGGTACTCTGAGCACCATTTCCGCTCAGTTATTACTGGTGAAAGTCCAGACGGGTGCTATCATCGCTACCAGGAAAATATGGATACAGTCCAGATAGGTCTGCGTCCCGTATACTTATACACTTTTGACAGAAAATGGTAAATTTGAATAAACTAAGCATCATTCAAGTAGGTTCTGAATAGTAAAACCCAATAATGGCAGCAGACTCTGAACAAATACTAAAGGCAAGAGGAGAGGAAGAAAAAGACATTCGCCGTCAGCATATCATTGATAGTGCCGAGCGGGTGATGATGGAAGGGGGATTGAGTAAATTCAGTATAGCTGCCGTGGCACGGGAAGCGAAATTAGCAAAAGGGACGCTCTACCTCTATTTTAAGAATAAAGAGCAAATGATTGCACAGCTCACCCTCAAATCTAGAGAGGCACTCCTGCAAAGCTTTCGCGCAAGTGTTGAATGTACGGATGATCCGCTTCAGCAAATCCGAAACATCATTGTTGCAAGCTTTAAGTTTTATGAAGACTATGAGCGCTATTATGAATTAATATCATTCTACGAAGCCAATTCGGGCCTGAAAGAACCTCCCGTATTAGAAGAGGCTAGCGCAAAGATCACCGCATTAGTGGTAGATACCATAGAGCGGGCCATCGAAGCAGGTGCGGTAAGGCCTTCCGTCAACCCCAATCATCTTTCTTACATTATGTGGGGAACCTCCATGGGTATTGTACAATTGATCAATGTCAAACGCGAAGCCCTCCGTAAAAACCTTTCGGCAAGCGTAGAAGACTTCTACGAAAGCTATATCGAGCTGATGATTAACGGTATTAGAGCCTAGGTTTTTCAACTCCAATACATTTTTCTTGTCTCCAGCCAGTAAGCTGGTTTTCAGTGTATTATGTCTTTGTGCTATCTATGTGGCTGATTTTTTTCAAAAAAAAGTGAGCCTTATTTAAACTTAAATGAACGGCGTTCATTTATAAGGTGTATGAAATCTTGAATGCTACATGAACTGAGTAGTTACTTACATCACTAAATAGAAAAACAATGAATCGACTAGTGCCTGATGTCAGGTTCCTAGCAGGCATCGCCATGTCTGTGCTGTTAGCAAGCTGTGGAAATACCGTGCCCGATGAGCGGACATTGGCCGCCCAGGAGGCTGCTGAAAAAACAGAACTTTCCTATACCATCAAGAAAAAAGATTTGATTCTACTACCAGCAAAAAGTGGAAGTCGAGCGGTACGTACGACCATCGGTGGACGGGTGATTTCTAAAAATACTACCCAGCTTTTTGCAGAAGTGCAAGGAACCATCAAATCAACCAGCCGCCCTTTTAAAGCAGGGATAGATTTTAAGAAGGGCGAAACGCTAGTGCGCATCGACCGGGAAGAATTCGAGCTGTCGCTAGAATCCCAACGCTCGGCTTTTCTCAATGTACTCACTGGTATGCTTCCTGATTTGAAGTCGGATTATCCGGATAGCTACGATCAATGGCTGACGTACGTCAAGGGCTATCAGTTTGGCAATGCCCTGAAAGTATTACCCGAACCCAAGTCGACCGAGGAAAAATTCTACCTGACTACGAACCAAGTGTATCAGCTATTTTTTCAAATCAAATCCTTAGAGGAGCGGCTGAGTAAATACACGATAGCTGCCCCCTATTCGGGCACTATTACGGCTTCGAATATTGATGTGGGAAGTCTCGTGTCGCCAGGCCAACCGCTGGGCACTATTGCCAACCGACTCAATTATGAGCTAGAGGCAGGAGTACCCATAAGTGTAGCAGAGCGCTTGAAGAAAGGCGATAAAATTACCTTTGCTAACAATCAGCTTACTGGCTCTTGGACAGGTACAGTGGTGCGCATTAACAAAATCGTTGATCCTGCTACACAAAATATTCCAGTCTACTTCCGCTTGGAAGGCAAGGGCCTAAAATCAGGGATGTATCTGGAGGGAGCCATCGAAGCAAATATGCAAGAGGGGGTAATGGTCATTCCTAGTGCCGCCCTAGGGCGCGATGAAAGCGTGCTGGTCTTACAAGGCGATGTGATCAGAAGAAAGGCCGTTACGCCTATTGATTTTCTGCAAGATTCAATTGTAGTAAAGGGCTTGGTAGAACAAGATGTGGTGATTCTTAACCAATTTGATATTCCTGTAGAAGGGAGCAAAGTCGCATTATAAAAAGCTAAGAAATAATGGAAAATTTTATAAAATCACTCATTCAAAAGCCACGAGTGGTCGATATTGTAGTCGGCTTAATTGTGGTGGTGGGCTTGGCGACGGTTGGCAATATGCGCTCCAACTTTTTGCCGCCTGAACCCATCAACTTCGTTGCTGTAAACGTGGTTTATCGCGGCGCTTCGCCACAAGAAGTAGAAGAAGAGGTAGTCGATAAAATCGAAGACAAGCTAGATGGACTAAAGGGAATTGATCGCATTACATCGCGCTCAGAAGAGAGCTTTGCCAATATCCGCATTGAATTGTTGGAAGAAGCAGACCCTAACGAAGTGCTACAAGACGTGAGTAATGCTATCGACAAAATTACCACCTTCCCAGAAGGGATGGACGCACCATTCGCCTACAAAGAAGAAATTCTAAATTATACCATGACGGTTGGCTTAGTTGGTGATGTTAGCCTGAGTGTGCTCAAAGACCACGCTAAAAACCTGAAGGATGAGCTGACCTATTCGCCGAATTTGTCGCAAGTTTTTCTGAGTGGCTACCCAGAGGAGGAAATAGAGGTACGCTTACGCGAAAAAGACTTGCGCGCCTACCAACTCACTTTTGATGAGGTAGCCCGAGCGATTCAGTCTACCAACATCAAGGCATCGGGCGGGGAAATCAAAACCGACAAAAAGAATATCTTGATTCGCCTAGATAGTCGGGAATATTACTCCCGTGGCCTAATGAATACAGTCATCAAAGCAAGGCCAGATGGCAAGATGATTCGCCTAAGCCAAATTGCAGATGTAAAAGATCAGTTTGCGGACAAGCCCGACCAGACCTACGTTAATGGCAAGCCTGCGGTAATTTTGAAAATATTTAGCCGTAGCGAAGAAGACATCCTCCAAAACGCAGATTTTGTCAATGAAGAAGTACGTAAGTTTAATCGCCTACACGATGGTGTAGAAGCCGTCATTGTGGAAGATAAAGCCATCTCGCTTGCAGATGCCATTGGGACACTACGCGATAATGCCTGGCAGGGTATCCTACTGGTGATCATTGTACTAGGCCTGTTTTTAGAGCCTCGTGTTGCCTTTTGGGTGGCCTTCAAAATACCAGTAGCCTTGCTAGGGATGTTTATCATCTCTAACTTTTATGACCTTACGATCAATCAAGTGTCGCTCTTCGGTCTGATTATTGTGCTAGGGGTCATTGTGGATGATGGGGTGGTCGTGGCCGAAAATATTTACCAGCGCTTCCAGGAAGGCATGAGCCCGCTCAAAGCGGCGGTGCAAGGTACTATTGAGGTCTTTCCAGCTATCTTATCTTCGCTGGCTACCACAGCGGTTGCTTTCTCCCTCTTTTTCTTTTTTGATGGACAGCTAGGGGATTACTTTTCGGACATTTCGTTCGTAGTATGTGCAACGCTCTTTGTAGCGCTGCTAGAAAGTATGCTCATCTTACCTGTACACATCGCCCGCTCCAAAGCTTTAGATCGCAACGCAAAGCCTTGGAAGTTGAC
>JBCCRH010000418.1:0-5152 GCA_039208045.1 Bacteroidota bacterium
GATTGGTCGAGCAACCACATTTGGTTACATAAGCAGCCGCTGAGTCTTTGGCTAATTACGGGAAGCTTTGCAGTGTTTGGCGTACACGAATGGAGCCTACGACTGCCTTCCATATTGCTCTCGACACTTAGTATTCTATTCACGTATTGGATAGCATGGTACTGCTTCAAAAAGAAACATATCGCGTTACTAGCGGCTTTTTTCCATGCCATCCATGGCCTCAGTATCGAACTTGCTGCGGGTCGAGTAGCGACTGATCATGTAGATACAATCTTTGCTTTTTGGGTTAGCCTCGGCATGTTCCTGGCCTATCGCTTTTTTGAAGTACGAGCAAAAGCGTGGATGGTGCTGCTTATTGGTTGTTGCACGGGCTTAGCCATTCTTACCAAGTGGCTACCAGGCCTACTCATCTTGGCCGTCTGGGGCACCATTGCATGGAGCCTTTCGGCAAATGGCGCTACAAGCAGATGGACGTGGCGGAGTACCTTTGGCTACGGCTTGATTATTGGATTGCTTGCATTGGGAATAGCAGCACCCTGGCAGTGGTACACCCTAGCCACATTTCCAGCGGAAGCGCAATACGAATTGGCTTACAATCGCTTACATCTTTTCGAAGCATTGGAAGGCCATGCCCATCCCTGGTGGTTTCATTTCGACCGACTTCGAATCAATTATGGAGAGCTCGTCTACTTACCCATTTTGTGGTTTACTTGGCAGACTATAAACGATGCTCGTAAAGGAGTATTTTCGCAACTACCACTGCTGGTCTGGTTTTGGCTCCCCTATCTCATATTTTCTGTGGCTGCTACCAAGATGCAAGCATATACGCTCATTGCTGCACCTGCAATTTTTATCGTTACCGCTCAATTCTGGTACGTTTTGCGCAAGCAACTACCCACCAGCCGCTACCCTTGGATTATTCGCCTTTGCCTGATTGCTCTCATTGTTCTGCCAGTACGCTTTTGCATCGAGCGCGTCAAACCACTCCAAAATCATCGAACGCCTCCTGAGTGGGTCACAATTCGCAAACAGCTACCCCAAACGTTGAATCACCCCACTGACAGCGTCCTCCTTTTTGACGACAATCACCCTATTGAGACCATGTTTTATACGGGCTTTACCGCTTATCCGTACACGCCGGATGAATCAACCCTTGAGCGACTTCGGGCACAGAGCTATTATCTTTATCAGCAGAAAAGTAACAACTACATCAAGCTGGAATAAGCCGCTGCATAATTTCTACTACCACCTGTCCCTCCGTATGCACCTACTACGCTGTAAATCCTTCTCTATCAAAACATAGTCGGATCCAGTAACACCCGCTCAATATTTTCAATAATAAAATGCCCTGTATTTCCATTGGTTAGTAGAATGTAGCCCCCATCCAAGCCATCATAAATTTTAAAAATAGCTTTAAAATCACCATTGTTACCGCTGTGCTTAAATACTTTGCCGTAAGGCGTCTCTTCTACAAAAAAGCCCAGCCCCATGTACTCCTCGTGCCCCCAAACATTTTCTCTAAAGTCTTCAGGCGTAGCAATTTGCTTGACTAGCATTAGGTCGTACGTTTCTTGCTTCAAGCCTTTCCGTTGCTTTATGGCATGTAAAAATTTTAGCAGTTCTTCAGTATTAGTCATCAAAGAGCCGGCAATCCAGGGTTCCTTGGGCTGGTCGATGAGGCCAGGGAAGCCATTAAAATGACCATGCGACTTGTGCTGCGTGACATATTCGTGCTCCTTGAAATAGAAATGCTCAATGCCTAGTGGCTTACATACTTCCTCTTGTAAGATCGTGTTGATATCCTTTCCAGTAAGCTTTTCCATGACGCGACCCAAGTATTGGTAGGCCGTGCCCGAATAACCAAAGTTCGTTCCCGGCCGAAAGGAAAATGCTAGCGCTCCGTTTCTGGGCCAATTGGGTAAACCAGAACGATGAGAAAGGATGATTCTTGCCGTGAGCAATGGCGCAAATGGCTCCTCCTGTATCTGCTTAAAGGGAAGAATTTCATGCAGCGGCTGATCTAAATCCAATAGCCCCCTCTCATAGAGTTTTAAAGCGGCAAAAGCAAAAATAGGCTTGGTGATTGATGCGACCTCAAATAAGGTCTGATCATCAATTTTAGTCCGCGCATACGCATTATCAACCCCATAATGCTTTTTATAAGCCACCTTGCCTTGCTTAAAGGCCAAGAAGGAAACACCTTCTATCTCATAATAGTCCATATACTGCTGGATGGCTTTGTCTACTTGTTGCAACTGATCGTTGGGCGCGAATAGTAGCCCTTTGGGTAACTGAGAAAAATCAGGTTTAGGCACTTCTCTTAGGTAAAATGTTCCTACCTCCGTCAGTTCTTCCTGTTCCACAGTGATCTGACGTGTATTCGAACTATTAGCCCTTGCATAATTCATGCCACTAAAAAAGGTTTTCATCCCTGGCTGAAGCAGATAGGCTCCGACAGGAAGCTCTAGCTGGAAGTTTCCTCCACTCCGTGACACCAGATGGTAAACCCAAAAGCTAGGATGATCAACAGAAGTAATTCGGATGCCTTCTGGTCGCATCGTAATCGTAGAATCTAGCCACGCCACATTGCCTTTTATTGTACCAGTGGCCAGTTGGTCATCGGCAAAGATGAGGGTTCCCAATCTACCTGGCTGACTGGTCTGATCTTTATTGCCCCTACGACTCGCACCATAGCTAGTATGATCATTTTCATCCTTATCGACTAGCACATGCCCCAAGCGAATAGCCCTTCCCACATAAATGGGTTCATGGAGCGTGATAGCAAGTTCATGAATGATTTGTCCATTTTTGTGGGTGCTTCGATGAGTAACGTTCGCCCAATTAGCATAAGCTTGGATGTTAGGATCCCAGCTCAACTGAGCATCTGTCAACGCTCTCTGTCCACCGAGTGTCCAAGTATATCTAGATACGCCTGACCCTGATGGCTTGTATTGTTCATCCAAGTACAGACTATAAGCATCTTGCTGCTGCCAATCGACGGCTTCATTCACTACAATATCATCATCATTTACCACAATGCCGAGGTATAGCACATTAGTGGCTTTGTTATATGCAACTTTACAGGAAGCGGAAAAATCAGCATCGCTATTTGCCCGAACGCCTCCCACCCTTTCTGCTATTTTATAGCTTGGAAAGTGGCTTGGCCAATCTGATAAATCCCCATCAATAGTAGGGATGGTTGCAGGCTGTATGTAGAGTAGCGATGGATGATCCAGTACGGTTTGCGCAAATGAAGCTTGTATGATCGCTACCAAAATGATTATACAGTAGGTAATTCTTCTCATCACTTAGAGCTTTATGGATTGATCAATAGCATGCTTAAGCGCTTCGAAATCGTCTTCACTTCGCATGCCTTCCTTCCTAAAAAGTATCGTTCCATCTTTCCCAATGAGAACGATGGATGGAAGGGCAGTGAAGCCAAAACTTTTCGCTGCATTGGCATCACCATAGACGTGCCTCCAATCCATATGGTATTGCTCACGTGCTCGATTGAAGGCCGCAGCGTCTTGATCAAGCGAGATGGATACCATTTCCAAGTGGTCTGTTGCAGCGTATGCTTTGTGAATCCGTTTGATGTTAGGCATTTCTGCAATACAGAACGAACACCAAGAAGCCCAGAATTGGATGAGCGTCATTTTAGATAATTGATCCTTAGCAATCACCAATGCTTCCCCATCGATATCGACCAAGTTTACTGTAGGTATAATGGCCCCGGGCACCAAGTTTTTACCTGCCAAAAAGTGCTCTACTTGCTTTGCATCCCAATACCCTTTTATTGCTGATGGAAAAGAAGATTGATAGACTTCCTCCAAAACAGTACTCGGTAAACTCGATGTCAGTAAATCATTTTTAAATACCTCAAAAGCTATATACTTATATTCACTGCTCTTTACATAGTCTAGCTTGGCATATAGTATTTTATCAATTTGGGCAGTCACTGCACGTTGAATAGCATCTCCTCCCTGATCAATGGCCGCTTTGTTCTCTTTGAAAAAAGCCTGTAAGTCTTGCTGATAGGGGGCGAGATAGGTAGCTAAATCGGATGCCCCCATATCTTCATCCATAAAGGCGTGTTCGAGTTGTAGCTCTTCTTGCTCATTCACAACTATTCGGGCTGTTTGGTCGGCTTTCGCCCAAATGACTTGCGTCTCTTGATGGAGTAGCTTCAGCTTGAGCTTCACATAGGCTGAATAGGCTTTACCCTTAACCTGAGTTATTTGCTTATTGGCTTTGGTGACCTTCTGGCCATATCCTTTGCCATCATCTATTAGATAAGCTACTTTTTCATAATCATAGCTAGCTGGAAAAACAATGGTAATCGCATAGTTGCCAGTCGCTGTATCTTGGATTATTGCGGTGGTGCTATGCCTTTGGGAGGCAGGTAGATTTGCTGATGTGCACAACGAAACAAGGGCAATTGCAAGCGCAATTGCTAGATTGCTTTTTTTCATACTTAGGTTAGTTACAAATGCTTAAATGTACTAGGAAAGACCTTAGAATGGTGGTAGGGTTGCAGATTGCCCACTATTTAAATCCGATCTTTTTCCATATCTGCGCTACTACCTTTTGTACCGACTGCCCCTCCGTACGCACCCGCTCCCCAATAAACCCCTCCCTACTTGCTCGCCCCTGAATAGCATTCAATTCCTTAAACCGCTTCAACTCCCAGGCGACCTGGCCATTCCCGCGCTTGCGAATGCGCTCAGCTTGCTCTGCTTCCGTACACGTCAGCCAGAAGCAGTGGATTTGCGGCTCTAAAGGGTCTAATAGCGCTATAAGCTCCGCTAGCTCATCAGTATTTTCAAATACGTAGTTGATCACAAAATTGGTATAGCCATTATGCTGATGAAACCTAACCAAGTGCTCCAGCGTGGCGAAAAGATAAGAGCGCTGCGCTGCATTCCCTAGCTCGAACGGATGAACCCTACAAATATAATCGCCATCCAACATGATGGCTTGATCGAAGCGCTCTATGAGGGGCAAAGGAAGCAGAGGTCTTGCCTACCCCAAGCGAACCGTTGATAATGACGATCATAACTCTTTTTTCTTCATCAAACTTTTGATGCCCATCAAAAAGTACTAATTTAAACCAAAACATACCATGCGATACCTAACTCCTTTGCTGCTTTTA
>JBCCRH010000419.1:0-5149 GCA_039208045.1 Bacteroidota bacterium
ACCTTCTGTACATGCACCCGTGCAAAACCCAAAGCTACTAATGCTGATAACGCTTCTTCTCGTATTGTATTGTCCTGCGGGAGTAAGCTTAATGGAGCATCTCCACTTTCCTTCACCATCTTATCCTTTAGGTCCAAAATGATGCGCTTGGCCGTCTTTGGCCCGATTCCTTTCACCTTCTTAAAGGACGCTACATTCTCCCCCACAATTGCACTACGCACCTCCTCCGGGTTCATCGAAGAGAGCAGCACCTGCGCCGTACTCGGACCAATTCCAGATACTGAAATCAGGTGGACAAATAGGCTACGTTCTGTTGCTTCTGCAAAACCGTAGATGGTGTGACTATCTTCCTTAATATGCAAATGCGTGAGAATCTTGACGTGCTCTAACTTTTCGATCTGGCTATAGGTATGCAAACTGATATTGACGTGATACCCCACTCCAGCGGCTTCTACCAAAATATATGTTGGACTTTTAAAAGTAATTTCCCCTTTCAGGTAAGCTATCATATATTAGCTATGCTTTTTTTCCGTGGCGAAGGTACAAAACTGACTGTACAAACCTAAAGCCCTCGTTTACATTTACCTATCTTTGCCGCTAAAATACGTGCAATATGCGAATTCTTCTGTTAGGAAGTGGCGGACGCGAACATGCTTTTGCCTGGAAACTAAGCCAAAGCCCTCGCTTGGATGCCTTGTTTACCGCCCCGGGCAACGGTGGGACAAGCCAACATGGTACCAACTTGGCCATCTCGTACAATGATTTTGAAGCCATCAAATCAGCGGTGCTAACGCACCAGATCGATCTAGTAATTGTAGGGCCAGAAGAACCACTTGTGAATGGTATCTACGATTATTTTAAAGCAGATGCACAACTGGCTGGGGTGCGCATCATTGGCCCTTCCAAAGAGGCAGCTCAGCTGGAAGGGAGTAAGGCTTACGCCAAAAAATTTATGCAACGCCATGGTATTCCTACGGCCGCTTATCGCGAATTTACGGCAGATACCTTGTCTGAAGGCTTAGCGTATCTGGATACGCAAACGCCACCTATTGTGCTCAAGGCAGATGGCTTGGCAGCGGGCAAAGGCGTGTTGATTCTGGATGATCTCGCTGTAGCGAAAAAAGAATTGGAAGCGATGCTTGGGGGGAAGTTTGGAGCAGCCAGTAGTACTGTAGTGGTGGAGCAATTCCTGAAAGGACTAGAGTTTTCGGTATTTGTAGTAACCGATGGCAAAGACTACCAACTACTCCCAGTCGCTAAAGACTATAAGCGTATTGGAGAGGGAGATACTGGCCTGAATACCGGAGGAATGGGCGCCGTTTCGCCCCCACCTTTTGTGGATGAGGTACTGATGGATAAGGTGATTAAGCGTATTGTCGAGCCTACCGTAAATGGATTAGCGGCAGAAGAGTTGATTTATAAAGGCTTTATCTTTTTTGGGTTAATCGAGGTAGGCGGGGAGCCTTATGTAATTGAATACAATTGTAGAATGGGGGATCCAGAAACAGAAGTGGTATTCCCACGCATGGAAAGTGACCTTTTGGAAGTATTGGTGAAGCTGGATGATGGAGAACTGGGCACAGTCGAAGTGGGGGAACAGGTAGAGGCAGCAGCGACAGTGATTTTGGTGTCGGGAGGCTATCCGCAAGCGTATGAAAAGGGCAAGGTAATCAGCGGGCTTGAAGCTACTGAAGATAGCCTGATCTTTCATGCAGGTACCAAAATGGCCGATGGACAACTAGTAACAAATGGGGGCCGTGTAATTGCTATCACCTCCTTCGGCTTGGACTTTCAAGAGGCAGTAGCGCAGTCGCTCAAAAATGCAGCGACCATCGATTTTGACGGCAAATATTTCCGTAGCGATATTGGCTTTGACCTCTAAACTTCACTGATTGTGCTTACTGCCCAGCAATGCCGCGCTATTATTGACGGAACTTGGCTTAATTCTACCCCTCAAGAGGAAGTAGCGATTGAGCATTTGGTGATCGATAGTCGGCAATTGGTGTTTCCCAAAACGAGCGCCTTCTTCGCTATTGTTGGGGAGCGCGTAGATGGGCACCAGTTTATCCCTATAGCCTATCAGATGGGCGTGCGCAATTTTGTGGTGACGAAAGCACTAGACATTGCCGATTATCCCGCAGCTAATTTTATCCAAGTCGCTTCCATTACAACTGCTTTGCAGCAATTGGCTCGGCATCACCGTGCACAATTTGAGCTTTTATCAATAGGTACTACAGGCTCTAATGGAAAAACTATCGTCAAGGAATGGCTCGCTCATCTGCTGGAAGCTGATTATCGGGTAGTAAAAACACCCCGCAGCTACAACTCTCAAATTGGAGTGCCACTTTCCATCTGGCAGATTAATAAAACGCATCAAGTCGGTATTTTTGAAGCAGGCATTTCCCAGCGCGATGAAATGGCCCAGCTCGCCCCCATCGTCAATTGCCAACTCGGTATTTTTACCAATATCGGCCCAGCCCACGACGAGGGCTTTGGCACCCGCCTCGAAAAAATCCGGGAAAAACTCCAGCTTTTTCACGAAAGTGAACTCGTATGTTACTGCAAAGACCAACCCGCCGTTCGCGGGGCTATCCAGGCTGCTGGCCTGCGCACCTTTAGCTGGTCACGGCGGCAAGCGGCTGACCTGCAAATCTTACAAGAGACCGTCAGTGCAGATGGCACCCACACCCAGCTCAGCGCCCAATATAAAGATCAAGAGCTGGAACTCAAGCTCCCCTTCACCGACCCTGCTTCCTTGGAAAATGCGATTCATTGCTGGGCGATGATGCTGCATTTGGGCTTGACCCAAAAACGTATACAAGAGCGCATGCTGCAACTCCGAGCAGTGGAAATGCGCCTGGAAGTCAAAGAAGGGATCAATAATTGCATTCTTATCAATGATAGCTATAATGCGGATTTAAATGCGCTGCACTTGGCGTTACATTTCCAGGCCGAGCGTGCTGGATCGTTTAAGCGAACCCTTTTTTTATCGGATATTCTGCAAAGTGGGCTACCACGTACTACGCTGTATCAGCAGATTGGGCAGCTTTTAGAAGAGTTGGGCATCCAAAAATTAATTGCAGTGGGCGAAGCCATCACGGAGTTGAAAGGCTTCTTACCGCTATCCATAGAAGCGTACTTTTTCCCCAACACAGCCGCTGTTTTGAACTATTGGGAACAGCTATCTTTCCGTGATGAAGTGATTTTACTCAAAGGCGCCCGCCCATTTGAATTTGAACGATTGGCTGCTCGCTTATCGCAAAAAGAGCACCTTACCACCTTAGAAATTGATCTCAACGCACTACTTCACAACTATCTGACCTACCGATCATTACTACAAGCATCCACCAAGATGATGGTGATGGTAAAGGCCGCTGCCTATGGTTCTGGTAGTATAGAAATCGCCCGCTACCTGGAAGCCAATGGCGTGGATTATCTGGCAGTAGCCTATACCGATGAAGGGGTAGAACTGCGTAAAGCAGGCGTCCAAACGCCTATTGTAGTGCTCAATCCAGAGGAAGCTTCTTTTGATCCGTTGATTCGGTATCGCTTGGAGCCGGAACTATATAGCGTGCAGTCGTTACAGCGCTTTGCTCGATTTTTGGGAACCACTACCACCCCCTATCCTGTACATCTAAAGCTGGATACAGGCATGCACCGCTTGGGTTTCAGTCCAGCTGAAATACCTACGCTCATCCAGCAGCTCTTAGCTTTCCCGCAGCTCCGGGTGGCATCGGTCTTCAGTCATTTAGCAGCCAGCGAGTCCAAGAAACATCGGGCATTTACCTTACGGCAAATTGAACGGTACCAGCAAGCTTACCAACAACTCACGCAAGCAATCGGCTACTATCCCATCCGCCACATCCTCAATTCGAGTGGGATCGTGCGCTACCCGTTGCACCAGATGGATATGGTACGCCTCGGTATTGGCCTGTATGGTATAGATGCCTCAAAAAGTGTACAGGAAAAGCTGCGTCCAGTATTGCAGTTAAAAGCACATATTTCCCAAATTAAAACAGTAGCGCAAGGAGAGACCGTTGGCTACGACCGAAAAGGAATAGCTACCCAGGCTATGCGTATCGCCGTGCTCTCCATTGGCTATGCCGACGGCCTGCTTCGCGCGGCAGGCAATGGCCAGTTTTCGGTACTGCTCAGAGGGCAAGAAGCGCCGACTGTAGGGAATATCTGTATGGATATGTGTATGGTCGACATCTCCGCCATCCCTGCTGCACAGGTAGGCGATGAAGTAATCATTTTTGGCCGTGCCTGGCCCGTTAGGCATTTGGCGAAAGCCTTAGGCACTATTCCGTATGAGGTATTTACGAATATTTCGCCGCGGGTGCAGCGGGTGTATTTGCGGGAGTAAGGGGGGGTAAAGGCTATGTGGATTGCAAACCTGCCCGATGCAGGCGGGTCCACTGAGCGCGGGCCGGGCTTTTTTGTCCAATTAAGCTTGGCTCGTGCTCAGCGGGTTTTTAAAAATCGTATATTTATCTCCTGAAACAAAAAAATCATGGGTGCTCATAAATTAAGTGCGTTACAACTAGAATTATTGAAGGTCTATTCGTTCGATCCGAGCGAAGAGGAACTGTTGGAGATCAAAAGAATGTTAGCTAAGTTTTTTTCTGATAGGCTAATTCAAAAAGTCCACAACAGTATTCAAGAGCAAGAGATAACAGACGAGGACTTAGAAAAATGGCTGAATGAATAAACTTAGATTAGTCATAGATACTAATGTGTTTTTGGTTGCCTTAGCCCCCAACTTTAGACTGCATTGGATATATGAATACTTGCTGGAGGAAAAATTTGAGCTATGCGTAACCACCGAAATTTTAAATGAATACCAAGAAATTATATCCTCCAGATATGGGCTGTCTAAAACTGACAATACATTAGATTTCCTGTTGTTACTTCCAAACGTTATTCAGGTTAATCCATCCTACAAATGGAATCTACTAAAAGATGAGGACGATAATAAATTTGTGGATTGTGCTGTAGCCGGTAATGCAGATTTCATTATTTCGAATGATAAAGATTTCAATATCCTTGAAAGCATTGAATTTCCATCTGTTTCTGTATTACGGACATTCATGCCTTAACAGTTACATTAAGATAATAGGATGATTACGACAAATACACGTATTTGTTA
>JBCCRH010000420.1:0-5121 GCA_039208045.1 Bacteroidota bacterium
CATAGATTTTAGAGCGTCTTGCGCTTGATTTCCGATAGCTTTTTCAGCTTTTATAGAGGGTTTTCCCCTCCAAAGAAATCAATTTTTACGCTACTAAAAATCTTTAGAAAATGGAGAATCAAAGCCGAGAGTTTCAAAAAAACCCGCCTACTCAGGAGGAGCAGTCAACACCAAAAACGATCAATGAGCTGTACGCCCAGCACAACGGTCCTACCACGTCAGAAGAGCCTGAACTAGAGACTTCTGACCAAACATTCACTACAGAAAACGAAGAGCTTGCAACTACTAATGATCAACATACAGTAGAAGAAGAGCACTATCTGGAACCCGCTTCCACAGAAGCTATGCCAGTTGATGATGAGATCGCTCCTGAAAGTGTGCCAACTATCAACGAGCGCTACCAAGCGCTAGAAACAGAAATCCAAGAGGAGGAAGAGGAACCTATACTGGCAGCGGAGTCTTTTCAAGGGCACGAGCACTCCACTACGCCCAATTACAGCTCCATCAACGATCAATATGCTAATCTACAAGCTGAACCGGAACCAGAAGTCGCTGCTCAAACGATAGAACCCCCAAGTACAGCTACCACCGAACAGCCAGAAGCCGCCACCATCAATGAGCGTTTTGCGCAAGCAACACACAATACCAGTCCGCCAAGTGCAACCCCTACTGAACCGCAAAAGCTCAAAAAGTCTTGGTTTAAGCAGTTCTTCTTATTTGCCTCTGGAGTAGATACCGAAATACTAGAACAATGCCCTAGTGATGAGAATAAATACCTCGGTATTGGAGGGACGGTTTTCTTTACGGGTGTACTCGCTTTCCTCTCCGCTAGCTATGCCATTTATACCATCTTCGATAGTTGGTTTATGGGCTTTTTCTTTGGCTTAGTGTGGGGATTAATGATTTTCAATCTGGATCGCTATATCGTGGCGAGCATGAAAAAGCAAGGGAGCTGGTGGAAAGATTTTGGGATGGCAGCGCCGCGTCTTCTCATGGCGATCTTGCTGGCGCTGGTGATCTCCAAGCCGCTAGAGCTGAAGATTTTTGAAAAAGAAATCAATGCGGAGCTCATCACCATGGAGCAAGAAGTGTATGCAGAGCAAGAAGGCAAGGTGAAGTCGCGATTTGAATCCCAGATTGTAACCTACCAAGGGCAGATTGATGAAATGGAGGCCGAGTTGGCTGCCAAGCGATTCAAGCGAGATACTTTAGAGATGATGGCTATCCAAGAGGCAGATGGAACAGGTGGCTCTGGCAACCGGAACTTAGGGCCGATCTATCGGGCTAAGAAAGCAGAAGCAGACCAAGCAGATCAGGAACTGAAAGCTGCGGAAGCTCAGCTACTACCTGCTATTGCAGAAAATCGCTTAGCTATCAACGAGCTACAGGACAAAATGCAAACAGAAATCGACCGCCTTGAACGTAGTGCCTACGGAGGCATGGCCGCGCGCATGGAAGCACTACATCGCCTGGGCCAGGATAGCAGTGCCATTTGGTGGGCTTCTTTGATGATTATGCTGCTGTTTATCTGTGTAGAAACGGCGCCGATTATGGTGAAGCTCATTTCTTCTCGCAGTCCGTACGATTATTTATTACTACAGTATGAGCACAGTGTGGAGACTGCAACTAAAGAAAAAGTGACGCTGGCCAACAACGAGTTGAAGAACAAAATTCAGTTTGAAACAGAAACCAATATCTACCGCACAGAGCAAGAAATAGCCGTAGAAAAAGAAATGATCGACTACTACTTACAGCGCCGAAAAGATGCGTTGAAGACCTATCCGGTAGATTGGGAAAAGCCCTTTATCCATAGCGACATCAAAGAGTCCAGAGCTATCATGACTTTCAATAGCTCTTACAATAATAAGGAAGATCAAACAACTGAGAAAACCATTAATGAAGTGTACGCTGAAAGTGCATAACGGGCCATTTAATCTAACCAAGATGATTTGTTAAAACCATACAAACAATTCCTGGCTTTTGATTTCTTGAATTGTTTGTTCCTCCAACTGCTGATTCCTCCTGTGATGGAATCCAGCAGTTGGCTTTTTTTAGGATATTAGGGTTGCTTAGGAATCGGATTATTTTCCAAATAATCAATCAGTGCGAATTGTATATCGCGTTTGAGATCATCTGCTGCATCGCTCGGTTTTATGACTGTTTTTACCCCCGGCTCGCCTTCTTTTAAGAAGCTTAGATTTTGTTCTCTACCAGCAGCTAGAAAAGCGGGTAAGGCGATACGATATACTGCATCGTCTTCCACGGTTCTGCCCTGCACTTTGCAATTGCGAGTTGTTGGATCGTATTCGATTCGGTCGAGCGCTAGATAGCCCCCGATGCCGACATTCTCGCGCAGGCCTACATCTATTACTTTCCGAAGCAAAGCTCCCGTTATTTCTAACTCATAAATTTCACCGCCATAAGGAAGAATACGCACAATATCGTACTGTGTAATGACCCCATCGATCCAATCATCGATACGAATAGAACCCGTATTCATAATGGCTGCCTGAGCTTTCGGCGCTGCGGCACTGATAGATTTTACGATCGTAGAAGATAAGATGGTTGGCTGGTGGCGAATCACATCCTCTTTGCCATTGATTGGCTGTTTTAACTGAACGACCTCCGCTTTGGGGTTCAAACCATCTGCTTCGAACCCTTCGTATGCAATCTGCATCCATTTTTGCACAACTGCTGCCGTCGCTGGATCCGCTTCTATTTTTTCATCTACCTCCATGAGTTTCGACTTAATACTCAACTGCTTAGTACCTTGGTTGTACCGCAAGGTATGAACGTACACCGTCTTAGCATTGGCATCTGCTTTGGTAATGGTTACCTTCCCTTCTCTTACACTCATATTGTTGTGGTCGTGTCCTCCCATAAATAGCGGCACTTCTTGAAGCTGCTTGGCTAAAGCTTTGTCGTCACGTATTTCTAAATGTGTAATAGCAATTACAGCATCACTTATTGGTGCTAGCTCGCTATAAGTCCGTTTGGCAGTAGCATTGACATCTTCATACACCACATAGTCTGGATTATTTACCGAAAGGGTAACCCCTAAGAGTCCTAACCGTAGTGTGGTTCCATCAGCATCGGTGAAGGTTTTTACCATTTTTTCTGGAAAAGGTGCGCCACCCGTTTTCTGGAAGGGGCTGGTTCCTCGTGCCGTCTGGTACTTTACATTAGAGGCAAGCCACTCAAATTGACTTTCGTCAATGCGCTTTAGCAAATCTGCTTCTTTAAGGTCGAACTCGTGGTTGCCGAAGATGGCCAAATCAATTCCCACACTATTCATGGCCTCCACCATCTGCTTACCGCGAATACGCTCCCCCTCATGCTTGATGGTAGCAATTACAGAGGGGCTTAAAAAATCGCCAGCCATGATAGTGTAGGTATTCGGATTTTTAGCTAACAATTGCTTTCGGATGGTAGCCACCCGCGCCATGCCGCCTACTTTTCCGCCAGAGAGTGGTGCGATTTCGTATACATCGTTTAACTGAAGGATTTGGACTTCGATAATGCCGTCGTCCTTTGGGGCAGTGCTCTTATCTTGAATGGCTTTGCAGCCAAAAAGCAATAGCAGGCTGATGATAATCAGTGAGGGGAAAAATCGTTTCATTTGTTTAAAATTTGTGTGATTTATGCTAATGCAGATTAGCCTTCTGAAACAGCTCTGTCAGCGCATAGTCAATCCGATGAATAGCGTTGGGCATGGAGCCAAAAACGGAGCGGATCAGCTGTCCTTTTTGATCGAGTAGGGCCCAGTGGGGCGTGCCATCCGCTTGGAATAGGTCGGCAGCAGCATGGCCGTGGTCGAGGTACACTTTAAAGGGCACCTGATAGACTTGATTGACTTCTTGAATCTGTTGTGGAGAGTACGCCCTTCGTGAAAAATGCGTATGAACGCCAATAAGATGTAAGTCCGCACCATATTGCTGGTGCCAGGCCTTTGCATAGGGAATGGCTCGGCTCTTACAGCCTGGACAGCCTATACTGTAAAACAATACCAATAAGGGTTTGCCCAAATAGCTAGTTAGCTTTGGAGCAGGGGCACCGCCGAGTGTGCTGAGTTTCCACTGAGGTAGTTGAAGTGAAGTCATAAGTGAAGACGGATTTTCACTTATGAAAGTACAATTTTATTTGATCCTGTAAGGGCTTTGCTACCAGATTTCAGGTGTTAATTTTTTGAATACCTACTCTTTTCCGTTCATCTCGTTCAGGATATACTTAGATAACTTTACTTTGCCCCCGATATCCCAGCCTATAGCTACGATACGCTCAAAATGAGTTCGCGCTTTTGCGGGATTCAGCTCCCGATAAAAAGTGCCTAGCTGATAATGTGCATCGATAGTATACCACCAGATTTGATGATTCTCCAGTTGTACTAATGTTTCCAGAAGTCGGATGGCCTCTTTGGTCTTACCTTGGTGCTGCCTAAAAGCAGCTTGGTAGTACAAAGCATAAGGATCTTTCGGGTAGCGCTTTCGCAAAATAGTACTTACTCGGTCGATCGCTTCATCAAATGTTTGGGCATGATTTAATCCCATCAATCGTATTAGGCAGTGCAGTACAGGAAGGGAGGCTCGCTCTTCCAAATTGGGTTCTAGCGAAAGCGCCAGCTTCATCACATCTATTGCCCGTTTTTCTTCTATCGCATAGCCCTCCGCCATAAAACTGCGTGCCAGTGCTATGGCGTACAAATCGTCTAGTTCTTGGTGCACATAGCCTTCGCCTTTTTGCGTTGCTCTGCTCATCCAAGCTTGCTTTGTAGCCCCATCTTCTTGTAAGAAATGCCGAAAGAAAGCACGCGCAAAAAGGGAGTAGCGAATATCGCCATTAATCAAACGAGCAGGATCACTCATCAGGTTATTATTGGCCAACAGTACTAATGTAAGATCGCTATCGAGTACCTTTAGATAAAGGCTAGAAAAACAATCGTACTGCCCATACGACCAAACTACAGAAGCGCCACCAATATCCTGCGCAAAAACACCCAGTCCGTAAGGGAAAGCTTCTCCTTTTTTAGATTGGAACCGGGTGAATGCCTTCGCTTTCATCGATTTTGAGCATACTGTTCCATTATCCAGCATTCGATCAAAACGCATCAAATCCCGCATCGTC
>JBCCRH010000421.1:0-5120 GCA_039208045.1 Bacteroidota bacterium
ATCAGTTTTTTAAGCAAAAAAATTACATTTCATCTTTAGGTCTTCCTGACAAATTTGCAGCTCGTTTTTTTGCTGTAAAAGCACAGATTTCCTAATTTTACTTACGTAGTAATACAAAGCAAATCACATAACTTTTCTTTCCTACTTTTCAGATTCTGCAATTTGTGCATCAATGCACAATTAGCAAGCGACAATAGATTATTCGAGTTCCTTCAGGAATTAAAATATAGAAAACTAATTTTAGTATCAGTAAGTTGGATGAGCTCCGTTGCCATTGTGTAGCGGAGTTTTTTACTTTTAGTATATTTGCAGCCTGTTAAAACCAGCATCAAATGGGTGCTGTTGAATAGTAGTCTAGAAAATAGTTTCTTATAATTATTAATCTAAATCTAATCCGAGATGAATTTCGATCTTATCGTTGTAGGTAGTGGTCCAGGAGGATATGTAGCAGCTATACGTGCTGCGCAGTTGGGAAAAAAAGTAGCTGTGGTGGAGCGAGAATCGCTAGGTGGTATTTGCTTAAACTGGGGCTGTATTCCCACCAAAGCCTTATTGAAAAGTGCTCAGGTTTTTGAATATATTCAGCATGCTTCTGATTATGGTATCCAGGTAGAAAAAGCCAGTGTAGATTTTGATAGCATGATCAAGCGGAGCCGGGGCGTGGCAGATGGCATGAGTAAAGGAATTAATTTCTTATTCCGCAAGAATAAGATTGAGATGTTGAGTGGAAATGGCAAGTTACTTCGTGGCAAAAAAGTAGAAGTGACCGACGCAGAAGGCAACAAAAAAGAATATACTGCTGAGCACATTATTATTGCTACAGGGGGGCGTTCGAGAGCATTGCCCAATATTCCAGTTGACAATAAGAAAGTTGTGGGCTATCGCAAAGCGATGACACTAGACAAGCAACCCAAAAAGATGGTGGTGATTGGTGCTGGTGCGATTGGAGTAGAATTTGCTTATTTCTACAATTCTATTGGTACAGAAGTGACTGTTGTAGAGTTTATGGAACAGGGCTTGGTACCAAGGGAAGATAAAGATGTCTCCAAGGAATTAACCAAAATTTATAAAAAGAAGGGCATCAATGTACTTGCTAATACCTCTGTTGAATCAGTTGATACAAAAGTAAGAGGCTGTAAAGTAACAGTCAAAAATCGCAAGACCGGCAAAGAAGAAGTGATCAACTGCGATGTCGTGCTTTCTGCTGTTGGGGTGACCCCCAATACTGATAATATCGGCTTGGAAGCCTTAGGTATTACTACAAACAGAGGACTCATAGAAGTAGATGAATTCTACCGTACTAATGTAGCAGGTATCTATGCTATTGGTGACATAGTCAATGGTCCTGCCTTGGCGCACGTGGCTAGTGCTGAAGGCATCATTTGCGTAGAAAAAATCGCAGGGATGGATGTGCATCCTTTAGATTATAATAATATTCCCTCCTGTACTTATTGTTATCCTGAAGTAGCTTCCGTTGGGTATACCGAAGAGGCAGCTAAAGAAGCAGGCTATGAGCTGAAGGTGGGTAAATTCCCATTCTCTGCTTCTGGTAAGGCGAGTGCGGCTGGCGCCAAAATGGGTTTTGTCAAAGTGATTTTTGATGCCAAATACGGCGAGTTTTTAGGCGCGCACATGGTTGGCGCCAATGTAACCGAAATGATCGCTGAGATCGTCGCTGCGCGCAAGCTAGAGACAACGGGCCACGAGATTATCAAGTCCGTGCACCCCCACCCTACGATGAGCGAAGCGGTGATGGAGGCGACGGCTGCGGCTTATGGGGAGGTGATTCATCTTTAGGGGTTTGAGGGTTTGAGCGTTTAAGGGTTTAGGGGTGACGAGTTTTGGATTACGGATTACGGGTTATGAATATGGAATTTCTCAAGCTATTATCCATAACTCCTAATCCGAAACCCGTCACCCAAAACTCGTAATCCCCCCCCTAACTCATCATCCCTAAAAAGTTGGGGCTACTTTGATGAGGGTGTTGCTGTGTAGTATTTTTCTATCTGCTAGGACTCTTAGCCAATAGTTCCCATTGGGAATATCTTGGCGTTCTAGGTTTATGCTTACCTTTTGTGGGCCTTTTTCCAACTCCTGTGTCTTTGTAGCTACTACTTGGCCCTTGGGATTGTATACTTGAAAGATTACTGGCCCTGCTTGTGAGATATCCAGATCAACGAAGAGATGGTTTACAAAGGGGTTAGGATAGCTGCTGATTGGTTCTGCTGGCTCTGGCGCATATCTTATTGGAGAAGTTTTTTCACGTACACAGTAACAGCATGGTATACATGATCGATTTTTTCGCTTATCTATCGCCGTTACTACAATAGGGTCAAGACGTACGCCATCATTCAAGCTCACAGCAAAGTCTAGCACTTCTTCCATTTCATTTTGATGAATTTGTTTTCGCTGTGGTTGATAGCCTATATAAGATACCTCAATTTCTAAGTCTGGTAAATTGTGGGGAAGAAGCATGGAAAAGATTCCATTAAAATCGGCTTCTGTACCTCTTATGAGTCTTCCTTCGGAGTAGGCAGCGACACTTGCAAAGACAAGAGGTTGACTGCGGTCAGCATCCATGGCTTGTCCAGTTAGAAACCACTCTTCCTGGACTTGGGCGGTGATTTCTAGGGTGATAGTAGTCAGAACGATTAGACTCGTAAGAAGCAGAGAAGGTAAATGTTGTTTTTTCATACTTGAAGGTTTTGCTTTACTCCAAGTTCTTATAAATATTCATTTGAAGCTATCCAAGTTCGGGCTATTGGTCAGGTTTCTGAAGTCTAATACTTAGGGAAATGACTAGACCGCAGCAGCGGTGGTAGCGGTATGGGGCACTACAGAAAGCTTGTTAGCTGCATGCTTTGGTGAGGCTGAATGGATGAGTGAAGACCAACCAACGTATAGTAGCTACTGCTTTTCTGGAGTGGCCCATAAGAGCGGACGACGCGATCCGGAGGGGGGTTATATCAACAACGCCTTCGCCTGCTCAAAAATCCGCTCGATAAAGCGTTTTTCTTCTACGATGATAGTAGCGGTGCCGCGCATGGTTTTTTTGCTTTCGATTTGGCGGCCATTGGTGGTAATCATGCCTTGGGGGAAGGTGATTTCTACGGGGACGCCATCTTCGCCAGAGATGATGCCGATGCGGGCGACTTGGCCTTCTACGGCGCCGAATTCGGGGAAGGGGTAGTTTTCCAGCTTGACGAGTACTTTTTGGCCGACCTCTACCCTACCGGAGCCTTTTACTTTTAGGCTGAGCTTGCCTCTGGTGGTTTTGATGTCGGTGGGTACGATTTTGAAGAGTTCGGTACCGCCGAAGACGTATTGCTGCTCGCCGATGCTTTCGCTGAATAGGACGATGCCGTTGACGGGTGAGGCAATAGCGTATTGTTTTTTCCAATCTTCTAGATTGCGGACTAGGCGGCCGAAGCTTTCTCGGAGCTGGATATTTGCAGCAATGCGCGATTCTTCGGAGCCGCGCTCTACTCCGTTGATCTCATCGCGCCGGAGGCCGATGGCGAATTCGTTATTTTTTATATTCCAATCGATGGTTTTGAGCATACGCTCTAGGGCGAGGAGATCTTCCTTTGTTTTTTCTACCTGAGAGGCGCCGATTAGGTTTTGCTTGAGCATATTGCTCTCGCGCTGGTAGCGCCGTTCTACGAGGCCGATTTGCTCCAGTAGATTGGCTTTCTTTTTCTTTTCATTGCGGATGGCTCGGCGCGATTGGCTCACCTCTTTTTCCAGGGTGCGGATGCTTTGCTGGCGGTTGTTGCCTGAGCGTTCTAAGCGTACTAGCTCTTGGGTATTGGCAAAATCATAGTAGTCATCTTCTATTTCGCCGAGAATCAAGTCAGTAGGTAATTTTAGGGCTAAGAGGGCGGAATCGTTTTGGGCATCCACCATGAGGAGGCTAGACTCTAGGCTCAAAATATCTTCGATATTGGCTCGGCTCTTGAAAGAAAGGAGGTATTGCCCCGCTTGCACCGAGTCTTCGTGGTTGACCAAAATGCGCGAAATTTGCTCGCGGTCTTCTGCGCGAACGACTTGTGCAGGGTCGGTGGAGGATACTTCAATATTGCCATCAATGGTATCATTGTATTGAAGGAAGTAACTTGCCCACCCAATTGCCAGGAAGGTAATAAAAGCGATAGTAGTGCCCCAGCGGATGAGCCACTTTGGGGGGGTGCCAAGTATTTCTTGTACTTCTTCGCTTTTGATATTGAGTAATTCGTCTTTCTCCTTTTCCATGCTTACGCTCCTAGTTCTAACTGATTTCGTACTAATTGGTAGTAGGCTCCTCTGCGATAAGTAAGCTCTGCGTGGGTGCCTTGCTCTACAATTTCTCCTTGATCGAGCACAATAATATTATCGGCATTCATCACTGTACTTAAGCGATGCGCTACAATTACCACGGTTTTTCGTCTGAAGTATTCTTCTAGGTTTTCCATGATAACCATCTCATTATAAGAGTCTAAAGCGGAGGTGGCTTCATCAAAGAATATATACTCTGGATTTTTGTAGACGGCTCTTGCAATCAGCATGCGCTGCTTCTGCCCCTGGCTTAAGCCTAGGCCTTCTCTTCCAATCTTAGTATTGTAGCCTAATGGTAAACTCTCGATGAATGACTGAATATTAGCTACTTTTACCGCTTTTAGCAGCCGCTTTTTGTCGATGATACCATCTCCGAGTGCTATGTTTTTAGCGATGGTATCACTAAAGATGTAACCATCTTGCATTACTACCCCACATTTGCTCCGCCAAAGCTTATTGTGCAGATTATTCAGACTAATATCGCCTAGTTTTACAGCTCCCTCTACAGGGGTATAGAAGTTAAGCAATAGCTTTAGCAAGGTTGTTTTTCCACTCCCACTGGTTCCTACTATAGCTGTTGTCTTACCTTTTGGAATTCGGAAATTGATATTTTTCAGTACCATTGGCGAGTGTGGGCCATCATATTGGAAGTATACCTTCGATAAAATCAAATCCCCATATTCGGGCAAAAGCGTGATCTTCTTTTCAATATCTTCTTCATCCTCTTTGGTATGAATCTCATTCATACGCTCCATGCTAATTTTCGTGTCCTGAAGGTTACGGACAAATTCTAGTAAATGATTGAG
>JBCCRH010000422.1:0-5103 GCA_039208045.1 Bacteroidota bacterium
CAAACAAGGCCCGCAGCGGCAGAGGGGCCTCCATTGGTTTCGACTTATCGTCAATGCTTAAGCGGATGACAAACACTCCATTTTTATCCTCTACCTGAAGGACAGGCACAAAGTCTTTTTCTGCAATATAAAATCGGCTCAACCACACCTGAATCGCCCCTGGATATTCACGCTCTTCAAAACTATCGAACACCTCAGTGGTATCTTTAAAAAATAGGCGCGTTACTGTACTTAGCTGCTGATCCAAATCCATATCGTGGTAGGTATGGATAAAGTGCGATAGGAAAAAGCCCATCAGGGTAGGCAAAACTTCGGAAGGGTAAGGCTTTTCGGCTGCTTCATCGGTATCGAAGCGAACTAGATCGGCAGGGATTAACGATTTGATGGTATTGAATAAGCGCCCCACTGCTCCATTGAAGGTAGCAGCTTGCCATCGTATCCAATATTCCGTTTCCCCTACTTCGAAGAGCTGCGGCACATAAGCACATTGCAGCAGTAGCTTCTCCGCCAAGTGGTAGCACAGTACTAAGCTTCCCAAGTCAGGCGCCAAAGCTCCCACTTGCCCCAGTGGAATCGCTCGAAGCAAATCCATCAACTCTTCTTCATCTTCAAAATAAGCGATACGGTCGCCCTGTGCATCCCACAATTCACATTGCCAAAAGGTACCCTCATTAGCCAGCACCAACTCTGCTTGCTCCACTAGCCACACTTTGGGAGGTATGGTCTGCGTATCCGCTTGCTTCCGCAGGCGGGTCATACTACGGCGAATCTTCTTGTAAACAGTCGCCATCACCTTTTTAAAATCACCAGTCGGGAAAAATACGGGCTGTTCCTTAAGTAAAGTAAAAATCTGATCTAAACAATCGGGAACTTGCGACAGGTCTACTTCCTCCAATACTGATTCGTCCCAAGATGCGGCCGCTGGCACTGCCATCGAAGCAGCAAGGCCTCTAGTCGATGACACCGCTGGAATTTGCACTGCTTGCTCCACCGCTGCTGTGTAGCCAATGCCCGCTAAGCCCTGAAACAAGTCAAAACGGTGCAGGTCAAATACCAAAAACGGATTTTTATCAATCTCATTAGCCACCAAGTACAGCACTGCTGCCATATGCTTGCAAGGCACCGCCCAGTCGGGGCACGAGCACCCTCCGCTTAGATCGCCCCACTGCCGTGGGAACAGGTGGATACCTTGCTTTAGGGCAGCGCCATATAGTCCTTCTGGCAGCTCTCTGTTGAGTAATTGGGAAAGGAAGAGCGGGTTGGAGGTGATGATTTCCAGCAGCTTTGCCTTTTCGCTGGCGCTAAATGGCGGGATGGTCAGGTCGACGGAATAGGGGCGTGGTCGGGAGCCTTGTACTGCCGCTCGAATCTGATTGCCATCGATCTCTACTTCCAGTACAGAGCCATTGTTGGCGTAGCGGCGGCCGCGAGGAAGGCGATTAGAGTAATCGATCTGATTAAGGGCATTGAGCCATTGCTTTCCCCACCAGGTGTTGCCGTATGATTTGCGCATCGGGTAGCTTTTTTGTTCTGCTGTTCAGAACAAAGTTAAGCATATGATTGGAACGGGAAAACACCCCTCGGAACCCTTAAGACCTCCGGTTCCTTAAAAAAGTTTATTTAATACCCCCTATAGCGGATTGCAAATCCGCTAAGCGCGTGCTAGGCTTTTTTATTTAAAGCTTGGCACGCGCTCAGTGGATTTGTAATCCGCGTGGAAACCCTTAATATCTCGGAGTCCTTACTCCACCAACTCCCCCATCAGCTGCTGCAACTGCCGCTGCGCCTTCACCAAATCAATCTTAATCTGATCAATCCGCAACTGCCCGTTCAGGCGTGCCAACTGCGCATCGCGCAAGGCTAAGTTATTGGCTTTACCCACTAGAAATAAGTCCTCCGTTTTGGCGTAAGCCTCCTCAAAAGTGACTAAGTTCTCCTGCTCGCGCTTCAGCTGTGCTTGTAGCAGTAGTAGCCGACTGCGCTCCTGCAAGGCCTGGTTGAGCAACTGTTCCTTGGCGAGCTCCAAGCGGTTGCGCTCAATATTGGCACTTACTTGCGCGTTCTGAATGCGATTCTTACGCACCCCACCATCAAAGAGATTATAAGTAGCACTCAAGCCAATCGTTACACCAGCATTATTGATGCGAGCCAACTGTTGCACATCATTGCGCTGGTAGTTGTAGCCGACATTTGCGAAAGCAGCTACCACAGGCTGTTTGGCGGCTTCTGCTAGTTGGAGCTCGTAATCGGCAAGCTGAATACCATTGCGGCTGAGGATCAGCTGTGGATTTTTAGTCAAGATGGCTGTATTGATCGCATCCAGTGAAGGTACTGCAATGGCTTCTACCACCGGCACTGCCTCGAATGCTTGCTCGATAGGCTGGCCCATCAGAAAATTCAAATCTTTAATCAAATTATCCTTGATTAGGATCACATCGTCGAGTGCTGCTTCGTCGGTATTGAGGGCCGATTGTAGCTGTAGCACATCCAAGCTACTGGCTTTGCCAAATTGCTTGCGATCTTCTACTTTTTGGATGCGTGCTTTGCTATTTTCGATGTTCTCTCGCAGGAAAGCGGCTTGGTTTTGCAGCTTCAGAATTTCGAGATAAAGCTGTGTGACGTTGGAAGCAATATCATTGATGAGTGCTTCTTGCTTCGCTTGTTCCAGTGCTGAAAGGCCTTCCAAAAGCGCGTAGCGGTGCTGCCTGCTTTTTCCGTCGTACAGGGCGTAGGCGGCCTCCACACCAATGTTAGCATTGATGGTCTCTACGCCTGCTTCTTCGATCTCGATAAACTCTGGCTCCACTTGAAAGGTGCGTAGTTTTACATCGGCAAAACTATTCAGATAGGAGGCCCCAGCTACCGCATTGATAGTAGGCAAGTAGCCTGCATTCCCTTTGAATACGTTGTTTTGAGCAATGGTAGTTTCCATGCGCTGAATCTTGATCGATGGGTTCTGCGCGATGGTTTGTTGGATGGCTTCCGCCAAAACTAGCTTGGGGAGTTGGCAAAAGCCCAACTGTACCCCGGCTAGCGAAAATAGGATAGAAATGTATATTGATTTCATTACAAATGAGGTCTAAAAATTAAGCTAATTCACGGCTCTTCTCGCGTAGTTCTACGTCAAGCTCGGCCGCTGTGATGTCCTTGATGCGTCGGATGTAGCGATTAAAGTAGTACTTCAATTTGGCTAAAATCAGCATCATAGAAGGTAGAAAAACAAGTGATAGCAGCATTCCAAAGATCAAGCCATAGGCAATAGCGATGGCTGTCGGCTTGAGGAATTGGGCGCTTATCGAGTTATTCAGTAAGAGCGGTGCCAAGCCAAATACTGTAGTGATGGTGGTGAGCACAATAGGGCGGAAGCGCGAGATAGCTGCTACACGTAAGGCATCTCCTACGGATAGGCCTTCTTTGATCTTATCATTATAAGTAGAAATGAGCACCAGCCCATTATTAATCAGGATACCCCAAAGCGCGATCATACCAATTCCAGAGAAAATACTAACTGGAATATTGTGTAAATACGATCCCCAGGCTACGCCTACAAAGGCAAATGGAAGCATTGCTAGAATGGCTATCGTCTTACTAAAGGAGCGATAATTGAGCATCAGAATGCCGATGATTACGATAAATACCATCGTACCAGGCGTCTGGCTCGAATTTTGTGTCTTAGCGGACAGCCTAGCTTCTCCTTCCAAGGTGTATTTGATATTGGGAAACTCTTCTTGAATATCTTTTAAGATACTCCCTTCTGCTTCTGCCAATACCGCAGGTACGGATACCAGTAGGTTGGCAACATCTGCTTCTACTCGAATTTCTCGAATACCATTTTGGTGGTTGATGACAGTGAGGTTAGAACGCGGCTCAAAAGTGGCCAATTCTTCTATCGGATAGCTATTGCCATTCGGCAATTGCAAGCGCACTTTTTTGAGGTCTTCCATGCTCTTGCGGTCTGCTTTATCGTAGCGCAGCCACACTTTCACTTCTTCATCTCCCCGCTGTATACTTTGGGCTTCTAAGCCAAAAAAGCCTTTTCGGATTTGGTCAAATACTTGTGCTTCAGTCAAGCCTAAAAACTTGGCTTTTTGCGTAAGCTCCATCGCCACCTCAGGCATGCCTAGCTTGTCGGTATCGGTAACATCCTTGAGGTCGTCGCGTGCTTCTAGGAAAGCGCGTACTTTACCTTTTGCCGCGCGCAGATCATCCATATTGCGGCCGACTAGGGCGATGGATACGGGTTTACCAAAGACCGCTACGCTGCCGTAGGCAAGATTACGCGCTTCTGGGATTGGGCCAACCGCATCGCGGATACTACCCGCTATTTCGTACGATAAAATGCCTCTTTTATCTCCCTCCAACATATAGATATTTAGATAACCTTCATTACTGCTAGGCCCTACTACCCGCTCCACATATTTTATCACCTGATTGCCATCCGTTCGCTCCTTGGTGTAGGCTTCATTCACTTCCCACACTTTCTCCTCCATCATCTTTAGCCGTTCTGCCGTAATGGATTTATCGGTACCCAAGGGCAACTCTAAGTTGGCCGTAATTACGTCCTGATCAATGGTTGGGAAAAAAGTACTTTTTATGGTTCCAGAGCCCATAGCGCCTACTGTTAGAATCATAATACCTAGCACCGCCACTATGCCTAGAATAGGCACTTTTAGCGCAAAGCGAATCAGACCGTTGTACACTTTATCCCGAAAGATCAAGAGTGAATTGTTGGTCCATTGCGTCAACTTCCAAGGCTTTGCGTTGCGATCTAAAGCTTTGGAGCGGGCGATGTGTACAGGTAAGAT
Organism: Bacteroidota bacterium; assembly: GCA_039208045.1. GTDB lineage: Bacteria > Bacteroidota > Bacteroidia > Chitinophagales > Saprospiraceae > JBCCRH01. Next base: position 4,806 of record JBCCRH010000422.1, read on the forward strand.
GAGCATACTTTCTAGCAGCGCTACAAAGAGCGTTGCACATACTACGAACGAAATATCGGAAAAGTAATCCCCTAGCTGTCCATCAAAAAAGAAGAAGAGGGAGAAAGCAACCGCTGTGGTAGCCAGCGAAGATAGGATAGCTGGAAAAACCTCAACAGTGCCTTGCACCGCCGCTTTGAGCGGACTCATGCCCTCCTGAAAGCGCTGGTAAATATTTTCGGCCACGACCACCCCATCATCCACAATGACCCCTAGCACAATAATCAGACCGAAGAGCGACACTTGATTGATCGTAAGG
>JBCCRH010000423.1:0-5081 GCA_039208045.1 Bacteroidota bacterium
CCGATACCATACCACATCTCCGTGATCCTGCAAAGAAATGTGCCCCTTCTTAGCCTTGCCAAAGCCCGGCATCTCCTTAAATTTGCTATTGGCAATCATTTTAAACCAGGCATCATCCCACATGGTAGTGCTCACCACCATCCGGCCATTTAGCCAATGCTCTAGCTTGCCATTATTAGACACAATACGCACCTTATTCCACTCTCCGGCCGGATTCACCGTCACGTACTTGCATTCGATCAGATCGTATAAATCGCCTGCCCTGTGGGTTACAATAGAAGCATCAGGGTGACAGGTATTGTCGAGCACCTGCATTTCTGGCCCTGTTTGCCAAACAAAGTCGTACTCCTTTGATTCTACGACATTGTAAATAATACCACTATTGCCGCAAGGCGAAATCTTCCATTCGAGTTTCAGCTCAAAATTGTCGTACTGCCCATCGGTAATAATATCACCACCATCTGCTGCTTGCCAGCCGCCGTCAGCGCGTGGCTTAGCATCTAGTTTGATAGCCCCATCTTCTATAATCCAGGAAGAACCGATCGTTTGCTTTTTGAAATTGCGCCAGCCATTGAGGCTTTGACCGTCAAACAGGAGTTGCCAGCCTGCTGCTTTTTCGGCTTCGGTAAGCGTATTATTGGTGTATGTTTCAACAGATTGTGTGCGTTTTCCAGGTCGGTTAGTAGGAATATTATTCATGGTATACCACACTTCAGTTGACCATAGTTCTTGATTATTGGCACTCGTCCAATCAAATGGTAGGTGGATATAGATGACGTGTTGCTGCTTCATACCATCTAACTCCAGAAAGACCTTTTTGCGATCAGCAGAAAGATTGGCTGATTTTACATTGAGTTTTTGTAAGTTCATCTTTGGGCCACCGTAATTTTTAGTTGGCAAGTAGTACCACTGCTGCACATCGTAATCCGAAGGATTCCAGCCTAGTCCTTCAGCTAATGGCTGGGTAAATTCGATTTCTACCCCATCTGACATGGCACGTACAGCTAACATCTCAAAGGTGGGCTTTTCGTTGTATTTCAAGCGTTGCAAGCCATACCACAACTTGCCGTTTTGTCGCCAGTTACCAGTGGAGCCGATGCCTCCAACATACAGCGCTCCATCGGGGCCCCACACCAAGCGATTTACCCCGGCTTCCAGGCCTTGAATAAAGCGGAACAAGGCTCCCTGATAAGCTCCATTCACCTTCTCTACAAATACCCGCTTCACTCCACCGTGGGTGACTTCTCCGTGTATCATTTGCCCCTTGTAAGGGCCATCCTCCAAGAAAGAAGGCGTAGAGGGGGAGTTCCCGATCTCGTCCTGTGGCAACCAGACTACGGGTTGTTTCTCCGGCAAGTTAGCCACGCGCGCAGAATCTACTGCTCTAGAGCCAAAATATGCCCCTTTGGTGACGTGCACAATCTTACTAGAAGGCAACCAATCTCCTTGATTATCCGCAATAAAGATTTCGCCGTCTGCGCCGATGCCAACACCGTTTGGTGTACGTAAGCCTTCTGCAATGATTTCATAGCTACCATCTTCTTTGGAGATACGAATCGCTTTACCGCGATCTGGAATCTGCGGATTGGCACTAGCCCCCCCTGGCATAATTGCGATCGCTAGTGCTGCATAGAAGTAGCCCTCCTTGTAGGCCAAGCCAAATGAAAACTCATGGAAGTTGGCCGATACCTGCCAGGCGTTACACAGCGTTTTATATTCATCAATCATCTCATCGCCATCATGGTCAATGAGATGTGTTAACTCTTGCTTTTGTAAAACATATATTTCATCGTCTACTACTTTTAAACCTAGCGGTTCAGCAAGTCCCCTTGCAATTTTCTTCACCGTAATTTTTTCGGGATCGCCACCATTCACACCATCCAATAGATATACCCCACCTTCTGAATCCCAAGTACTTACTACCATACGGCCATCAGAAAGGAAGTCCATGCCACCTACTTTGGGTAAAAATGCCTCGGGGCGTGCTTGGGTGAGGTCGTAGCTGGGGTGTACTTCTTGCAGCGGGTACTGATCGCCAGGGATGACGCGCGCGTTGACCATGGGGGGGGCTTTGGCGTCATCTGGTGCTTTGACGGTTCGGAGGTGTGCAAAGGCAGTGGAAGGCATGATTTCGAAGGTCTCATCATCAAATGATTTCCACTGAAGAGAGATGAATTTGCCGCCAAGGCCTTGGAAAAACTCAAGGCGGAAGGGGTGGAAACCTGCCTTAAGGGCCACCTCTCCGTCCATTGCTGAGGTGCCATGATAACCATCGTGATTGACTACTTCTACATCGCCAATAAACAAGCGGGAACCATCATCGCTGATTAAGCGAAATACATAGTTATTATCTTTTGAAATACGAATCAATCCCTCATAAACCATTGCAAAATCCGCTTCTAGATCTTTGAATTCCCCCGTTTCCACATGTATGTTTGGTACAAAACCTTCGTATAATGCTTTCTTTGAGTCGTCAATTTCGGTGACTGAACTCACCTTTTGCTTGAACACCCGCAAAAATGGCCCTGGCAGAATATCATCCTGGCTGATATTCGGGTCATTTGCTAACAGTTCTAGGTTCTTCTTTTTTTCTTCTTCATCAAAGGGTTGTAGCGCTTCTTCATCTTTATCCAAATCCATGATATAACGCACCATGGAGCGGATGTCTTCCTCCGCTACTTCAGGGTGGGCATTCATCACGGCTTCCCCCCAAACGCCGGAGCCTCCTTTTTGTACTTTTTTGACCAGCATCGCCACATTATCCTTTGTATTACGATACTTCTTGGCAATATCTACATAGGCAGGGCCTATGGTTTGCACATAGGTATTGTGGCAGGTTTTGCAGTCATTGCGGGCAATCAAGCGATACCCTAAAGGGCGAATACTCTCTTTTTCTGCGCCAACCACTTTATTGGCATTTTCCACCATCGGCTGTTTCACAAAAGTGACTTGCAAAGCGGTACGCGCATTTGAGTTCAGCGCGAGCGTTGCATCCACCTCCATAGTGGCTTTATCCTCTACAGTAAACTCTTTCTCCTCATTAATCGTCAGCTCTCCATCTGTCTGAATACTGCTGAGTAGTGCAATAGAATTTACATTAAAGTCGAAGCTCAAGGTTGCATCGCTCGGCAAGTTTTCCGTAGTAAAGGTTCGGTGAAATACCGTTAGTCCACTTTCATTCTTGGAGTACTCTGGTTGCTCCCGTACTACTATTTTAGTACCATCCTTTAGCGTCAGCTCATAATTGATCTGCACTTGATCGCCTTCAAAACGATGCCCTCTGAATTGTACGCTGGGCTTTTCTGCTTTTCCATCTCTAGTAAGTGTCCAGGGCTGCGCATGTTGGTTTTCAAAATAGGCATCCCCCAACGAGCTAGGCTGCGGCCCATGCACCGTAGTATAAACGGCACCATCAAAATTGACGCCACCCTTCCATACTTTGTACAGCGCACCAGTTTGGGCGCTGTACGCCACCCAAAGGTTATCATGTAGTGCTAGGGTGAGCATGCGGGCCTGGGCGTCGAGCACAGAGCGAAATACCCAGGGATCATGTGCACGTATGGTGGTAGAGACCGACTCGTTTTTGCAAGCTCCAAGAGCAAAGAGGAAACTAATGCAGCCTATGAAGGTAGAAATGCGAATGTTCATTTATAGTATAGCAGTTTGATGAAAGTGCAATCAGGTTATCGATACAATAAGGACAAGGTGTACAATGTACACTTTGTAGATTGCTAAAGTAAAAAAATTGTTTTTCTTTTTGAATAAAGAAGGAAATCGAAATAAAATTTGCTGGATTAACAGTCAACGGATAAGTTACGCCTCCTAGCCAAGGGGATTCTGTACTATAGGAGGAGAAAAATGCAGGCGACACCTAGTATCAATCACTAGGCTGGTTAAAGGTATTTTTGAGCTCTTGAATCTGATGAGCTAAAATTTGGAAAGCTTCTAAAGATTCAAGTTTGGAATAGTTATCGATTATTTCAGCAAGCCGATGAATTGCTCTTCTTGGTCTGAAGCTTTTAATTCTTCGTTTATTTAGTCCAGAAGCTGTCTTTAAGATAGTAATTAAGGATTCCTTTGGATCAGGCAATTGTTCCAGAGTACCTAATGTAGGTAAGTTCAAGGCCAGTCTGGAATTCGGATTACCGGCAGCAGTCTTGATAGCCTGCTCATCAAATAAAAACCATGCCTCACTCATTTTCTTGGGCAACACTTTCACGTGCAAGGGTACATCACAGTTGGCCTTTGCCAATGCATTTACTATTTCTGTCATTCGAGATTCAAAAGTCTCTTTTTCGATATCTCGATGGATGAATAAGATGTCACATGGGAATAATTCAACTGCTTTGCATATTCTCTCCGGGAGTGTTTCATTTCCTGTGGAAATGGGCCTTAGGTCAGCAAAATTTATAGTCGTAGCATAATTTGGAAACTCTTGCGTAAGCAGCCATTTAATAGGGTATTGTAAGATTATATCTGAGCTCCCGTCCGCTAGTAACGTACAGCTTATCCTATTCATCAAATAATGATTTCTGTTGTAAAATCTTAAGGTCTTCCCTTTCTTTTATTTTCACTTCTTTGTTTGGTCTTTCTATTAACCAGGCGGTAGTAGAATCATTGGGATTAAGATAGGAGAGAAGTTTCCCTTTTTTGATAGCTGCGGACTGTCCCTTGTCTGTTCTCCATGTACCGCTTAGGGCTTTAAAAGAAGTTGCTTTAAATCGAATTCCTTTATCAAGAAATTCTTCAAGTTCTACGTAGATAAGCGAATGATCTGGCACTTCCATTACCACTCTAGGTGAATGCGTATTAATAATTACTTGTCTTAGAGGGTTCAGCTCCATATTATCATCAGAAGCATCTACAGGAATACTTTTGAGTAAATCTAGTATTGCTGCTATGCGTTCAGGATGAATCCCATTTTCTGGTTCCTCAAGACATATTAAGCCGGTTTCTGTATAATCTAAATCTAGCACCGCCAATGCTAAGAATCTTAGGGTACCATCAGAGAGGGATCTTGCCGGTAGCTTAGTTTTATCCTTACCGACTACTTGCACACTTAGTAGTTGTCTCTTTTCGTC
>JBCCRH010000424.1:0-5071 GCA_039208045.1 Bacteroidota bacterium
CAGCTAGAGGTTTATATCGCTGAAGCCAATAACTGGGTAAAAGCGATTGAGCAATATGCTGATTTTGATCTCGAAGTGACAAAAGATGAGGAATTCAATAGCACGCAAGATCAGTGGATAGCTGTTTATCAATTTTCAATCCCTACTATAGGCCGACTAGCGATAGGACGATTAGTAGAAGCTACACAAGGAAAAAGTGACATCTGTTTTGATTTACCTAGTCCGCTTGAGTATCCAATAGCCAAGGTATTTGCTGTATCTAATACACTGAATAGTGTGGTGCAATTGGATTGGAGGGAGGTACAATACTGCACTGCTGATCTACTAGCAGGTACTACCTTCGAGTTTGTCTTTATTGGCGTGTTCGAAGAGCAGTATTATTATGATCGCATCTCAATGGATTTATTAAATACGTCTCAGACTGCTTTTTTTAACCCGAGTATTTATGCAGCTGAAGACATTGTGTTACTACTTAATAGTTTTTAGATCAACAAATTACTCTCTTAAGATACTGTTGTGGTGTTTTGCTTCGGCAAAACACCGCACTACAGTGCTACCTACTACGAATACTAACTCCACCTCGCAAGATTAAGCCCTCTTCTAGTGCTTCTCCCTCAAAGTACCCAGCCGTCTTCACGCCCACCTGCAGGTGACCACCAACATCCAGCCCCTTGCGGAAAAAGAAATCTAGCTTAGCCAAAACGCGACCACCCAGGCCTTCTTCTGCTACCGTAATGAAATCGCCACCCAGTTCTATAGCTGGCTGTTGCCAAATGGCGACTTGTCCAGTAAGTGCCAAGTTATCGTTAAACTGCTTACGCCAAGAGGTGGATACGCCCCAGTAATCAGCCAGTATTCCATCGCCAATACTAGCTCCTACCGACCATATATTTTGTCCAGCTAACACATCATTTTCTACGATTATAGCTGAGCCAAAAGGAGTGAGACCAAAGCGCACCGCCGGTATCCATTCTACCTTTCCAATAGGAATGGTAATGAGATCAAAGTGCGTATCGCCATCCCAGAGATAGGATTTAAGAAACGCATACCAAGCCATGAGGTGATAAGAATTGAGCAGGTTTACCCAAGCGCGATCCTCTAGATCATTTAATCGCAGCACTTCCAATCCAAGACTGGAATTGCCATACGCTTGGTTGGTAAAAACCAAGTACTGCAACACATCATTCCCTGGCTCTTCTATCAGGTTGGTTTCACCAGACCGGAAAATATAGCTACTCACATCAAGGAAGAGCAAATTATATAGTAGGCTTTCCCTGTAGTATATTTGGCGATTGATCAGCCACTTATCTTTTAGCTGCTGGCTCATGATGGTGGTGGCTTCCATACCCCCCATCCGCATGAGGGTTTCTTCTGGTAGGCTAATGCTCCGATTCCCTTCATTTCTTCCGAATCGAGCAAAGCCGCTGCCATCTCCATAGGGGAAGGCCGGAGAAATACGGTAGGAATTATCGGTCAAGCCAGCTTGTCGAAATCGATAGCCATGCCCAAAAACTTCGTGCTGTGTGAGGAAGAACAACACATCTAGCTGTGCATCCAGTAGTGTTACTTTGAATAGGCGATAGATGACGCCTAAGGATTTGCCAAGGTTCACTCGCTCGTTGAAGTAAGTCTGTTGCAGCAGGCTATCTTCCACTGTAGCCATCATCCGGTGTAAGCTCAACAGGTTCTCCCCATTGGCGTAAGCCGACTGATGCTCGTCGTATAGTAGATAATAAGGCGCTTGCGCAGCAAGCTTACTGGAAGTGCAAAGCACCAGGAAACATCCAAGGAAAATCGATCGTATCAAGGCTGTTTTACTCGTTTTAATCTTACCAAAAATTCGTCATTGGCCACTGCCAGCTCCTCGCTATCTACCGCTAATTCAATGACTTGCCACTCGCCTACTTTTGGATGAATGCGCTGCATATCCTCTTCTGCCCCCAATGCAAAAGGCATATCAAAGGTGCTAACATCGGCATTCCACCGGTAATGGATCTTCACTCCATCCTCCGCCTCTTCAATGTCATATTCAAAGATAGGAATAGAAGGATACCACAGATATTGCTCAAAAAAAGGCTGGAAATCTTTGCCCGTTTTAGCATTTACGTAAGTGATAAAATCCTCCGTATTGACATTGGAAATGGCATTTTCTCGATAAAACCCTTTCATAATCTCAAAAAACAGCTCATCGTCTCCAATAGCCCCACGCAGCGTATGCAACACCCAAGCCCCTTTATAATAGTGGTCGCTCGACTTCCAGTTTTCCCAATTCACCTCTTTAGGGCCTAATATCGGTTCCCGATTGGCAATCATGTATCGCTGACTACGTAGGTAGTTCTTCGCTTCATCAAAGTCATATTGGCACTCTACATACAAAGCCTCCATATAAGTGGTGAACGACTCATGAATCCACATCTCCGACAAGTCATTGCAACTGATACTATTGCCAAAATACTCGTGCCCCGTTTCATGCACGATGATATAATCCCAATCCATATTTTTGGGAATCATCCCCCCCAAATAACCACGTTTGTACTTATTGCCATAGGCAATGGCCCCTTGGTGCTCCATGCCCAGATAAGGCGTTTCTACCATGGCAAAGCCATCATTCCAAAAAGGATATTTATCAAAGACATACTCGTAGCATTCGAGTACACCCACGGTCTGCTTGAAATGTTCCTTGGCCTTTTCCTCATTCGCTTGGAGTACATAGTAGTCCATTGGCATTGTACTTCCGTCAAATGCCGTGTAGGTTTCCGTCCAGTGCGCATAATTGGCAATGTTGACCGTCACATTATAGTTATTGATCGGATAGCTCACAAACCATTCAAAGCGATCATAGCCTCCTTTCTCGCTAACTCCACGCAGATTTCCATTAGCTACACAAGTCAAGCCCCTCGGCACCGCCACATTGATGGCCATGCTATCCGGCTCATCAGACAAGTGATCCTTATTGGGCCACCAGAGGCTCGCTCCATCTCCCTCACAAGCTACCCCTATCCAAGGCGCTCCATCGCTATCTTTCGACCATACAAAGCCACCATCCCAGGGCGCATTTCTGGCAACAGTAGGTTGGCCATTGTAATATATCCGAAAGGTGCCTTGTGCTCCTTTTTGCTGTTTTGGAAAATCTACAAATACGGCATTACCAAGACGCTCAAAATCAAGCCTTTTCCCCTCAAAGGTGATCTTACTCAGGTTCATATTTTCATACAGATCAACCTGAAGGCGCTCAAAGTCCTCTACCGCTGTAAATTGTATGTCTACAAATCCGTCCAGTGATTTATTTTCAACATCAATCGTAATATCTAATTGATAAAAAGTAACATCGTAGCAGGAACGCACCGGGCTGAGCATGCCGCGCAAGGTGTCTTGCTGAGTAAAAGCATAGTTGCCTTTTTGGTAAAAATCGCGTTGCCCAAAACTGAGTAGCACCAAGCAGCAGCAATAGCAAGAGAGCAAAAATTTCCTCATGAAAGCCGTTTTTTGAGATTGGAAATGGTAATGTTATCAACCCATCTAGCAGGGAAAATATTGCTAATCAGTCGAATAATTCCACCTGCTTTGGCTACTGTGTAGCGGGTCTTTGGTTTAGGCTGCATAAGTGCTTTATGCACTGCTTTGGCTACCTCTGCGGGTGGCAATGCCCCGGCTTCTACTTCATGGAGGTATTTATCTATTTTGTTGAATACGCTTGCGTAAGGCGTCTTGGAATAATCTCCTTGTAGCGACTCTACCTTACCCCAGATAGGCGTTTTGATCGGCCCTGGTTGGATAGAGATGGCTTCAATGCCAAAATCTTTGAGTTCTCTGCGATAGCCATCTGTTAATGATTCCAGGGCGAACTTAGAAGCAGAGTATAAAGCAGTGTACGGGGCTGTTAGTAGACCTGAAATAGAACTGATATTGATAATTCGGCCGGGAGAGCCTTGGAAGTTTTCTACTGCTCCAAGCATGGGCAAAAAAGCTTGGGTGACCTGCACCACACCAATGACATTAACATCAAACTGCAGCCGCACTTTCTCCATCGGAATATACTGTAGCGGCCCTGACACAGCAATACCAGCATTATTAATCAGCGCTGTAAGCGGCTGGCCGTTGAGCGTTTCAGCAACTTTTGGAACAGCAAGGGCAATTGCCTCGCCATCCGTCACATCGAATACCAAAGGCTGGAAACGCGACTCGTACTCGCTCCTTAGGCGCGCTGCATCCGCTTCCTTACGGACGCTTCCAAATACGAAATAGCCTTTTTGATGTAAATCTTTTAATAGATGATTGCCTATCCCAGAGGATACGCCTGTGATAAGCACATATTGCATATGTTAAGTTGATTTGTGACTATACGGTTTCGACCAGACAAGCTTTTAATTCTTGCTCTACTTGTGCTAACCATCGCTCCAAGCGATCTTGTGTCTGATCCAATTGATTATCTTCATCCAAAGCTAGCCCATAGAACAAGCTTTCGTTGAACTGCCCTTTTGATTTAGAAAACTCGTACCCTTCGATAGGCCACATGCCGATGATCTTACCTCCATTTTGAAGAATTACTTCCCCTAAGATGCCCAGACTATCTACAAAATATTCATCATAGCCGTGCTGATCGCCCAGACCATACATCGCAATAATCTTTCCAGTAAAATCAATAGTCTGAAAATCCTCATAAAAGTCCTCAAAATCACTTTGGAGATCACCATCGTACCAGGTGGAAAGGCCGATAAAAATAAAGTCGTAGCGCGCATAGTCTTCGACTTTCATAATGGAAGCTTCGATAACTTCCAGTTTGGTAAGCTGCCAAGATTCAACTAGGTCATGGGTTACTGATTCAGTAGCCCCCGTATCTGAACCAAAGAACAAGCCTACTTTGAGCTCGTCAATCGCTAACATAACGTTTCAGTTTTGTTTGTTAAAAATCAGATACCTTTCTACTTGTGTCTTTCAAAAATAAAAAGTAAAGCCGGTTTAACCTATGCGCTCCGGCTTTACTTGTCATAATTTACGTTATTATAACCGAACATTCATCAGTCCAGCCAATTCCTTTACTTCTTTGATCGTCTGTTGTGCGCGCTTGCGG
>JBCCRH010000425.1:0-5062 GCA_039208045.1 Bacteroidota bacterium
CGAGACTAGCGCGCCAAAAACATATACCGCTGCTTATCCAACTCCCTAAAGAATGGATCAGACAAGTCCTTAATAAATCGGATAGCTTCCCCCGTCGATTTCATCTCTGGCCCTAAATTTTTATCCACATTCGGAAATTTCTCAAAAGAGAATACGGGCACCTTTATCGCATATCCACCAGGGCGCGGTTTAATATCGAAGTCTTTGAGCTTGTGGGTGCCTAGCATGACCTTGGTGGCAATTTTTAGGTAAGGTACTTGGTAGGCTTTTGCAATAAATGGAGTGGTGCGCGAAGCTCTGGGGTTGGCCTCAATCACGTATACTTTCTCATCTTTAATCGCAAATTGGATATTGATGAGTCCCTTAATCTTCAGTGCTTTTGCAATCTTTTTAGCGTATTCTACCATGGTACTCACCACATTTACCGAAAGGCTATACGTAGGTAGTACCGCAGAGCTATCACCAGAGTGAATGCCGGCAGGCTCAATATGCTCCATAATCCCCATGATGTGCACCTCATCGCCATCGCAGATAGCATCGATCTCTGCTTCTTTTGCACGTTCGAGGAATTGATCGATTAGTACCTTGTTATCAGGTAAGTGCTTGAATATATCTAGTACTTGACGCTCTAGCTCGTCATCATTGATGACAATACGCATTTTTTGACCCCCTAGCACATAAGAAGGGCGAACTAGCACCGGATAACCTGTTCGGTGCGCAACTGCAAGAGCCTCATCTGCATCATTGGCTACGCCATATTCGGGGTAGGGAATGCCCAACTCTTTTAGCAAATCAGAGAATGAGCCCCGATCTTCTGCTAAGTCCATAGACGGGAAATCTGTACCAATTATTTTGATACCACGTTCGTGGAATTTTTCTGCTAGCTTTAGCGCAGTTTGACCACCAAGTTGGACGATGACGCCTTCTGGTTGCTCCAGCTCTAGAATTTCTTCTAAATGTTCCCAGAAGATCGGCTCAAAGTAGAGCTTATCCGCCATATCAAAATCAGTGGATACCGTCTCCGGATTGCAGTTGATCATAATGGCTTCCATCCCTACTTCCTTAATGGCTAGCAAGCCATGCACACAGCAGTAATCAAATTCAATCCCTTGGCCAATACGATTGGGGCCGGAGCCTAATACCACAATTTTTTTCTTACCTTCAGATGGAATACTTTCGTTTTCTGCATCGAAAGTAGAATAGAAATAAGGGGTTTTAGCTTCGAACTCTGCTGCGCAAGTATCTACTACCTTATAAGTACGGCGAATACCTAGCTTTTTGCGGTAACGCGATACCTCCCGCTCCTTAATACGCAAGAGCCAGGCGATCTGCGCATCTGAATAGCCACACTCTTTGAGCTCACGCATAAAATCTTCAGGAATATCTTCCGCTACATTGTAGCGCATCAGGCGCTTCTCCATTTTTACTAAGCGCTTGATTTGTTTAATAAACCAAGGATCAATATATGTTAGCTTATGAATGGTTTTTTCTGGTACTCCCAATCGAAGGGCATCTTTAAGTCTAAAGATGCGGTCATCGCTTGCCTTTTCAAGGCGCTCTAGAATATCTGCTGTTTTTATCCACTCTTTCATATCCGCCCCAAGTCCCATACGGTTATTCTCTAGCGACTGGCAGGCTTTCTGCAAGGCTTCCAAGAAGCTGCGGCCAATGGCCATCACCTCTCCTACTGACTTCATTTGAAGCCCTAAGTGATGATCTGCTCCGTGGAATTTTTCAAAATTCCAACGCGGCATTTTTACAATAACATAATCTAAGGTAGGCTCAAAGTAAGCAGAGGTGGTCTGTGTAATCTGATTTTTTAGCTCCCCCAGGGTGTAGCCGATAGCTAGCTTTGCAGCAATTTTGGCGATGGGGTAGCCCGTGGCCTTGCTGGCTAGCGCTGAAGAGCGCGAAACACGAGGGTTGATCTCAATAACGATCAGCTCTTCCGTTTCTGGATTAATAGAAAATTGGATATTACAACCTCCTGCAAAATTACCCAGGGATCGCATCGCTTGGATAGCTTGATTTCGCATTTCCTGGTAGGCAGTATCCGAAAGTGTCATGGCAGGCGCCACCGTGATGCTATCACCGGTATGGATACCCATCGGGTCGAAGTTTTCTACCGTACAGATAATGACGACATTATCATCTGCATCACGCAGCAGCTCCAGCTCGTATTCTTTCCATCCTAGCACTGCTTTTTCCACTAGTACTTCGTGAGTTGGCGACATGTTAAGCCCTCTGCGCAGAGCTGCATCGAACTCCTCTGGACGATGTACGAATCCTCCTCCTGTTCCACCCAAGGTGTAGGAAGGACGAATTACTAAAGGAAAGCCAATCTTTTGTGCGGCTTCTTTACCTTCTAAAAAAGAGTTAGCGATGAAGGAAGGGGCTACTCCAAGGCCCTCTTTGACCATAAGCTGGCGAAACGCTTCTCTATTTTCCGTCAACTCGATAGCATCTAAGTCTACACCGATCAGTTTGACATTGTATTTTTCCCATACGCCTCGCTCCCCTGCTTCGATAGCCAAATTGAGACCTGTTTGCCCACCCATCGTAGGTAAAACGGCATCGATCTGACGCTCTTGCAGCACTTGCTCAATGCTTTCCACTGTGAGTGGTAATAGATACACATGATCCGCTGTAACAGGATCTGTCATAATCGTAGCTGGGTTCGAATTGATTAGTGTTACTTCAATTCCCTCCTCCCTGAGTGAGCGGGAGGCTTGAGAACCAGAGTAGTCAAATTCGCACGCTTGACCAATAATGATGGGTCCGCTACCAATGATGAGGACGGATTTTATGGATAGATCTTTTGGCATGACTTGATTATCTTATATGAATTGAGCGCAAAGATAGAAATCATTTATTGATACACCTCAATTGGCTTTGACAAAGAGTAAAACTCTACATTGGCTTCGATCTTGCGAATGCCAATCTCCTCTCGGTATAGCTTCTTTTTTACCAGGTAAAATTCTCCTTTCCCCATGTTCAAGGACTGTAGCTGCTGGGCACTTAGGGAGTATTCTATGCTCTCTCTAGGGCCATCAAAGCTAATAGAAGTGGCTCTATTCTTACTATCGTTAAATAAAAAGACCAGCTGTTCATCTGATGCTAGTTGTCCACCGTTGACGGTGACTAGCACATCTTGATTTAGAAGAATGGAATCTTGCAAGAAGAAATCATCGATAGGCTCTAGCTCGACATTAAAATCTTGCAGCTCGCCCGTATCATTTTTGTATCCAAAACGAAATCGCTCTGGATAGGTGATACGGTTTCTGGTGGTTGTATACCGAGCAATATTGTTAGGTAGTGTTTTAGCTTCCATCCCACTTCCCAAGAAAGAGACCCCGCCAAAAAAAGTTTTAGGATTGGCAGTAGCCAGGCTATCGCCTTCAAAGAAAGAGGCGGTTGCTTTAATTTGCTGTTCGGTTTGTAAAAAGCGGACGTAGTACTGCTCAAAAATGGTAGGACTCGTATCAGCTATTTCGCTAGATGTGCAGCTAGTGAGTGCCAGACCCAATAGCAAGAAATGAGAAACACACTTTCCAATCATTACGTGGTATTTTAGCCGCAAAGATCAATAATGAAAGGCAAGGCGCAAAAATTCGCACCGCTTATGATGTCTTGCTTACGTACTTTTTTGTCGGGCAAAGGACGCACTTAATCTTTTGTACACATGCAGAAGGGAGCACTTTTTGAAAACATTTCGTTAAGATTTTTGTAACATCTACCGTTGAAGCCAGTTTAATACTGTATTTATAAGTGGAAAGCCTAGTCCGCTGACCTTTTGGCAAATTAGAAACCTGACTTTTTCGTAAAAGAGCTTTAAGCAGCATACCTTGAAATAGTACCTTTGATTATAGCATAGTATCGCCTCTCGATTACCCTGGAAACCAGGCAAAAACTATAACAAATCCATTCAAATATTTTAATCAGACAAGTCTTGTCTTTGATCAGACAAGGTAGATTTCAAAATCTTTGAAAAGAATTGTAATTTTTTTAACATTGTGCACTGGTCTAAAAGGCATAGACTTTTGCTTTTATATGAAAATCAAAACAACATTTTATGGCACGTTTTTTACTCCTAACTTTTTTCGCTTTAGCCATTGGGACGGCGGCCACTGCCCAGACTTCTCTGTTCGGGAAGGTCATGGATGAAGAGAGCAGTGAACCGGTCTTATTTGGTAGCGTCGCGCTGTATAAAAATGGTGTCCTAATCACTGGGACAGAAACCGATTTTGACGGGAATTTCAACTTTCCAGCACTTGATCCTGGTACTTACGATGTAGAAGTAAGCTACGTTGGTTATCAACCAAAGCGAGTTACAGGAGTAAAGGTATTGGCGGGCAAAGCCAATAAAGTGGATATTAAGTTAGCCTCCGGTACGGGAGTGATCTTAGAGGAAATTGTCGTCACAGCCTACGAAGTACCGCTTATCGAGCAAGATAATACCACTTCTGGCAAGGTAATCACGAGTGATGAAATCAAAAATCTTCCAACTAGAAACATCAACGCTCTGGCAGCCACTTCCGCAGGTCTGGCGTCCGCCGACGAAGGGGATGCTATTAATGTGAGGGGTTCGCGCTCCGATGCAACTGATTATTATGTAGATGGTATTCGGGTTACTGGTTCTAATAACTTGGTGCCAGAATCAGAAATTGATCAGCTACAGGTAATCACTGGTGGTATTGAAGCACAGTACGGTGATGTGACGGGGGGTATTATCTCGATCACTACCAAAGGGCCATCTAGTAAATTTTCTGGTGGCGTAGAGGCGGAGACTTCTGAGTTTCTTGATCCTTTTGGTCAGAGTTTGGTAGGGTTCAACCTGAGTGGCCCTATCTTAAAGCGTAGCGATGGGCGCTCTATTTTAGGTTTTCGTCTAGCCGGTCGTTATACTTATCAGCAAGATGATGATCCTTCAGCAGTACCCATCTATCAAATAACGGATGAGTCGTTAGCAGAGGTAGAGGCTAATCCAGTGATTCTATCTGGTGGTTCGCCACTAGCGGCTTCAGAAACCTTAACAAATGATGATGTAAGAATACTAGATGCA
>JBCCRH010000426.1:0-5054 GCA_039208045.1 Bacteroidota bacterium
ACACCTTCCTTCAGATTCCCAATCACTCAGGACATCCTTGGCTTTGGCTATGGGGTTCCCGCCAGTTGGCCCCCTTGGGACTTGACTATTACCTTTGTAATTGTCGCACCCTGTAGTGTAGCATCATGCCCGGCACACTAGCCAGTTTGTCCTTCCAGGACAATATTATAAAGCTGTGTATATGCCTCACAAAGCTGTTGTCCGACTCGGTCGGACAAACTGTCTATAATAGTCGATTACCCCTGCTAAGAGCGCCCGACTCCTTCGGGCAGCCTGTACAGTTCAGTTGTCCGTGCCGAGCGGATGTGCACTCCGCGATGCTATTACGCTTGCTTTTGCCAGCTCCACCTACCCAAAACAATGTGACTTCAATGAATTTTTGCGTCAAAAAGATAAAATTGAATGAAAAAGAGCGATTTTTTTTCGTACCCCATTTGAAAAAAAGGCTCATTTATCCCCTTTTTGAGTCTATTTGTGGCTAAAAAAGCCCATTTATCGGCCATTTTATCCCTTTTATCGAGCTATTTCTCAGTTCAGGGCCTGTTTTTCTCACTTCATCGGCGATCCTACTAGGTTCAACTAAAAAAACTTTATTACGGCTTCCGATTCGGGCATCTTTGTAAGGAATTAAGAAAATACCTTACGATGAAATATTTTTCTACGCTACTACTTACTTTATGTTTATTAACTGCTGCTTTCGCAAACAACGATAAGGATAGTAGCGCACCTGCTCCACAGAGTATCTTTGATTTGATGTATAGTGAAACAGCGATTCCAGCTAGCCTTACGGTAAATATGGCGCAGGTAATTAGCAATAAGAAAAGTAAGGAAGAAACAAAGGCCATATTTGCTTTTACGGACGCGTATGGTGCCTCTCACCAGATTGCAACGAAAGTAAGTGTAAGAGGAAAGTTTCGCCGTAGAGTATGTGACCTTCCACCATTGAAGCTGAACTTCAAAAAAGGAGACTTGGCAGCGAATGGCTTGAAGGATTACGATAAGTATAAGTTGGTGACGCACTGCTTAGATAGCAAAGAAGGACAAGAAAACCTATTGAGAGAATACACCGCTTATAAATTGTACAATCAATTAACAGACAATAGCTTCCGCGTACAATTATTGAAGATGGAATATGTGGATGCTATTACGCATGATGTAACAGATGGCTACGCCATTTTGATTGAAGAGACGGATGAGATGGCAGATCGATTGAATGGTGCTGTAATTAAGGATCGTTATGGCATGGATCAAAGTCAGTTGCAAGCGCAGAATGCACAAATGCATGCTTTGTTTCAGTACATGATTGGTAATACAGACTGGTCCATGGCGCGCTTACACAATATGAAGGTAGTAGCAACGAGCACTCAGAATATCGCCGTGCCTTATGATTTTGATTTCTCTGGCTTAGTGAATGCCTCTTATGCTCGTCCAAATGTAAATGTGAAGCAGACATCGGTGAGACAGCGCATCTTTATGGGAATGGATTATAGCGATCAGACCTGGTCCAATACGGTTGATTTATTCAAAGCAAAGCAAGCTTTGTTTTTATCAACCATCAAAAACAGTACTAGCTTGAAGAAAGCAGCGAAGAGAGATATGGTGAAATATATCAATGGCTTTTACGATCAACTAGAACAAGGAATTAGCTTATAAACAAAACAATCTGCATACTAAACCAAACCCCAGTATTTTCAAGCGGCTGTCAGCTTTTGGCAGCCGCTTGTTTTTTATTTTTCTAAATAATCATCGCAGCACCCACCGTATTATTCGTCCCCTCATCTACAATGATTAAGCTCCCAGTAATCCGATTTTTCCGATAACTATCATAGAACAACGGCTTGGTAGTACGAATAACGATACGGGCAATATCATTCATACCTATGGACTTATCCTCTTGATCGCGATGTAAGGTATTAATGTTGAGCTTGTAGCGAATCTCCTTGATGATGCATCTAACCTCTTGTGTGGTGTGTAGCACGGCATATTTGCCTCTCAGCTGCATCGGCTGTTCACTAAACCAGCAAACCATTAATTCTAGGTCTTGCGCGACAGTAGGCTTGTTGTTGACCCGCGCTATCATGCCTCCTCTACTCAAGTCGAGCTCGTCTTCTAACCGAATCGTCACAGACATAGGCGGGTGCGCTTCTTCAATCTCCCCATCGTGTGTGTCAATAGCTTTGATCGTAGAGGTAAAGCCCGAAGGCAGCAGAATTACCTCATCTCCCTTTCGGAATACGCCTCCTGCAATGCGCCCCGCATACCCTCTATAATCATGAAAATCATCCGAGTACGGACGAATCACATGCTGGACAGGAAACCGACAATCAATTAAGTTGTGATCGCTACCAATATGTACATTCTCTAAGTAGTAGAGCAAAGTGGAGCCATCGTACCAAGGTGTCTGCTGGGACTTTTCAACCACATTATCGCCATTCAGTGCAGAAATGGGAATAAAGTGTACATCATTGACATCCAGTTTATAAGAAAACTCTGAAAAATCTTTCTTAATCTGTTCGTATACTTCCTCTGAGTAATCTACCAAGTCCATCTTATTGACACAGACCACTAAATGTGGAATTTGCAGCAACGAAGCGATGAACGAGTGGCGTTTGGTCTGTTCTAACACCCCTTTACGGGCATCAATAAGAATCAAGGCGACATTGGCAGTAGACGCGCCAGTCACCATATTGCGTGTATACTGGATATGCCCCGGCGTATCTGCAATGATAAATTTACGCTTAGGCGTAGAAAAATAGCGGTAAGCTACATCAATGGTAATCCCTTGTTCGCGCTCGGCTTTTAGGCCATCGGTAAGCAATGCCAAGTTGACTTCGCTCTCTCCCAAGCGCTCGCTCGTTACCTTTACCGCCTCCAGCTGATCTTCAAAAATAGATTTGCTATCGTATAATAATCTACCAATAAGCGTACTCTTTCCGTCGTCTACACTACCTGCTGTGGTGAAGCGCAGGAGTTCCATATTTTCATACTTCATAGTCTCAGTTCGTTTTTTGTTGGTTTAGAAATAGCCCTGCTTCTTACGGTCCTCCATGGCGGTCTCCGAGCGCTTATCATCGGCACGCCCCCCGCGTTCTGTCTGGCGAGTAGTCGCTACTTCATCAATAATTTTATCGATGGAAGTAGCATCGGATAGCCAGAGGCCGGTACAAGTAGTATCACCAATAGTACGACAACGAACCGAACGCTCTTCCACTACTTCTTCTGGCCGACGCTGGATGTAGTCTGTTGCTGCTAGCCAGATGCCATCGCGGTTAAAGACTTGGCGCTTATGCGCAAAATAAAGATTAGGTAGCTCTACCTCTTCCATAGCTAGGTATTGCCACACATCTAGCTCTGTCCAATTACTAATGGGGAATACTCGGAAGTGCTCTCCAAAATGCTTTTTCCCATTAAAAAGATTCCAAAGCTCTGGCCGCTGATTTTTGGGATCCCACTGGCCAAACTCATCGCGGTGCGAGAAAAAGCGCTCTTTTGCCCTCGCCTTTTCTTCATCGCGACGCCCTCCCCCCATAGCAGCGTCAAATTTGCCCTTTTCTAGGGCATCCAACAACACTGCCGTTTGCAGGCCATTACGACTTGCATTATAGCCTTTTTCCTCTACCACTAAGCCATTCTTGATTCCTTCCTCTACCGAACCAACGATGAGTTTAACGCCCAATTGCTCCACTAAGCGATCGCGAAATGCAATAGTCTCTGGAAAGTTATGGCCAGTGTCCACATGGAGCAGTGCCATGGGAATACGAGCGGGATAAAACGCCTTTTTAGCTAAGTACGTCATCAAGATGGAATCCTTCCCTCCTGAAAATAAGATAACTGGCTTTTCAAATTGAGCAGCTACTTCACGGATGACGAAGATGGACTCTGCTTCCAGTTCTTTTAAGTGATTCAAATGGTAGCGCATACTACGGTTGTTAATTGGGTAAAGTAATAAGAGGCTGGATAAATTGAAAGATATGTTGAACAGCTTCCCGTTGCGAAAGCTGATCTGTTTTTATTTCAAGTTGTGGATTCTCGGGCGCTTCATACGGCGAATCGATCCCTGTAAACCCTTTAATAATGCCCTTTCGTGCTTTGGCATACAGCCCTTTAACATCTCGCGCTTCGCACACCTCTAAAGGGGCATTAATGTAAATTTCTACAAAATCATCCGCACCAATGATATGCTGAGCAGTAGCTCGGATGGCTTTAGTAGGACTAATAAAAGAATTAATGGAAATAACACCTGAATGAAGGTACAGCTTGGCGATCTCTGCAATGCGGCGAATATTTTCTGCTCGATCTTCCACACTAAATCCAAGATTGCTATTGATGCCTGAGCGGATATTATCACCATCCAACACCTGCGCGAAATAGCCTTCCTGAAACAACAAGCGCTCTAAGCCTTGCGCAATCGTACTTTTTCCAGAGCCAGAGAGGCCCGTTAGCCAAAGCACCTTACTCCGCTGCTTGAGGTGTGCCTCTCTAGCTTGGCGATCTAGCAATTTGTCAAAAATAGGGTGTATATGTTCCGCCACAGATGCTATTTTTGAAGGCAAATATACTGGTATTCATTAGTATTACAATTATGGCACGATTCTTCTTTACCATCTCGATATACTTCCTAGTGTTTCCTACCCTATTTGCACAACCGGCGCACCAAGGGGAACTCGCCCTGGCAGACTTGCAAGAGGTGATTACCCCCAACTACATTAAGCGCTACTTCAAAGATAGAAAGCCATTTACAGGTACGACGTACGATAGCAATGAGAAATATCAAACCATCCTAATCCACGAACTTAAGAACGGCTACATCCAAAAAGTGGAAGGCTGGAAGTTTAGTGGGGCTAAAGAACGCGTCTATCACTTCAAGGATGGCCTACCTCACGGCACACTTACCGCCTTTTATGAAAATGGCCAAAAATACTTTGAAGAGCACTACGTGGAGGGTTTACAGCATGGTAAGCAATATGGATGGTACGAAGATGGCAGCCTGCGTATAGCGCAAGAGTTTGTGTATGGAGCAGAAGTTACATACCAAAAATACCCCAAGCCTGTTA
>JBCCRH010000427.1:0-5050 GCA_039208045.1 Bacteroidota bacterium
ACAAGTTTTGTCAAAATAAAATGCGGTAGCTTAATTCTTTACGACTAAGTTGTGTACATTTATATGCTGACGACATACTAAAAACGAAAAATCAATACCTCCTGCTCATGAGATTTCTTGCTTTGCTCGTGTTTGCTTTGTTCTTAGTTTTTGCCCTGATCGCACGTTGGTATTTTGTCTGTGAGGTACGACAGCTCTGCGATGAAGTACCACAGGATGTTCGCCTGAAAACACTAGAATTAAAAGATGGCGAAACCACACTTCTTCAAGGCTACGACGAGTTTGCGTTTGACTCCTTATCTATTGCGCCTCGTTTGAATGAAAATAATGAACGGTTTTTGGATACGCTTGCCGCTATTCTTGAGGCTAATCCAGATAAATTAATGACGATTACCGCTTTTTTCCGCGAAAGCGAAAAAGGCGTGAAATCAGGATATTTCGACAATATCGGCGCAGCGCGTGCCGACCAAATACGGAAATTATTGATGGAGCGCGGGATTGCCGAAGCTAGAATAGCCGTTGACTATGGAGAAAGCGAAGACCCACTGCTTCAGGCACCTCTTGACTTCAACCTATACCCTGCGGATTTGCCGAGTGGCTACGACCGCGAATTGTATACCTTTAAGAATAACACCTTTAAGGATGATAATTTTGCATTTGATTCGGATGAGTTCCGACCGGGCGAGGCCTTCCTATTCTACGCTGATTCTTTGAAGAATTACTTCGAAGCTTATCCAGACCATTCCCTAAAAATTGTAGGCCATACCGATGCTGTCGGAGGCAGTGATTACAACGAAGACCTAGGAATGCGAAGAGCTAAGAATGCGATGGAGTACTTTAGAGAGCTTGGCGTTATCACGGAAATTAAGATCAATTCAGAAGGAGAGCAGAACCCCGTTGCTAGCAACGAAACGGATGAAGGACGCCAAAAAAATCGGCGTGTTAACTTTATTATACTTGAATAATTAGACAATACACTTTTCATTATGGAAATAGATTTTGCAAACTTATTTGATGGATTTGATACGCAGGATAGCTATGCTATTTTGTTTATCACGCTTATTGGTTTCTTATTTGGGTTGCTTGTTGGCTATTTGCTGCGTACACGGCGCGTCATCTTACTAAAGCGCGAGCTAAAAGCAGTAAAAAAAAAGCTGAGCGAAGCGGAAGCGGAAATCAACGTGCTTAAGGAACAAATCGACCTGAAGGATGCAGATCTGAAGAAAGCGAGTTTGGATAAAGAGGAAATGGACCATCGCATCAGCCGTCTGGAAGGGGATAAGAATAAGTACTATAATCAAGTTCTTGTTTTAAAGAATGACCTGGAACGCTTGCAAACTTCTAGTCGAACTTATACCGATACGATTGAGGATTTGCAAAATCAAATTGTACAGCTTCAAACACAAGCCGTAGCCGTTACGGACATACCGGCTTCTGTCGTTTTGGAAGAAGAGCTAGATGTACAAGAAGAAGAGCAAGCTTCAACAGTGGATTTTGCAGCTATGCAAGATTTATATGCCACTACTCGTAGTCGTTTGGAGGCGCTAGAGGTAAAGCTAGATCGCCTAGAGGGTGAGAATGAAGAACTGAAAGGAGCGTTGGTAACCATAAAGAGCCAACAAGAACGGCTCAGAGAACAACAAACAGTTCCTGCTGAAAATAGCACTACTACTCCAACCCATACTGCGGACACTACCCCTGAAATTGACGAAGAAGAACCCATCGTAATTCCTTCGATGTCGGTATCCAATAGCTCCAACCGAATCGTGCAGCCTATTGAAAAAGCAGCGATCAAAGAGCGGATTGTAACTGATGAAGTAGAAAAGGATGACCTCACTCGAATCGAAGGCTTGGGGCCCTTTCTACAGAAGAAACTCTATGAGATTGGAGTATATACCTACGAGGACATTGCTCAGCTAAACGCTCAGGGTATTGCACAAGTGACTAAAGCAATTGGCTACCTACCGGGGCGTATCGAGAAGGATGATTGGGTGGGTCAGGCCCAAAAGTTAGCACAGCTTAAAGCAGAAAACCCTGCGGCCTTTGCTAGCCCAAGTCCTGGTCAGCTGCCTTCTTCAGACGACCTAAAGATCATTGAGGGTATAGGCCCCAAGATCGAGCAGATTCTGAAAGAAGGGGGTATTGCAGACTGGAATGCACTTACCGAAGCTAAAGCCAAGCACCTACGCAAAATACTAGATGCTGCTGGCAGCCGTTTCCGCGTACACGACCCAGGCACCTGGCCCGCCCAGGCGCGCCTTGCTGTAAATGGCGAATGGGATTTACTGCGTGAATATCAAGACGAACTCAAAGGTGGTCGATTAGTGGATTAAAGCTAGCTGATCGGCTGGCCAAGCTGGCGCTGTTGCTGGAATTTGTCTGAGCAATGCCTTTTGAAAAGGGTGGTAGTGCACTTCAATCGTATGGCGTTTGCTGTGCAAAAATTCTTTAGCAATATAGTCCGAATCGCGCTCTGCAAGCTGACTGATATTCCGTGGGCGCTGCCAGCGACCCATGATGTGGTTAGCGGCTAGCTTAGCCTGTAAATCAGCTAACGGCCAGATACATCCCTGTGGCTGAAATAACCCAATAAAAATTAGCCGCTCGTGCTGCGGATGAAACATGCGCAAATACATCGGAATACGATCGGCATGCTCATAGTCCAACACGTGTTTTTCAAAAAACGGGAATGCTATTTTATAGCCCGTAGCAGTGATAATAGTGTCATATTCTTCGACGGTACCATCCGTAAAATGCACCTTTTCGCCTTCCAGGTGGCTCACTCCCTTTCGTGGGTGTACCTTACCATGCCGTAGCCGGTAGAGCAGTTCTGAATTTAGGGTAGGATGAGCACCCGTGAGCGGGTAGTCTGGCGATTCGAGTCCATAGGCTTGATAGCTTCCGATGAGCATTCTAAGGCTAGAGCGCTGCAAAAAGCTCCGTAGCTGCTTAGGAAAATAAGTCAAGATACGATTAAAGGTATCTGTGGGGCGCCCCAGCATAAACTTAGGAATGATATAGCGTGGGCGACGCATGCTAATGGCTGTTTTCTCTGCCACGCGGCTAATCTCTACCGCACAATCACAACCGGAATTTCCTACCCCAATTACGAGCACCCGCTGACCTCTGAATGCATGGTTGGTTTTATAACTATGCGAATGCAAAAATTGCCCAGTAAACTCTCCTGGGATGTCGGGCATACGCGGTACGGAATGATGCCCATTGGCAACCAACACATAATCAAAAACGGTGCGCTCCCCAGCGCTGGTATGCACTTCCCAGCGGCCGTCTTCCTTAGGTAGCACTTGCTGCACCGCTGTATTAAAGCGGATATAGGGCTCCAAGCCAAAATGCTGGGTATAGGCCTGGAAATACGCTAATACCTGCTGATGGGAAGGGTAGTCGGGATAGTGGTCAGGCATAGGGAAATCTACAAACTCTGACATTTTCTTGGAGCTAATAATGTGGGTCGTTTCGCACACACTAGAGTGGGATTCACCGGCGGTGAAGACCCAATTGCCTCCAATTTGATCTCCTTTTTCGTAACAGATGACGTCTTTAACGCCTGCCTGTAGTAAGTTTTTGACGCTGGTAATGCCGGAGCAGCCGGCACCGATCACACATACTTTGGGTTGCACATTCATAATTTGAAATAGTCTAAAAATTTTGAAATTAAAGAATACTTGTTCGGATTGCAAATTAGGGTGGTGCGGGCCTGTCTGTTGGGTGTAAAAAGTTGGGGTTGTGGGCTTATTTGTTCGGGTGTGCAGGCTTACTTGTTCGGATTACAAATCCGTACGGCACGGGCGAGTGGTATTAGCTAGGTTACCTACGGCGTGTTACTTTTTCAGTCGCAAAAAAGTAACCAAAATGCTTGGCAAATTTAAGGCTTTCGCACGAAGCTGGCACCCGCACCCACCAAATTTGCCGGTCCTCCCGCAGGTTAGACTTTTAGGTGTTTGAGAGATAGACAAAGTTGGGAATTTGTATAGGATTACAAATCCGGACGGCGCGGGCCTGGCTGTTGGGCATGCAGCCCCGATAGGAGCGATACGAAGCTGGGCCAAGCAGTTACAGCTGCAGGCGGGCAGGAGGCTGAGTGAAGAACGAAGACTACTGGCCGCCTGATGCAGCTGTACTGCTTGGAACGGCTGAGTTTAGTGGATAGCGGGAAAAGCTGCCCTTATCATCGGGGTGATTCTTTAGAAGCGATAGATGTGTAGGGCGGTATCATCGAGTAGGTAGAGGCGATTTTTCTGGACTTGCCACTGGATGGCGGAAGAGTTTTGCTCGGGTAGGGGGATGGGATTGGCTTTGAGGGCTTTGGGGTCATAGGAGAATAGCTTTTGGTCTTGCTGGAAGATGAGCTGTTCGCCGATGACTTGGAAGGATTCGATATGGGTGATGGGGATGGTTTTTTGGTATTGGCCGAATTGATTGAACATGAGGATGCCCACTTTTGGGTCGTTGAGGTAGACGCTGTTCTCTCGGGCGATGAGCTGGATAGGGCTGGGAGGGGTTGGGAGTTCTAGGCTGAGGTCGTTGCTGCTGGTGATGATGGTGCCGCCTTGACTGATTTTTTTGAGGCTGAACGCGGCATCGTCGTATACCCAGATGTTGTTGTCTACGGCACTGCCAATACAACTGACATTGATGAGGCCAAGGTCTAAAAGGTTGACTTCGCCGGAGAAATTGAGGGTGCGGTCGAGGACGATGATGCTTTGGAATTCTGGATAGAAGAGGATGATATTCAAAGGATTACTGACATCGATGGACTGTAAGTTGCCGAGGGTATAGTTGTTGTACTGGAAGCGTTCTTGGCACTCGCTATCGTAGCGGAGGAGTTGATTGGTGCTGGTGGCGATGTAGGTGTTTTGCAGCTTGTCGGTGGTAAAAAGCGCTGCATCGGTGGGGAGGCTGCACTTGAGTGAGTAGGTGGCTTTTTGCTGGGCGGTGAGAAAGAGGATGGATAGGAGGAGTGGGAGCAATAAAAGGTACTTATACTTTTTGCTGTCGGAATGATCGGTTACCGAATATCTTACCCTCATCA
>JBCCRH010000428.1:0-5036 GCA_039208045.1 Bacteroidota bacterium
ATTCTTACCATGACTTATAATGCTTCGCAGCGCGTCATCCCAGCCTATGCGGGCATGGCCATTGCCAAAGCTGCTTTGGAAAATATCATGCAATATCTTGCTTACCATTTAGGCCAAGAAGGCCACCGCGTGAATGCCCTTTCCCCTGGCTTGCTGATGACCACTTCTGCTGCGGGCATCTCCAATATTCGCAGCATGCGCAAAAAAGCCAAAGCAGCCGCTCCACTCGGCAACATCAAGCCTGAAGACATTGCTGCGGCTGCTCTCTACTACTTCTCCGATGCCTCCCAGCGCATTGGTGGCAATATCCACTATATCGATGGCGGGCTCAACATCATGGGAATCGACTAATACCAAGTGCTATGGAATTACGCCTTTCGGCAAATGCCCAATACAAACTGGGGAATGATGTGCTATACCTCCCAAGCTTTGAAGCTTCACTAAACCCATCCTTTATTCGTAGAGTCTATACAGACCAGGAAAAGGCCTATATCAACGGCTTTGCTAATCCGACCCTACGCTACGCCTCCACCTTTTCTGCCAAGGAAGCCGTTTATAAGGCGGTAAAGCAGTGGAATAGCTCGATCAAATTGCCCTGGAAAAGGATCGAGATTATGCGGGACAAGGTTGCTGGGAAACCGAGTGTGGCGCTACATTTGCCTGACTCTAATTTTGAGGTATCGCTATCGATTAGTCATGATGGGGAATATGTGTGGGCCATAGCGTTAGTTAGCGCTTCTAATTGATCCGTTTCGTAGGCTACCCCATGTGGAAATCGAAAATAAATTTTCATACCTTAGGTTCATTAATAACACCAATGATAACGAGTAAGTCAGATAAAAATCAGCTTATCTAACAGACTGACTCCTGAAGCTATCGAAGAAATAAGGCAAACTAAAAATGCAATATGATAGATTTGAAAGTTACCTATCAAGAACTAGATGAAGTCTTGCAATTGCTTAAATTTTCTAAATCAAGGGATGAGAAAGGACTAATTTATTCTTATCCTCCTTTAGAAACAGAAATCAAGTTGCGCATGCCAAAGTCTGCCCAAGAAGTAGTTAATGGGGGGATTTTGTCTGGTCACGCTTTTATTTTGGAGCAAAAAGGAGTGATTACAAAAGCCAATGTTTTGTATCGTATCATTGAAAACCAGCGATTTATCAAAGAAAATGTGTTAGTGTAACACGCTGTTACAACTCCTCCAAATCCACTGCCTTCAGCTCCTCCATGTCCCAACCTGCCAAGGTAGCACCTGCTACATAAGCACTTTCGAAAAAGCGCAGCAGAGCGGCTCTTGGATCCTCCTCTTTAAGCAAATTTGCAAAGCTGAGAAAAGCCATGGGGCTGCCATTGCTATCGACCCAAGCGGCAGTAGAAGGTTCCAGCTTTTCCTGGTCAATTCCTTCGGGAGAAGGATAGGTATACGAATAGAAGGCTGGTTCTTTGACTTTATCATCGCCAGCCCAGAAGCCAAAACTGATCACTTCGTGTGAATAGGCGTCTTTGTCAGAAATGCGGGCGTTGGGGTCTAAGGCGGGGCCTTTTTTCCCCAAAAAACGGGTCACCGCTAAGTCGAGGTGGTGCCAATAGAGTTGCACGGGGCAGGTTTTGCCGTAGAAGCGGCCGCTAAATTCATTCATTACGCCATCGATCCAGAGCATGATTTTCCAGAACTTTCCGATATAGGCCCAGTCGAAGTGGCGGTACTCGGTAATCTCCGCAAATCTTTTTTCGATGCCTAAGTCGAAGGGTTTGTCCACGATATTCGGCTCAATGCCTAGCTCTTTTAGAGCAGCTACAAACGTCTTATAAAACTGAGCAACGCTCTTACCATCTTCCAGGTAGATAAGCTTCTCCTCTCCCGTGCTCGTCTGAATTTCGACCCGCTTTTTGTGGATATTTAGGATAACTTCAAAAGAGTTCAAGCCATTATTGTAGGGAATCGCAGAGGTAGTAATACCCATTGGCGAAACATATTGCGTAATGTACCACCAATGATTTTTACGGGGCGTCATCTTCAGTCTGACTTTGCCAATAATCTGAAGGATGAGGTGTAAGGTCATCTTGGTTTCTTCCCACTCGTGGAGGGGGAGCTGTGGTAGCGTAACTGTTGGATTCATTTCTCTGTTTTCTACTTTTATAAAGGCTGCACCGTTGATAAGGTTCGTATTTCCATCTCAGCAAGACGTGAAAAAGCCTATTGATAAGTCAATGACTACCAATAGGCTTTTATGATTTATGGTCGGGATGAGAGGATTCGAACCTCCGGCCTCACGCCCCCCAGACGTGCACTCTAACCGGGCTGAGCTACATCCCGAAAATTGGATGGGATGCGCACTCTAACCGCCCCGATAGCTATCGGGGGAGCTACATCCCGCTTTTTCGCCACTATGCCAAGCGAGGCTGAAGCATAAATGCGGACAGCAAAACTAAGGCATTTATCGAACAAAGTAAAGGTTTTACATCGTAAAAGATTTTTGGAACTAAAGGTACGTTTATTGAGTTCCTATACTTTCGGGAAGAACAAATAGCACCCTACAAACATGCCTTCGAATAGTCCACCACTATATACCCTACAGTTTCTCCTCCTTTGCCTCAGCCATGCCTTATTCTCTGCTAGTTTCAACATGATTATTCCGGAGCTTCCCTCCTACCTAGAGCAAATGGGTGGAGCGGACTACAAAGGACTTATCATAGCCCTGTTTACGCTCACAGCGGGCATATCCAGGCCATTTAGCGGTAAGCTAACTGATACGATCGGCAGAGTGCCTGTAATGATTATTGGAACGCTAGTATGTGTCGTGTGTAGCCTGTTCTATCCTTTTGCTACTTCTGTATTTGGCTTTCTGCTCTTGCGGCTGTTCCATGGCTTTTCTACCGGCTTTAAGCCCACGGCTACCACTGCTTATGCGGCAGACATTGTACCGATGCACCGACGCGGAGAGGCGATGGGAATCTTGGGTGTAAGTATGAATGCAGGAGCTTCTATTGCGCCACCTATTGGCAGTGCCCTCACCATGAGCTTTTCCATAGAAGCTATGTTCTACTGCTCTTCAGCAATGGCACTGCTCTCTGTACTCATCCTTTGGGGCATGCAAGAGACTTTAGAACATCAAGAATCGTTTAAATGGAAATTGCTGGTGGTGAAAAAGGATGAGATTATTGACTTGAAGGCACTACCGCCAGCCATTGTGATGGTGCTCACGTACTTTACTTTTGGGGTAATGCTGACTATTGTACCCGATCAAAGTGTCCATATCGGAGTGCAGAACAAGGGGCTATTTTTTATGAGTTTTACCGCTTGCTCCGTTGCTTCGCGCTTGGTAGCGGGCAAAGCATCTGACAAATATGGCCGCTTGCCAATTATCAAGCTCGCTATTGTGCTCCTCATCTTATCCCTGATCGCCATGGGGTATGCCGACAGTCCTACTTGGCTGCTTGTTGCCTCTGGTATGATTGGCTTTTCCGCAGGTACCCTCTCCCCTGCTCTATTTGCTTGGACTATTGATCGGAGTGATTCTGCTAATCGAGGCCGCTCCATGGCCACCATTTATATCGCTCTGGAAATAGGGATTGGCCTTGGCGCGCTCTTATCCGCCGCTATTTACGACAACACCCCAACTAATTTTGATGATGCGTTCAATACAACAGCCTTTTTTTGCCTACTGGCACTGCTCTACATTCAGTTTATTTACAAGCATCGATCAGTTTAATGCTGGGCATGCTGAATTTTGCTACTAGACTTGTTTCGCTAGTCATTAATGAGCGAAACAAGTCTAGTGTAATAAGCTACTTAGGCTGGCTGGTAAGCACGCCTTTCTTACCCTTCCGCCATCCTTGACCTCTACGAGATTCTTTTAGAAATTTGAGCTGCCTTGCTTTGGCTTCTTCTGGACTGGCGGGCTTAGATTGGAGCCACGCTTCACATTCTTCGCGAGAGCCTCTATAGATGTAACTATTAGCTCTGTCTACGATACGAAATTCATCTTTTACTTTGATTACATATAACATTATCCGCTCAATTTTTATAGAGCACATTAAAAATCGAATGCTCTAAATGGTTAAAGATTTAAAACATCACTCACAGACAAGCGTAAGTGAAAATGCATGTATGGTTAGAAATATTTTGCCAATCTTTTCAATTGGGTTTAAAAGGAGGGGTTACTTTGGATAATAAACTAGCAGTACAAGAGAGATGAACGCGGAAATGATGATAACACAAATATATGAAATAAGTGTGTTCACTGCTAGTAGATTGTCATGCTAAAGTAAGGGAAAGACCATAAAATAGAAATAGCGAACTGAAGCCCTTATCAGTTCGCTATTTGCGTGCTACCTATCTACTAGACTAAACCATCTCCTCTTCTAAATCGCTGCGGCGATTCCGCCACCAAACATAGGCGATACCGCCAATGATTAGGTAGGGTGTAGCTAGTATATATAAGATACCAGCATTCAAGCCTTTTCCTCCGGTTCCTCCATTTTGGAGGTTACTTTCTGCAGCCATCTTACACATAGGACACTGTGCAGCTAGCTCTAGTGAAAACAAGAGAAATAGGGTTAAAATGAGTAGACTAGATATTCCTATTTTTTTCCAAATATTGTTCATAAATCGCTGTTTTTTAAGGATAATAGGGCATCAACATATAGTAGCATATGGGCCCAGTAATTGCAACATACAACCAGATAGGAAACACCCATCTCGCCATTTTTCGATGACGATCAATCTGATTGGTGTATGCACGTATAAAAGTAAATAAAATGAAAGGTAAAATCAATCCTGCCAAAATAATATGACTAATCAATAACGTAAGGTAAAAGGGACGTATACCAGCTACGGCTGATGCTTCATCGGCACTAAGTATACCATCTGCATTGATATCGCCAAAGACCACCGACGAAGAAGTAAAATGATAGGCTACATAAGACAACAAGAATAAAACAGAAAGTCCCATAGCTGTGGTCATAGCCTTCCGATGGGCAGCAATATTTTTTTGCTTGATGAAGTAGAAGGCAATCAGCAAGGTAACTGC
>JBCCRH010000429.1:0-5034 GCA_039208045.1 Bacteroidota bacterium
ACATTCTCTAAGAATCCCATCATTAATAAGCTCATGAGCCACTCCATGGAAGTAATTGGCGGAAGCTCCTTTACCTGGAAGATTCAGCACAACATACTCCATCACTCTTATACTAATGTGTATGGCCTAGATGAAGATATAGACGATAAGCCCTTCTTGCGGCTTTCTCCAGAAGGAGAACTCAAAAAATACCACCGTTTCCAGCACATCTATGCTAGCCTGCTCTACTGCTTCGCCACCCTGAGCTGGACCATGAAAAAAGATTTTGTACAGCTCTTCCATTACCATCGCCAGGGCATCACTAAGCAATATGGCTACAAGCCCAAGTTGGAGACCACCAAGCTATTTGTTTCCAAAGCATTATACCTACTATACACCATTGGGCTACCGATTATACTAGGCGTAACTTGGTGGGCAGTACTTGTTGGTTTTGTCATTATGCATATGGTAGCAGGACTTTGGATTACCATCGTTTTCCAGTTGGCACATGTAGTGGAAGGCCCCGAGCACCACTCTCACCCACAGAACGGCAAGCTAGAAAACACCTGGGCGATCCACCAACTAAAGTCCACGGCCAACTTTTCTACCCGCTCCTCCTTTATGACCTACATCCTAGGAGGACTAAATTTCCAAGTAGAACACCATCTATTCCCCAATATCTCTCACGTACACTACAAAGAAATTTCTAAAATCGTGCGTGACACCACCAAAGAATTTGAGCTACCCTATTACGAGTACAGATGGTTTACCCAAGCTATCGCCTCTCACCTCAGAGTACTCAAGAACCTGGGTAATGGCTGGCGCTTAGCGTAGGGCTAGCAGTAGACAGTGGTCAGTAGACAGTAGTCAGTATGCAGTTGACAGTGGACAGTGCTGCTAGGAACTACTTACTGACTACTGCCTACTGACTACCGCCCACTGCCTACTGACTACCCTATACCGACTACTGTTCACTGACCACTGACCACTAACTTCCTTCTCACATGTCAATAGTACAAGACTTCAATGACTACCGTGCTCGAATGAATGAAGAAATTCTCGGGCAAAACAATTTGGTACTCAAACGTTTTTTTAATTTAGATACGAATGCGTACCAAGATGGGGCGCTGCCCAAAAAGACAAAAGAGTTGCTGGGGCTAGTAGCGTCGATGGTATTGCGGTGTGATGATTGTATACGCTATCATTTAGGGAAATGTTATGAGTTGGGCACTACGCGGGAAGAAGTCTTCGAAGTATTTGCCATTGCTAATTTAGTGGGGGGCTCTATTTGTATTCCACACACACGAAGAGCAGTGGAATATTGGAATGAACTAGAAGAAGCAGCGGCATAGTAGTAGATACGTTACCCCTTTTGTAAGCAATAGAAACCTGTGAAAAACATTAGCAACAGATGAGTTATTTAGATCAACTCAATAAAGTGCAGCGCGATGCTGTCACCAATACGGATGGCCCTGTGCTAGTAGTGGCAGGGCCCGGCTCTGGAAAAACGAGAGTACTAACCTTTCGAATTGCGCACTTGATTGAGAAAGGGGTAAAGCCTTGGGAAATTTTGGCACTGACCTTTACTAATAAAGCCGCCCGGGAGATGAAGGAGCGGATTAGCAAAGTAGTGGGGGCAAGTGCCAATAAGGTGTGGGCAGGTACGTTTCACAGCATCTTTGCCCGCATACTTCGGGTCGAAGCCCAAAAAATAGGCTACCCTTCTAACTTCACCATCTACGACTCAGATGACTCTAAAAGCCTCATTACCCAGATACTAAAAGAACTTAATTTCGATAAGTCGGTCTACAATCCGAATGCCATCCGCTCGCGCATTTCCTCCGCTAAGAGCAACCTTATCACTCCCAAACTATACGAGCAAAACGACGAGCTGCGCCAACAGGATCGGATGGCGAAGCGGCCGCATCTCCACGCTATTTACGCCAAGTATACCGCCCGCTGCAAGCAAGCCGGAGCCATGGATTTTGATGACTTGCTGTACCGCTTATTTGAGCTGTTGCAAAAAAATCCAGACCAGGTGGTGGAGAAATACCGTGAAAAATTTAAGTATGTTTTAGTAGATGAGTTTCAGGATACGAATCACTTGCAGTACTCCATTGTGCGCAAGCTGATTAACTACAAGGGGAGCAACCGAAATATCTGCGTAGTGGGGGATGATGCACAGAGCATCTACGCCTTCCGAGGCGCGACGATCCAAAATATACTGGACTTTGAGGAGGACTTCAAAGATCACGGTATCCAAGTATTCAAGCTGGAGCAAAACTACCGCTCAACTGAGCATATTGTACAGGCTGCGAACGAAGTGATCCTCTACAATAAACGACAGATTCAAAAGAAAATATGGTCGGACAAAGGCACTGGGCAGAAGATCAAGCTGGTTAAAGCAATGACGGATAGTGAGGAAGGGAAGCGCGTGGCAGATACCATTGTAGAGCAAAAAACGCGCTACCACCTCAGTAATAAAGATATTGCGATTCTGTATCGTACCAATTCGCAATCGCGGGTTTTTGAGGAGTATTTGCGCCGCTACAATCTGAATTATCGGGTATTTGGCGGGCTGTCGTTTTACCAACGAAAAGAGGTAAAAGACCTAATTGCCTACTTGCGGCTCGTGGTGAACGCTAAAGATGAAGAGGCGCTGCGTCGGGTTATTAATTATCCCAAGCGTGGTATTGGCAAGACGACCATCGACAAAGTCAGTGCAATTGCAGTGGATAGTGGCATTAGCCTTTGGGAAGCCTTGCCTCATGTGCAAGCTAGCACCCGTGCTAAAAACGCGATTGCTGACTTTCAGCAAATGATCAAAAGTGCGGCACATAAAGTACAAACTTCGAATGCCTTTGAGCTGGCCAATTCAGTGGCTAGGCGGTCTGGCCTGATCGACCTGCTGAAAGGGGATAACTCTATAGAGGGCATGGGGCGCTTGGAAAACGTAAATGCCCTATTGGATGGTATCAAAGCATTTGTGGAAGAAGATACGGTGATTGATACCGAAACGATACCTGATAAATCGCTGGCTACCTATCTTCAGAATATTGCCTTACTGACGGATGCGGATGAAAAGGATAATTCGGGCGATCACATTACGCTCATGTCCGTACACGCCGCGAAGGGGCTAGAATTTAAGTCCATCTTTGTGGTGGGGATGGAAGAGAAACTGTTCCCTTCCTTCATGTCGATGGATACCATGGAGGGCTTGGATGAAGAGCGGCGGCTATTCTATGTGGCTATTACCCGCGCGGAGCAATTTCTGACGCTTTCGTATGCGAATAGCCGTTATCGCTTTGGGCAAATGCGCTATAATGAGCCGAGCCGTTTCTTGGCAGAGATACCACGGCAACACCTCGAAAGTACGGGGGTAATAGGGGGGCGCTTTGCGCGCGAAACGAATAGTGGAGGGGGATCAGGGAATGGCCGCTCCAGCATTAGTGGCAATTTTAAGCGAAAGCTACCCAACAAGTCTGCTAGT
Source organism: Bacteroidota bacterium (assembly GCA_039208045.1). GTDB lineage: Bacteria > Bacteroidota > Bacteroidia > Chitinophagales > Saprospiraceae > JBCCRH01. The sequence goes on from JBCCRH010000429.1 coordinate 3,470, forward strand.
GCGCCAAAAGTGGATCCAAAGACCTTTAAGCCGAGCCCCAGTGAGACTATCGCACCGGGCATGCACGTACTACATTTGAAGTTTGGAAAAGGAGAGGTAATGAGCATTGATGGTGGAAAAGCCAACCGAATTGCTACCATTAAATTTGAGGGAATTGATAATCCAGAGCGCCGGATTATGTTGAAGTTTGCTAAATTGCAGATCGTAGATTAACTCACAAAGACCAAGCTAAAATGAAAAACTTACCCCTGCTGCTCCTCTCTCTTGCTTTCTCTACCGCTCTATTGGCGCAAAAGCCTGCGGCCTATTATGACTCTGGCCAAATTAAATGGCAAGGTAATTTCAATCTGGAAGGAACCGATACCATCAAACAAGGCTACTGGATTTATTATCATCCCAATGGTCAATTAGCAGCTTCAGGTGAATTTCGCCGAAATCTAAAGCATGGCGATTGGAAACTTTTTTACCCCAGTGGCATCATCAAAGATATGGTGCGCTTTAGCAATGGAACGATGATAGGTACCCGCAAGCAGTTTAATGAGCTAGGCACCCTGCAACAGGTGGAAGCTTATCGCAATGGACTGCTAGATGGGGAGTACAAAGAATTTTTTTCCAGCGGGATCATAAAAGTAACTGGGCGATATAGCCGAGGGCAGCCCATTGGCGAGTGGCGCCATTTTCAGGCGAGCGGTTCCCTCCTTTCCATTTCTAAGTTCAGGGTAACTGTGGTTGGTGATTCGCTAGTGAGCCTCAAAAACGGCCTGTTTGAAATCTACCAGTCAAGCGGCAAACTCCAAGAAAAGGGCCAGTACAAAGATGATAAACGAGTAGGCAACTGGCAGTTTTTTAACCCTAATGGAACCATACGTGAAGCAGCTACCTACGATCAGGAAGGAGCAAAAACGGCCTCGACTAGATATGACGCAAGTGGTCAGCCCATCAAGCAATAACGTCTGCTCTTTTTCATTCTCTATGAATCAACACCCGCAATGATGAGAACAGTATATACTCCAATACTCAGCTTCCTTTTTCTATGCCTTACGATTACCGCTTTTGGGCAACAACTCACCCTAAAGCCTAATTTTTTCAATGAAAAACTTGAAGATGGATGGGATCGCCCTGTAGGAATTACCTTTGATGAAAATGGCCAGGGGTACGTCTGGGAAAAAAGGGGGAGTGTCTTTATTCTTGATAAAGAAGGGCATAAGTTGGCAACGCCTTTGGTGAGTATCGATGAAGAAGTGATGAATGTAGGGGATCTTGGTATGTTGGGTTTTGCCCTAGATCCGCAATTTACTAGCAATGGGTACTTTTACCTGCTCTATGTAGTAGACCCCCATTACCTATACACTTTCGGCACATCATAATATGATCCAAACTACACCTCATAAAAAGAAGCGACCATCGGTCGAATTACGCGCTATACCGCTGACCCCACTACAGGATTCACCTCCATCATTGACGGAAGTCGTAAAGTCATCTTAGGTGATACTAAGGAAAACGGTATGCCGCGTAATTCGACCGATGGTCGCGTCCTTTTCTGAGGTGTAGTTGGGATCATATTC
>JBCCRH010000430.1:0-5032 GCA_039208045.1 Bacteroidota bacterium
AAACAACTTACATCAAAAGCACTTGTTCTATTAAAGGGCAAGTGCTTTTGATATTTACAGCCCAAAATTAAGTAACTGTCCTCTCTCAAATTTCAACTAGAACTATGGAAGACAAACGACTTTTCCTGCTCGATGGCCATGCGTTAGTATACCGAGCACACTTTGCTTTTATCACTCGCCCACTCATTAACTCCAAAGGGATTAACACGTCAGCGATTACTGGTTTTACTCGTACACTTTGGGATTTGTTACAGAATCAAAAACCAACACATATTGCAGTAGCCTTTGATCCTCCATCTCCAACATTTAGGCACGAGATGTTTGAAGAATATAAAGCTAATAGAGAAGAACAGCCCGAGGATATTAGCATTGCACTTCCATACATCGAAAAGATCGTTAAGGCATTCAAGATTCCTATCGTAATGGTAAATGGTTATGAAGCGGATGATGTTATTGGAACCTTGGCGAAGCAAGCAGAACGCGAGGGGTACACGGTATATATGGTTACCCCAGATAAAGACTACGCGCAGCTCGTCTCAGATAAAATATTTATGTACAAACCTTCCCGCCAAGGGAATGGGGTTGAAATTTTAGGAGTGCCAGAAATACTGGAAAAATGGCAAATTAGCAAGGTAGAGCAGGTAATTGATGTACTAGGTTTACAAGGGGATAGTGTGGATAATATTCCTGGAATACCCGGTATTGGTGCTAAAACCGCAGTAAAGCTATTAGCCAAATTCGACTCCGTAGAAGGCCTAATTGCAAATACAGATCAGCTAAAGGGAAAGCAGAAAGAAAAAGTAGAGCAATTTAGTGAGCAAGGCTTATTATCTAAAAAGTTAGCCACTATAGACTTAAATGTACCGATTCAGTTTGATGCTGAATCATATGTGCTCGATCCCTTCGATAGGGAAAAACTAACCAGCTTATTCAAAGAATTAGAATTTAGAACCTTAGCAAGGCATATCCTAGGAGAGCCAGAGGGAGCGCAAAATACAAGCCAAGGCACGCAGGGACAACTTTTTGGAGATAGCCCCACCCGCTTTAAAAAACAACCTCCTGCCCATTCCATTGCGACAAAGAACATCGAAAACATTGCACACACCTATCACTTATGTGCAACTAAAGCAGAACGGGAAGCACTGATTGAGCAGCTAAGTAAGGTAGAGAGTTTCTGCTTTGATACAGAAACAACAGGTATTGATGCTAATGAGGCCGAGCTAGTAGGAATGTCATTTGCAGTAAACGCAGGGGAGGCTTACTATGTGCCTGTGCCAGCTGATCAAGAAGAGGCAAAAGAAATAGTTGAAGAGTTCAGGGCATTATTTGAAAATCCAGCCATCCAAAAGATTGGGCAAAATATTAAGTACGATGCGTTGATGCTCAAATGGTATGGTGTAGAACTGCAAGGGTCTATTTTTGATACGATGATTGCTCATTACCTGCTAGAGTCAGAGCTTCGGCACAATATGAATTATTTGGCGGAGACTTACCTGAAGTATCAGCCGCTCAAGATCGAGTCGTTAATTGGGAAAAAGGGAAAGAAGCAGTTAACGATGCGGCAAGTTCCAGTAGAAAAAGTCCTAGATTACGCAGCAGAGGATGCAGATATTACTCTACAGCTTAAAGAAGAACTTGCGCCAAAGCTAAAAGAAGAAGGCCTGGAAGAGTTATACACTGATATAGAGCTTCCCTTAGTTAAGGTGCTTACAGATATGGAGTATGAGGGAGTGAATGTAGATGCAGCGTATCTGAACAATTACTCCAAGGAATTGGCCGAGAAGATTATTGCTGCGGAAGAAAAAATCTACGAGCAAGCAGGGGTACGCTTTAATATTGGCTCACCCAAGCAAGTTGGAGAAGTGCTATTTGATAAACTGAAAATCCCATATCCTGGGCGTAAAACGAAAACAGGCCAATATTCCACCAATGAGGAAAAGCTAAATGATCTAGCTGGTGAAAATCCAATTGTATATGATATTCTAGCTTTTAGAGGACTCTCAAAGTTAAAGTCTACTTATGTAGATGCACTGCCCAAATTAATAAATCCAAAGTCAGGTAGAATTCACAGCTCATTCAATCAAGCGCTTGCTGCAACAGGCAGGTTAAGCTCCAACAACCCCAACTTACAAAACATCCCAATACGCACACCTGAAGGAGCAAAGGTGCGGGAAGCTTTCATTCCTAGAGACGAGAATCATGTGCTGTTAGCAGCAGATTATTCTCAAATTGAGCTCCGCCTCATTGCCGAAATAAGCGGAGACGAAGTGATGGTGGAAGCATTCCAAGCAGGTCAGGATATTCACCGTGCTACAGCTGCGCGCGTATTTGAAGTACCTTATGATGAGGTGACTAAAGAGCAACGCTACCGAGCAAAAACCGTAAATTTCAGTATTATTTATGGAGCAGGTGCTACTAACCTTTCTAAGCAGCTCGATATTAAGCGAGCTGAGGCTAAAGACTTGATTGAGGCCTACTTCCGTCAATACCAAGGGCTGAAGAATTATATGACTAATGTAGTAGAAGACGCGCGTAAAAACGGATTCGTGACAACACTAATGGGGCGTAGGCGGCATTTGCGAGATATTAACTCCAGAAACGGGGCAGTCCGAAGCCACTCGGAACGCAACGCCATCAACACCCCTATTCAGGGTACGGCAGCTGATATGATTAAAATAGCAATGATCAATGTACACAAAGCCCTAAATGACCAACAGCTGCAGACTAAAATGATCCTTCAAGTACACGACGAATTGGTATTTGATGTACCTAAATCCGAAATTGAATTAGTCAAGCCATTGATTGATGAGCATATGAAGAATGCCATTCCTGATTTAAAAGTTCCCATTTTAGTGGAGCAAGGAATAGGTGAAAATTGGCTAGTGGCACACTAATAACTGGTAGGCTCAGCCTCCGAAATTACCATAGGAAAATCTGCACGAATAGCACGCTTTTGAGATTGTGCTAATTGGCCAAAGGCTAGGCCATAGCGTTGGTTAGCTGCATCATTCCAAATGTAATTGTATGCCCCTTTAAGTTCATTATAGACCGCTATATAGCGACTATATTGCGTACTGCGATCGTTTTGCAGAGAGATAACAGCCTTCCTTGGACTTCTAGCTAGGCCTGGATCATTTGTCGGATTAAGGATAAATTGCTTAGTTCGTGCACGAAGTTGGTCAACCGGAAGCTCCTGTTCTTCAACCATTAATAAGTTTTGAGCATTTAGCTTTACAACGAATGTATTTCTCGGATTGGTTTGTTGCACTACTGGCTCATCATCCCAAGGGGGCAGCTTGACCGAAATGCCAGTCTCGCTTAGAATGGTCGTCGTGACCAGGAAAAAGATCAGGAGAAGGAAGGCAATATCTGCCATAGAGCCTGCATTGATAGGCTTGGAGGTACGTTTGCGCTTAGAGAATATCATAGGTATATGGTTAGTATTAATGTACTCAAAGAGATGCCAGAATCTTGAGTTTTGGTGGAAACCAAAAAAATATGGGCACACTTACAAGTCAATGGAAAGCGGTTTGGAATCCCAATATGTACCACGGTTGGGGGCAAAAACGCAATTATTTCGAAGGGTGGTATTGCAAACTAGTGGATCCCTCAGAGCAGTATGCCCTCGCGATTATTCCAGGTATTTCTTTTGATGACAAGGGCAACAGCCATGCTTTTATCCAGGTTTTGGATGGAAAACGATGTAAGGCATATTATCATGAGTTTGAGACTTCAGACTTTAGGCCCTCACCTGAGGGATTTGAGGTGCATCTGGGCAATAACTTTTTTTCGGATTATAAAGTAGTGCTGGATTTGCCCGAGCTACAAGGCACTATTCTGCTAAAGCAAATATACCCTTGGCCTAAGATGATGGGAGCACCTGGCATTATGGGCTGGTATTCTTTTGTGCCTTTTATGCAGTGTTATCATGGAGTAGTAAGCGTTGATCACCAGCTAGAGGGAGTACTCCAGGTAAATGGACAATCAGTAGATTTTACCGCAGGTAAGGGGTACATGGAGAAAGACTGGGGAACTTCTTTTCCAACTTCTTGGATATGGACACAAACTAATCATTTTGAGCCCAATCGGCAGGTATCATTTATGGCCTCAGTAGCCCGTATTCCCTGGTTGGGGAGTCACTTTATTGGGTATATCGTTGGGTTTTTATTAGATGGGCAGCTGTACCGATTTGCAACGTACACAGGGGCTAAAATGAAGGCGTATAGGAAGGAAAAGACAGTACACCTTGCATTTAGGGATAAGAGGTATCGCCTCGAAGCGCAAGCAGTACAAGCAGAGGGGGCCAATTTGGTATCACCTATTGCGGGCGCAATGGCGGGGAAAGTGAATGAAAGTCTGCTGGCAGAAGTGAGGTTAAACCTTTATGATAAAGATGATTTGGTATATACTGGAGTGGGGCGTAATGCGGGCCTAGAGGTAGCAGGGCCGGTGGAAGAACTACTCACCACGACTTGGCGTCGATAGGGATGTTTTTTATGCTAAAAATCCCTATTTTAGTCGAGTAGCAATTAATGATTGCATCAATTGCACGTATTTCTTGTTAAGCTTTGGAAGAAAGGACAGAATTATGAAAAATCCATTGGAAAAATATATCAAGCAGTTTTCGGAAGTTAGCCTTTGGGCAAATATGAAACACTATGCTCAGAAAGCAGGAGTGAAGGCTATCTATATGGTGCTGCTGCTTTTTTATGCATACACCAGGAAGGATACGCCTGGCTGGGCAAAGCGAATTGTACTGGGTACGCTGGGGTATTTGCTCTCTCCCATTGATGCTATTCCTGATCTTACGCCACTCATTGGCTATACGGATGACATAGGGGTTTTAAGTTTTGGCTTAGTAACGATCGCTGCTTACGTCAATGATGAAGTTCGAGAAAAAGCCCGCAAGCGATTAGGGAAGTGGTTCAAAACCTATGATGAGGCAGAGCTGCAAGAAGTAGATGAGCAGCTATAAAATCGTATAATCTTGTGATAAAGAGCTATTGCGATCCAAGAATTTTACGACATTTGT
>JBCCRH010000431.1:0-5014 GCA_039208045.1 Bacteroidota bacterium
GGGAGCAGTTGCAGGATTAAAAATCTCACCTCATGGAATATCTATTATTATTGGATACCGCCTCGGTATTGAACAGCAATTTTTTGATAAAAATTTTGCTCAATGCCTTAGCCCTATTTGGGGCGGCTTACCTGATGAAAGGGGTGGACATCAAGGATTTCTTACAGGCCATCTTGATTGCTTCGGTGCTTGCTATTTTGAATGCCACCTTAGGGCAAGTGCTCGACTTTGTTACCATGCCCATTCGGATACTGACGCTGGGGCTGTTTAGCTTTGTGGTGGATGCCGTTGTGCTGTGGGTGGCTGCCAGCTTCTTCGAGGGCTTCAAATTGAAGAGTTTTTGGACGGCCGTACTGCTAGCAGTGGTTTTAGCCATTTTTAATGCCATTCTGTACCAGCTTTATTTTTAGCTTAGCGCAAAATAACAACCGTATGAATAGAGTATATTTTGTGCTTTTGGTGGGGCTATTGGGTGTGTGTGGCTGCAAATCGAGTCAGCCTGCGGCCGGTAGTGGCGAGCGTTTTACCCTAAGCGGCAATAGTCCCTTCTGGACGGTAGAGATCAGCACCGAAGGGATCACATTTGAAGAATTGGGAAAACAAATAGTGGCCTACCCTTATAAGCCGTCTGTTCGCGCAGGCGATCGTATCAATTTTGTCTTTGCTAAAGATGCGAGTGGGAATGATCGGCGTATTCGCATCAGCTTGACGAAGTCTCCTTGCTTGGATCGTATGGTGGGTGGGGAGCAGCCTTATCAGGCGGAGGTGGAGCTGGATGGGAAGACTTATTTGGGGTGTGGGAAGTAGATCTAGCTTGCTGCGATGATCCAGTTCCTGGGGGAGGCTAGGGAGAAAACCATTTCCACGCTGGGAGCAAACGAATGACCCCGCCATCGGTCTTCAATTCGTCTTCCTGATCCATCGTGATAATAAACCCTTCTTTCAATTTGAAAAAGTTCATTGCTTCGCGGAGTCCATCCACCTCCCTTTTCATGTTGTCCCGATTCACTTCCCAGCAGACTTGCAGCACTTGACTCACACTGCTTCCTTCCCGGACGACAAAATCACATTCACCTTTATCTCGGAAGTAATAGAGGTCCTTGTGGGTGCGCCTTAATTGGAGATATACGGCATTTTCGAATAGACGCCCAGAATCTTTGCTGAAGCTTAGCGAATTGGCTAGGGCAAAGCCCGTATCTATAGTATACACTTTGCGGGGGTTAATCGCGATGCTTTTTGCCGACCAGCTGAACCTCGGTAGGGAAAACAAAACGTAGCTATCCTCCAGCCACTGAATGTACTCGCCTACCGTATTGACCGATCCCAGGCCAAACCCCTTTTTAAGTCTATTCAGTGAATATTCCTTCGCTACGTTAGAAATCAAATACAAACCGATATCAACGAGGGCCTTTTGATTACGCACGTTGTGTCGTACGATAATATCACGATAGATAATATCCTTAAATAATTGTTGAAGAACCTCTTTGTTATCCGTGGATAGATAGTCTGGAAACCCACCCTTTTGAAGATAGTCCTGAAACGAAACATCGTTTCGGTTAGCACCTTTGAACCGGCAGAACTCGGCAAACGAGAAAGGGAATAGCTCTAGCTGAAGATTCCGCCCGGTTAACCGAGTGCTCAGCTCGCTACTTAATAGGGAAGCGTTTGAGCCAGTTATGCAAAGTATTTTTCCCTTATCGTGAAGATGCCTAACGAAAACTTCCCACGCGGTCACATTCTGAATTTCATCCAGGAATAAGATTTCAGAATTATCTAGGATCTCCGTTAGTTTAGGAAAGTCTTCCGTATCGAAGTTAAAAACTCGAGGATCCTCAAAGTTAAAGATTGAAAATTTTTCTTTCTCCCTGCGGCTCAACTGAAGCATGAGCGTACTTTTTCCACAACGCCTTACTCCGGTGATAACCAGCACGTGTGTTTTTGTCATTTCTATCTTAGACAGTACACCGCGCTCAATCCCTTCTTCTTTTTTTTGGTACAGAAGTGCTTGTTGAGCGACCGCTTTTTCTATTTCTGACTTGAGTAGCATAAAAAGTGTTCGTTAGTAACGAGTAAAAGTGTTCGATAGTAATGAACAAAAGTACTCATTAATAACGAAAGGTGCCATGCTAGGTATATATATTGTATAGGACGGTCATGCGTAGCAAAAGCTGGTCACGCCGCATATATGAGACCGTTAGCGATTCACCTTTCACGCTTCATTCAGATAAAATACAGATAAGATATAGACCATCTGGCCTTAGTATATATCCATGAACTATGCCTAGCACATGCTTAGCAGAGATTTTTCTTTTTTCATACAATTTGATAGAAGGCAAAATGATCAAATTTGTATTGTTAAAATATTTCAGTATTTTACTGAATAGATTTAAGGTTTTAACCGTACAACAATCTTTATGAAGAATTCAATCATGCTCTTATTAATTAGTCTTTGCCTACTCAACCTTGTAGCTTGCTCTAAACAGGACGAACTAGTAAACCCTATTCGAATCGAATTAGAGCAAGTTATTGCAGAAAAAGAAATTGTTAAAATTTGGGCGACACATGCAGAAAGATGTCCCTCAATAACAAGTTATTTTGGTACTGATGATTTTGAATTCATGGAGCATTTTATACGCCTTCAAGATAAGTACTATCGATATGATAGTTTAGTCAATTTCGAAGTTGATCAAAGAAAAAATGGCAACCAAATGTTATTATGTTTCAACTAGTAACAAAAAACAGAATACTTGGAATGACAGCATGAAAGAATATACTCTAGATCAAATAAAAGATCGATTCATTGGTGAACCAGGGACATTTCAACGAGAAGCTTATGAAATCGAACTCAAAATCGAGCTCATTGGTGATATGATAAAACGAGTTCGTAAACAACGTAATTTAACCCAATCTGAACTGGGCGAGCTAATTGGAGTTAAAAAAGCACAAATTTCGAAACTAGAGAACAGTACTCATAACGTTTCTATTGGAACTATTTTGAAAGTTTTTGAAGCACTAAAAGCAAAAGTAAAATTGAATATTCAACTTCAGGATCAACAAATTGAAATTGTCTAATACAATCTAAGTCTCCCTACAGCGCTTAGCCGTGCCCGTTGGTAGCACGCCTTGCATTCGGATAAAATACAGATAACTGTAACCCTCAATATAATAATGAAAATGATTAAGAATTTGTATAAAATCGGAGCCATAATATTGATAATAGTTGGACTTAATTCGTGTGCGTATCATTCAGGCTTAATGACTGGAAATGCTTCTTTATCAAATGCTGAGTTTTCTGTAATTGATTTTGCAATTGGTAGTGCTGAGACGATCAAAGTTTTTGGATTTGGTGGACTTAAATCTGATGCTTTAGTTTTGGAAGCTAAACGTAATCTTTATGAAAACTATCCATTAGATAGAGGACAAGCACTTGCAAATGTAACCGTAGATTTTAAAAGAGAATATTATTTATTTTGGTCAAAACTTAAAGTAATAGTTTCAGCTGATATTATTGATTTTAATGAAGTTGATCAACAGAATCTGAAGTCACCCTCCAAGGTTTTAGGAATGGAGAAAAATAGTGAAAAGGAATTTTTTAACATTGGTGATGAAATACTTTTTTTATTATCCGATGATTACGAAAAAGGCGCAATAACAGATATTAATAAGAAAACACTAACAATAAGATATTTTGATGCTAAGGATAGATTACGGACGGTAAAGCAATTGAAAACACAAGCTTATCATCGCACATCACAACCTGATTTGATGAATTTTGACATCAATGAGACTGTAAAAACTCCGATTTCGGTTGTTAATGATCGAGGTGCTTCATCTTATGAGTATAAAGACGTTTTGATAATAGGATTAGGAAAAGAAAATGCTCTGATTGAGTATGTCGACATAAACAAGAATAAAAAGCGGATGATCAAAGCATATGGTGAGTTGAAGAAGAAATAAATTGCATCATACGTAATGGCGGGGAGTGAAAAACGTGGGTCGTGAAAAATAAAAAAAGAGTTGACCATGCGCGCATGGCCAACTCCTTTACACTGCTTTATTTTGTATTTAGTTTCCTTCTTTAGTTCAGCTGTAATTTCCCAGCAACATGCAGTCCTTTACTATCCGTCAAGCGGAAAAAGTATAGACCATTGGGCCATTCCAGCTGGCGAATCAAGCGGGTCTGCTTGCCGGAGAATACTTGTACGTGCAAGCGTCTTCCTTGTTGGTCGAGCAATTCCAAATGCCCATCTTTTACCTCATAATCTTCAAACTCAAAACGGACTTCTTCACGAGCAGGATTCGGTAGCCATTTTAGCGAAAGCGTCTCTACAGCAGGCCCCTCTATGGTATTGACGAGTACGAAGGCTTCGCCAATGGTATGGAAGACCGTATTGGTGCGGATCGGCTCATTGAAGTCAAAGAAGATGTCGGCAAAATTTTCGATGACGGTGCCTAGTGGGTTATCGAGCTGCTGCTCAATTTGGAACTGGACGAAGCCATGCGAAGCTGGTTCATTGGTCGTGCTATCCGGTAATAGGATATTGTCAAAGTAGAAGCGCATAGTGGCATTTTCATCGATTTCCATGCGATACGGATGGCTGCTGGCACCAAGCTTAATGGTACTGGGGTCGAGCCATTCGCTGAGCTGGTCTTCGAGTACTACATTGAAAGCTGTATCTGTTCCGGTATTTTGAAAGCGAATTTTGTATTCAATCAATTCATTGGCCTCTATGTAATTTTGGTCGCCATAGCCTTTAGGGTAGGCCAGCTTATCATTGGGGTCGAAGGCACCGATAGCAGGTTGGCAGTCGATTGCAACGAAAGGATCTGCATCGTTAAACGAAAATTGGTTGACGATGTCTGGGGTGAGGCCGCCGCAGCCTTCTACGAAGGCGATGGGTGCGAGTTCGCCAGGGTGGCCTTCTGCTTGATCCACTCTAAAGTGCCAAGTCGCGCCGTTGGCATCATATTCGAAAGACGTGGCCTCGCCTGCTGGCAAATTGTCGATGGTACC
>JBCCRH010000432.1:0-4993 GCA_039208045.1 Bacteroidota bacterium
ATTTTGACTTATGGAATGTAAGGATTCATGCTCCACAAATAGATTTAATTATAGCTGAATTTTATAAACAACTGATTATCAATCGGATTTTCTCGCTGAAACCTAGCGTACCATTGTAAAAAAAAATAGCATTAAAATGGGTCAAAGTGATATACTGGAAATCGTTAATGGTTATCCAATTTCAGATCGAATTTTACTGGTGGAAGCCATCCTGAAGAAGATTAGAGAAGAGGAACAGCTATTGTCAGCAGCAAAAACAACCGAACAAGACTACTCTGGAGAAAGTATTCTGGAGTTTGCCGGAATTTTGGACAAGGAGTCAGCCAAGGAGATGAAAGCTGCTGTTGAAGAATCGAGGAGATGAAGAATCGAGGAAAATCTCGCGGATTGCAAATCCACTGAGCGCGGGCCAGGCTACAAGTCCTCTAGGCGCAAGCAGAACAAAAGTATAGCGGATCTACCTGGCGGTAGACAGGTTTGCAATCCGCGATTTCTTTAAGAATTTTACTACATTTATCATCATACAATCAACACGATGAAAATGAGTAAACAACTACACGTGACGCAAAGCGGTTTGCAACATTGCAAACCGCTTTGGTACGGTGTATACTGCACATTAACTGGTTTGCATCTGGCAAACCAATTAATCGTCAGTATACTATGGGCAGTACTCCTTTTACTGGCCAGTGCCCAGCTGCAAGGCCAAACTCCAACTAACCAATCCTCCCTCACCATCGAGCAAATTATGCAAGGCGAAGCCTTTGTAGGCTATTTACCGCAAGGTATAAGTTGGTCGGAAGATAGTAAGAGTATCTATTTCAGCTGGAACCCTGAGGGAGATACCTTAAGAAGCCAATACCAGATTGCGGCGACAGGTGGAAAAGCCCAAAAGATGACGGTAGCGGCGCAAAAAGCGAGGGCAGGAAGAGGGGATTACAATAAGGATTATTCCAAAAAAGTGTATGCGAAGAATGGCGATTTGTTTTTGTTGGAGGTGTCGAGTAATACTACGCAGCAGCTCACAAATACGATCGATCGGGAGAGCAATCCTCAGTTTTCAGGGGATGGGCAACATATCGTTTTTACGAAAGGCGATAATGTATATAGCTGGCATCTGAACAGTGGGGCAGTGACCCAACTGACCAATTTCAAGAAAGGGAAAGAGCGAAAAGAAGCTGGTCTGCCAGCACAGCAGCAATGGTTGGAGGACGACCAGCTGACGGAGTTTGATATTTTGCGGGAACGAGACCGCGAAGACGAACTGCGCAAAGAACAACGCGAAGCCCTACAGCTCAAGCGCCCCACGGAAGTCTACTATGGCAAAAAACGCCTCTCTAATTTTGGCGTAAGCCCCAATATGCGCTACGTGACGGTGCGCCTCACTACTTCAGCAGATGCTAAGCGTACCAAGGTGCCCGACTTTGTGACCGAATCAGGCTACCTCAAGGACCTCAATGCTAGAGCGAAAGTGGGCTCGCCACAGGATACCTACGAAATGGGTATTTATGATACGGAACGTGATACGTTTTACCTCTTAGATACAGAGCAGATAGAAGGTATCCGCACAAAGCCTTCTTTTTTGTACAACTACCATACTGGTGAGGAAGCATTCCAAACAGAATATGACAACGCTAAAGAAGTCATTATTCATGGCCCCTATTTTTCGGAAGATGGAAAAGCAGCGGTGGTGGTGCGGTCGATGGATAATAAAGATCGTTGGATTATGCTGCTGGATCTAGAAAAAGGGAGCTTGACGACCCTCGATTGGCAGCACGATGAAGCGTGGATCGGTGGCCCTGGCATTTCAGGCTGGAACTTCTATGGTGGCACAATGGGCTGGTTGCCGGACAATAAGCACTTGTACTTTCAATCAGAAAGCACTGGTTTTTCCCATCTCTACACCGTAGATGTGACTACGGGCGAGCGCACACCGATTACGAATGGCAAGTACGAAGTGCATAATGTACAGCTGAGTCGCGATGGAGCGCACTTTTTTATTACGGCAAGTAAAGAAGGCCCGCACGAGCACCACTTCTACCGCGTTTCTACCAAAGGTGGAAAATTGGAAAAGCTGACCGATAAAGCAGGCCGCCACGACGTTACCCTCTCACCCGACAAAAAGATGATGGCCATTCGCTACTCGTACAGTAATCAGCCTTGGGAGCTGTATGTGCAGGAGACGAAAGCTGGCGCTAAAATGCGGAAGTTGACCAATTCGCTGACGCCTGCTTTTAAAAAATATGATTGGCGAGCACCAGAGATTGTGCGTTTTACGGCTGAGGATGGTGCAAAGGTACCAGCTCGTTTGTATCGCCCCAAGAAGGGTGCTAAAGGGGGGCCAGCCGTCATTTTTGTGCATGGTGCGGGCTATTTACAAAATGTGCATCAGTGGTGGAGTAGCTATTACCGAGAGTATATGTTTCACAATATGCTGACTGATAATGGCTACACGGTGCTGGATATTGACTATCGCGCTAGTGCGGGCTATGGGCGCAATTGGCGCACGGGCATTTATCAGTTTATGGGTGGAAAAGACCTGGATGATCAAGTCGATGGTGCCAAGTACTTAGTGGAAGAGCTGGGCGTAGATGCTGATCGGATTGGCATTTACGGTGGTTCTTACGGCGGGTTTATCACACTGATGGCGCAGTTTACCAAGCCTGGCACCTTCAAAAGTGGAGCCGCCCTGCGCTCCGTAACGGATTGGGCGCATTACAATCATGCTTATACTTCCAATATTCTGAATACGCCGGTAGAAGACCCAGAGGCATACCGCAAAAGTTCACCTATTTATCATGCCGAAGGCCTGCAAGATCATCTGTTGATTCTACACGGGATGGTGGATACGAATGTGCAGTTCCAGGATGTGGTACGCTTGGCGCAACGCTTGATCGAACTCGGCAAAGACAACTGGGAGTTTGCCGTTTTCCCGATGGAAGGGCATGGCTTTGTAGAGCCGAGCAGTTGGGCCGATGAGTACAAGCGGATTTACAAACTATTTGAAGAGACTTTGAAGTGATAGACTTGTTTCCTAAATTTAGCTATCCAATAACACCAAAACACTATTAATTATGCAGATGCTCGAAGTTGTAATTGGCTTATTATTTATCCTTTTGCTATTGAGTTTGTTGGGCACCACCATTATGGAGCTGATTTCGTCGGGCTTGGGCTTGCGGGGACAAAACCTCGAAAAAGCCTTGGAGAATATGCTGGCTACTTCTGATACTGGAAAAACAGTGCTCAAAGCCTTTAAAGAAAATTCACTTTTCAAGCAGTTATCCTATCGCTTTTTTGGCAAGCATTTTAATCCCTCGTACTTGTCGAGTAAGTCCTTTCAATCTATCCTTTTTGATGTCATCCTTAAGGGGAAAGACCTTAATCTGGATAATATCAAGAAGACCATCGATGAGATTGAGGATACCGACTTGCGCAATGTATTGAACCAAATGCTGCAAGAGGCAAGTCTTAAAGTAGGTGGCGAATTAGAGGAATTTCAAGGTAAAGTGCAGGGTTGGTATGACGATATTATGGATCGGGCATCGGGCTGGTTTAAACGGTATACCCAGAAAATTTTATTGTTGGTAGGGCTTTTTATTGCTGTACTCTTTAATGCAGATACCTTGACCATTTATGATCGCCTAGAGTCTAATCCAGTGCTGCTACAACAGGTCGTCGATATGGCGCAATCGTATGTAGCAGATGATTCTAATGCGCCGATCCCATTAGATCAGAACAAAGACTTTGAGCAAGCCTATGCGGAGCTGGGGGAGCTGCTGAACAATGAGTTGTCCTTGGTGCATTCTCCGCTCGGCCTTGGCTGGGAGCAAGTCAATTTTGAAGAGATGAATTTTTGGGATTGGTTATACAAAGTCGTCGGTTGGTTGACGACGGCTTTGGCTATCTCGATGGGGGCTCCTTTTTGGTTTGATTTGTTGAAGAAGATTGTGAATTTGAGGGGGTCGGGCTCGGTGAGTGGGTAGGTTAGGTTTACTTCTCGCGGATTGCAAATCCACTAAGCGCGTGCTAAGCTCTGAGTGGGTTGGGAGCATTGTATTGTACGTAAAATAAACGTACATTTGAATGGATGAAATAAATATGACAGCTATGCCAGCAACTGAAATGACGAGATTTGATACCAGACTGACCAAGGAACAGAAAGAGTTCTTTGAACACGCTTCAAAATTGGGTGGATATAGAAGCTTAACCGAGTTTATCTTGAAGGCAGCTCAAATAAAAGCAGAGGAAATAGTAGAAGAACATAATAGAATACTTGCTTCTAAAAGGGACCAAGAAATTTTCTTTGACCTTATCTTCGAAGGAGTCCCTCCAAATGAAGAACTACAATCTGCTTTTAAAGATTACAATGAATTGCTCTAAATGGCAGATTATTTAACAGTTCCACTCGACTCGAAGCATCGAAAATCAGAGTTTACTTGTGGAAATGAGTATTTAGATAACTATCTACAAAAACAGGCAAAACAAGACATAAAAAGAAAACTCTCTGCATGTTTTGTTTTACCAAATGAAGAGAATGAAATAAAAGGGTTTTATACTCTTTCTAATGCAGGAATTTCAAGAGTAATTATTCCTGAAGAAATCAAAAGAAAACTACCGAGAGCTTACGAATCCTTGCCTGTAACACTTCTAGGTAGGTTAGCTATACATGAAAAATTTAAGGGAAAAGGGCTGGGAAGACTCCTTTTGATGGATGCCTTAAAAAGAAGTTTTGCCGCATCAACGATTATTGGTTCTATGGCAGTAATCGTTGATCCAATTGACGAAAATGCAATTAAGTTTTATGAGCGATTTGGATTTATTTTGCTGCCAGATAGCAAAAAATTATTCCTTCCGATGAAAACGATTAAGCAACTATTAGGGTAGTGAGCTTTCTATTTTTTCCAAACCCAACACAATTTTCCCCATTCCACAAGACGTTAACACTAAAGCAGATCAATACCAACTTCATAAGGATTATCTTTTTGTGTATTTTCAG
>JBCCRH010000433.1:0-4913 GCA_039208045.1 Bacteroidota bacterium
ATGGATCGACTCTTAATAGTATTTTTTGTACTTCTATTTTTCATGCCCAGCCATGCTCAAGAAAAAAAGGACAGCACAAGTGCCAGTAGTATTGCTGCATTTGTTTTTCTAGATTCCTTTGTGGTTACCGCAAAGCGGGAAGGCTTTAATGTAGAGGAATTTATCGAATTAGTGCAGCAAGATGAGAGCTTTTTTAAAGCCTTTCAGAATTTGAGAATCATTTCATACAAAGCCCAAAACAAACAATCTTTTTATGACAAAAGAGGAGCAACGATAGCCCAGTATGAAAGTCTAACAGAGCAATTTTACGATGCTCCTTGCCGAACAATGGAAATACAATCAGAATCGAGCAGTGGGAAATTTTATAAGAAGAATAAGAAATATAAATTCTATACCTCTAAAATGTTTGATCAGGTTTTCTTCACACATGGGAAAGTGTGCCAGGTGGATAGCCTTGTGTCTACACAAAAGCTCAAGGGCATTCAAAAGCATATCAGTGAATTAAAAAAACTCATTTTTCAGCCTGGTCAAAAAGTAGATGTGCCTATAATTGGTGGGAAAACAGCCATTTTCACAGAAAAAATGATCCCTTATTATAATTATTCCATAAAGCAGGAAAAATACAGAGGGGATATAGAGGCTTACAGCTTCGTAGCCGCAGTAAAACCAGAATACGAAGAGAAAAAAGAAGGGAAAACAATTATCAAATACCTAAAGACCTACTTTGAACGGAAGACCTTTCAGGTCTTAGGTCGGGATTATCGTTTGCAATACCAAGGGGCCCTATTTGATTTTGATGTACGGATGGAAGTAGAGCTCAAAAAATTAGGAAATCTATATATACCTGAAAAAATTCGATATCAGGGAGAGTGGGATATTCCTACTAAAAAACCTGAAAATGGAACCTTTGAAGCCTATTTCTATGATTTTAAATAAGCCTCACAAAAATTGGATTTATACTTTATTCAGCGCACATTTAGAAAGAACTGCCGCTCAATTTCTTCTGCTGAAAGCGTCTTTGGATCAAATTCAACCGCAAGACGCCCCTGAACCATCACAAGCAAGCGGTCGGCAACCTCTCTAGCCCTCCAGATATCATGTGTTGCCATTAGCACACTAGCACCACGTCCAGCGACCTCATGTATCGCCCTATTGAATTCTGTGGCTGAATGTGGATCGAGTCCGCTTGTTGGTTCATCAAGAAGTAAAAGCTTAGCTTCCTTAGCCAGCGCAAGTGCAATTCCAACCTTCTGTCGCATACCCTTCGAGTAGGTAGACACGTTACGGGAGATAGCTTCTGCAGGTAAACCCGCTACCACAAGAGCCTTGTCAAGATCACTATTAGATAATCTTATGCCCGTACTAATTTCGAGCAGATGTGCAAGATTTTCGCGTCCAGTCAGCTCCGTGTATAGCGCAACATTCTCTGGAAGAAATGTAGTAAAACCTTGTGCAGTCCTTCGATCTACATTAAGATCAAAACCAGCAATAGATATAGAACCAGAATCCGGTGAGAAGAGTCCGGCGCACATTTTCATTGTAGTTGTCTTTCCAGCTCCATTTGGCCCAAGTAGTGCCGTGATACTACCTTGTGCGACACTAAAGCTCAGTGAATCGACAATTAGACGATCGCCATAGCGTTTATTAACATTGCTTAGAGTAAGAAGGTTAGTGTTCATAAGATACTTTTTATTGAAAAAGAGGATACGGGCTTAGTACATACCTCCCAATCAAAAGTGTAAATACAACTAGAAAACTCATCACCCCCCAAGGCATCGAACTAACCAGTGGTTCGTTCCACTTGAACTGAGGAGCATTCTCAAAATCTGATCGGGTAAACTGATAGCAAGTGAAAAGTGCATCGGTGACCCGATTTCGCCACTGAGCATGGTAATCAATCGCTTGCGCTTCAAAGGCACGTTGACGAATTGGAGACACGCCAGCGACCAATTCCATTGAACGACGAAATGCTAAGGTGGGTACCAGCCAGCTCCAGCGATCAAGTCGATCTTCATAAATTTGTTCACGTTCACGGCCAGTACGCATCGCCGCGGTATAGATCTCGTCAGAAAGTCTCCGTACAACATACTCGCTTACAATCCCCTCTCGATTAGCGCATGTCGGAACTTCATCAAAATCGACCTGCCAGTATTTACGGGCAACCAGAGCTTTTGCTGCGGCTCGGCTTGCCTCATCGACACTAACCTCCCGTTCGACTTTACGAACTTCGGCATCTGCCATGATTCTAGGTTCCAGTAAACCTGATGGGCGAAGTGCTCGTTCCATCAGACCTGGCATGACAAGGAGCAAAACCAACCAGGTGGTAAAAGCAATAGCTGCAGAGCCGATTAAACCATAGCCCAAGCGAGCTACACCAAGCAGCAGAGCTGTCCAAAACAATAGGTAGATGCTTGTTCCCCCTAACCATATTAGCCCTGCAATACTCATCAGTTGGCCGAGAAGAGCAAGTCCAATAATAGAAGCAATCAGCGCCATTAGCAAAACGATACTACCTCTTGTCAGTCCTCGGGCAAGTAAAAGTTCCTTTTGCCTAAGACCTAAACCAGCAAGCAAAGCCGCCTGCCCCCCCTCTCGCTCTCGAGCTACTGCGTCAAAAAGTAGAATGGCTAGTGTCAAGGGACATAAATAGATGATAAATGCCAACAGATCGAACCGACCAGCGGCAAGAGCGCCAGGGTTAATACGCTCAGCGGGCTCTCCAATCCGAATTAGAGTCGCGACCGGAACGGATCTAATGGTATGGTGAGTACTACGGAGTTCTGTACTTCCAGTGGCCAAACCTAGTAAATTCCCAGGGGGAAGCTCGGCGAGTTGCTCATGATAGAATCCCGCGACGTAAGGGTCTCGAGGATCAGGGATGAACGGACTAGCACCATCATAATTATCAACATCAGATGGCTCTTGCCTACCCGAGGCCAAATCCTCGTATACTTTGGCAAGCATATTATGAGCTTCAGCTGCCTGTTCGCGTGCCACCTGAGCAGCATTCACATATCGTGTCCGCCAGTCAAGGCCAGCAATCAGGGCAAAGGTCGCTGCCATAATCAAAAACACAAATAGCAACCAAAAGGCACGTGAAGAACGAAGTAGGGCCAAATCCAATCGAATCAATGAAGAAATCATAGCGTAATCGTATTAAGCCTCTTGGCGGCCATCGTTAGGATTCTAAGCGTTATTAGTCCCCAAAGACAGAGAACAAGAGCAGCTGGAAAGTTGGATATCAAATCTTCCTTTAGTGTAGTCGAAGGTGGCTTAAAGGCGGCAAAGCTAGTATAGTAATCGTCAGCTGGTGTCCACTCCCAATCCCCAGTTCGACTGTTTTCAGCCATATGCCTATTAAGCCGACTGATCATATTTCGACGAAATATTTCAGCGGCCTCATCAAAGCGAAGTTGAGTACTAGCATCAGCCCCAGCGAGATGCATAGATAGGTCAAGCATAGGTGAAGTAGGTCCGAAGACCCAAGCAAGACGGCGGATACGATCTTGCCGCTTACGAATAGTTTCGGCTTCAGCCAGTCGAATATCGTAAATACGTCCACGGTGTTCTTCGTCGGCTTGCATGAGCAAGGCATCAAAGTTAAGCAGAAGGTCCTCTTTATGTTCTACATCATATTGTTCGAGAATTTGGCGTTCAAAAATTTCATTAGCTTCTGTATTACCATGTCCATCTGGGCCTTTAGCGAAATCTGCGGCAATAGCTGCATCGAGCTGCTGCTGGGTTAGCGGTATCAATTGTTCAGCTGCTATATCAAGCATACGCGGCATGATGAGTACACTAAGGCCCCAGCTAAACGCAACGGCTGCAAGTCCGAAGCGTGCAGTTCCGAGCCAACTTCCGGCTCCAACTCCTAGACCAGCTAGAATAAAAAGATGTAGAAGCGAACTGATTACTAGTACGGAAAACCGCAGAATGGCATCGCCTCCATTAATATAAAACGTAGCTAAAACAAGTGCAGGGCAAGCAGCTAGAAAAACCAACATACCTGTCACGGCGGCTTTGGCCGCAATGATCCAAGCGCCCTGTGCCCCCAATCCACGGAGTAAAAGAGACATTCCTCGTTGTGCCTCTCGGGCACCGATAAGGTAGCCAAGAACAAGTGCAAGAAATCCTGCGGTCACTTGTAACATTGGCGAGAATCGTGTCCCCCCATATCGGTTTTCAGCTACCTGTACGGATGCTGGAGAAAGGATTGGTGCATTCCGACTATGCGCCTCCAAAAAGGTGACGGCACCTTGATAGGGGAAAATACCTGGTTCAATAGCTTGTAGCGGTGCTCGGGGTCGGTAAACGAGAATGCCATAGTGAGCTGCTATGTGAGGATTGCGTGGTGGCTGTGTTTCCCACTCTGTCTGAACACGTTCAGCAGCCGTATGAAGCGCCTCTGTCTCTGCAAGATCAGCATTCTTGCCAGACCAAAAAGCAAAAAGGAGTACAAGAGCTAAGAAAAAGGAAGTAAATATCGCCCCACGATCTTTGCAAACAAGTTTCCATTCTAAAAAAAAGTAGGATGCAAAGCGTACACGGCTTGGCATAAATAGGGGAAAAAGAGTATTCCTCCTCTCCTCCAAAGGGGAATTAGGTTTGTTAGCTTCAGGCAAAGGGTTAGATTTTACTTTGGCATTTATACCATTATTAAAACAAGATTTAACGAATATACGCCAAAAAACTTATTGAAACTATGTTGCATCTTAAGAACGGGTTTAAATTTTATATTTGCCTCTTTATCCTTTCAGTCCCATAAGCGAAAAGGGCTTGTGTAAAACTTTTACACAAGCCCTTCGCTCTATTTATTACTAAACGTAATTTTTTATTATTCATTGAAGTAAGGTGCAGCAATAGTCTCTCCTGCTTGTACTTTCTCTAATGAGTTCAAGGCACGGTTAGAGAAA
>JBCCRH010000434.1:0-4904 GCA_039208045.1 Bacteroidota bacterium
TCGCTCCGAATATGTATAATACGGCAGAGGATTTTGATAAACTATTGCACTGCTTTGAAGTAGCGCGGCGATAAATCAAAATAAGCCCGATATATTTCCATTCAAATCAATATCGATTTTCTCCGCAGAAGGCACCGATGGCAAGCCTGGCATGCGCATAATATTTCCAGTAATAGGCACTAAAAAGCCCGCCCCTGCGGCGATTTCAATTTCTCGTACCGTGACAACAAAATCCTTAGGGCGACCCAACAACTTAGGGTTATCCGATAGCGATTTTTGCGTTTTAGCGATGCAAACGGGCAGCTTATTGAGTCCGAGTTGATCGATTTTTCTTAAATCGCGCTGGGCTTTAGTGGTGTAGTCTATTGCTCTGGCACCATAAATTTTGGTAGCTATCGTTTCGATTTTTTCTTCTACTGATAATTCCCAATCGTATAGTGGAGTGAAGGTAGCTTGACTCTGATCAATAGCCTGGACGACAGCGTGCGCGAGGGCTTCTCCACCAGCACCCCCTTTGGCCCACACATCGATGACATGCGCAGTAACCCCCATGCTTTGACATTTGTCGATAATTGCTTGATGCTCTGCTTCGGTATCAAAGGTAAAGCGGTTGATGGCTACTACGGCAGGTAAGTTGAAATGCTTGATGTTTTCCAGATGCTTTTCGAGATTGCTCAGGCCTTTTTCTACCGCCGCTAGGTTAGGCTCATTGAGCGTACTCAGTGCAGCTCCTCCGTGGTATTTTAAGGCTCTTACCGTTGCCACTAAAACGACAGCATTAGGGTTTAAACCCGCACCTTTACACTTGATGTCAAAGAACTTTTCGGCTCCGAGGTCAAAGCCAAAGCCTGCTTCGGTGACTACGTAATCCGATAGGGAAAGGCCCATACGAGTAGCAATCACCGTATTGGTTCCTTGTGCAATATTGGCAAACGGCCCACCGTGAATGATCGCAGGATTGCCTTCTATAGTTTGCACCAAATTTGGCTTAATTGCATCTTTCATTAATGCAGCCATCGCCCCATGCGCCTTCAGGTCCTTGGCATAGATGGGCTGTTTGTCATGGGTGAACCCAATGAAGATATTTCCAAGTCGCTTTTTTAAGTCCTCTAAATCATCCGCTAGGCACAGAATGGCCATGATCTCAGAGGCAGCCGTAATGTCAAAACCGGTCTCTCTAGGCACCCCTGACCCTGTGCCACCCAAGCCTACTACGATGTCTCGTAGGGCACGATCATTCATATCCATCACACGTTTCCATACGACGGTGCGTGGGTCGATACCTAATTGATGCTTCTTGTTTTGTAGATTATTATCCAAAAGAGCAGCCAGTAAGTTGTGTGCTTTTTCTACTGCCGAAAAATCACCAGTAAAGTGTAGGTTGATATCCTCCATAGGTAGCACCTGCGACCAGCCGCCACCCGTAGCCCCTCCTTTGATACCAAATACAGGGCCCAGGGAGGGCTCACGAAGCACTACAGTAGTTTGTTTACCAATGCGGTTTAGGGCCTGAGTGAGTCCGATGGAGCAGGTCGTTTTGCCTTCACCAGCGGGGGTAGGGGAGATGGCAGAAACCAAGATAAGCTTATTTTGCTGTAGCCGATCGTGGTCGATTCGTTCTAATGGCAGTTTGGCTTTGTGCTGGCCAAATAAATAGAGCTCTTTTTCCGATAGCCCTATCTGCTCGGCGATCGTTCGAATATCTTGTAGTTGCACAGACTGTGCAATGTCAATATCGGATTTCATGGTGTGGTGGTGTTTGGTTAGGTAACAAGGATTGTATTAGATGGTGTTATTTTTGGGGCCGTTACAAGCCATATTTCTTTAAAATTTGTTTTGCTAGGCTACTCTTATGCACTTCATCGGCGCCATCATAAATGCGCGCGCCTCGCTCATGGCGATACCACCACGACAGAATCGTATCGTCGGTCGTACCCATGGCGCCATAGACTTGTATGGCTCGATCTAGCGTCTGAGTTAGTACCCTTGCGGTAAAGAACTTAATAATCGAAATTTCGGCGCGTGCAGCATAGGTGCCCTCTTCATCTATTTTACGCGCAGCCCGAAGGATCAATAAACGCGCGGCATCAATATCAGCCCGCTGTTCAGCAATCCAGTTCTGAATAGTTTGCTTAAGGGCTAGTGGCTTACCTGGACTCAATTCCCGATCTACTGCTCGCTGGCAAAGCATATCAAAAGCCCGCTCGCAGATGCCAATCCAGCGCATACAGTGGTGGATACGCCCTGGGCCCAAGCGCGTCTGCGCAATAGAAAAACCTGCGCCTTCGCCACCTAACAAGTTCTCTACCGGCACCGTACAGTCTTTATACTCTAATTCGGCATGGCTCGCCCAGCCACTACCTTCTTCTCCCATGATGGAAATATTGCGTACAAATTCAAAACCTGGCGTGTCCGTTGGCACAATGATTTGGCTAGCACGGGTATACTTATTATCATGATCTGGATCAGTTAAGCACATCACAATAGCAAAAGCTGCTCCATCGGCTCCGGTCGTAAACCATTTCCTTCCGGAAATGTGGTAGTACCCATCTTTTTTAGTGGCAACGGTACCCATTTGTACGGGGTTCGAACCTGCAAAGTGCGGCTCTGTCATCGAAAAGCAGCTCCGTATTTTACCTTCCAGTAGCGGCTTTAGGTATTGCTCTTGCTGTGCTGGCGTACCAAATTCAATGAGAATTTCCATATTACCCGCATCAGGAGCTTGGCAGTTGAAGATGAAATGCCCGAAAGGGCTAGAGCCTAATATTTCGCTGACCTGTCCAAATGCCTCTAGCGATAAACCCATGCCGCCCCATTCTTTGGGCACTTGTGGGCACCACCAACCCCGCTCTTTCACCATCGTCCGCTTCTCCTCCAGCAAAGGCAGCATTTCATCCCAATGCTTGGTGTGAAAGTTGGGCTCCAAAGGGTATACCTCGGTTTTCATAAACTGGCGCATGTCTTCGAGCATGGCCTGAAAAGCAGGTGCTTTCGTGTCAATAATAGTTGCAGTATGCATAATGTCTTTGGTTTTATCCTGCTATTAAATAGCCGCCATCGGCGGTAAATACACTTCCGGTGCAGTAGCTAGCTGCATCACTTGCGAGAAAAACAGCCAAGCCTGCCATCTCATTAGGGCGGCCCATGCGGGCAGCGGGCAGTTGGCTTTCAATATGTTTAAGAATGGCTTCATTTTGCCACAGGGCGGCACTAAATTTCGTCTTGATCAGGCCCGGGCAGATCACATTGGAACGGATACCATCTTTGCCCCATTCTTTGGCTTGGCTCTGAGTGAGGGCAATCAAGGCAGATTTGCTGGAACTATACAATCCCAAGCCGGTGCTGGGTTTCATACCCTCCACCGAGCTGATGTTGATAATCGAACCACCTTGCTTGCAAAGGTGTGGATAGGCATAATTGCACAGCAAAAAGGGAGCTCGCACATTGACGTGCATAATCTTGTCGAATACCGCTGGGTCAGATTGATCCAGCGTTGCAAAAATAGGGTTGGTAGCCGCATTGTTGATGATAATATCAATACGGCCAAAGGCCTCTATTGTTTTATCTACTAGCTGTTGGAGCTGCGCTGCTTCCCCCACATGACAGGCAATACCGATAGCCTCTAGGCCTTGGCTTTTGAGCTCTTCCGCTACTGTATCCACTGCCTCTTGCTTGCGGCTACTAATCACTACTTTTGCGCCAAACTCAGCCAGCCCACGCGCCATAGCCGCACCAATTCCCTTACTCGCCCCCGTGAGGATGGCCACCTTACCATCCAACTGAAAAAGGGGTGTTATTTCTTGTGTTGTTGATGACATAGATTTATTTTTCAATTCTCCAAGCTAAGGAATTTGAGGGGGATGCCGAAATTTTGACTATGTTTCTAAACGAAAAAACCGAATAATCAATCGATTATTCGGTTTTTTCGTTCCAGCCTAATTTACATCTTATTCCAAATGCAACGCCGCTTTCCGCCCCAGCAGTACCTCCTCCGATTCGCGGCGGTCTGGATCATCTACACAGCAATCCACAGGGCATACGGCAGCACATTGGGGTTCTTCATGGAAGCCCACACATTCGGTACATTTATCAGGTACGATATAATAAAAGTCTTCTTCCACAGGAGCTTGTTGCGCATCTACATCCACTTCTGCGCCCGTTTCTAGCTTGAAGCTTCCCTGCACACCGGTGCCGTCAGCAATGGCCCATTCTACCCCTCCTTCATATATTGCATTATTGGGGCACTCTGGCTCACAAGCACCGCAATTGATACATTCGTCTGTAATTATTATTGCCATAAAAAATTCCTTTTTTTAGACTAACTTCAATTTGTGGTTTTTTGTTTAAAGTTATTCTGTGCTAAAAATGGACAATGCCGCAAAAATAGCTTACTGGACAAAAAATTGCAATTATTTAATCCAAACACACGCTTATGTTACGCCTCCTCAAACGACTATATCGAGAAACTAGCTATAAAAACTGGCAGCGCTTCTTTTTGTATGCTGCGGGAGAGATCTTTCTGATTTTTATTGGGGTCAGCCTGGCTGTTTGGTTTAATGATCGAAGAGAAAACCAGAAGTTAGAACAGACGGAAATACAGGTATTGGAAGAGATGCTGGTAGAATTAGATCAGGATGTGGAAGACATGAAGATCAACCAAGAGGCACATCATTTGGCAGGGAGAGGCGCTCAGGTGTTGCTTGATTTGTACATGCAGCGAGCCCTGCCGAGCCCGGATTCCTTTGGCCTGTATCTGACTACCGTTTATCGAAATGTAACTTCTCTAACGAACACCGCCTCCTACGAGTTCTTAAAATCCAATGGCTTGGCTATTATCTCTAATGACTCGCTGCGTCTGGCCATTTCTCATCTTTATGGTATGGAGTACTCCAATATTCAGAAAA
>JBCCRH010000435.1:0-4891 GCA_039208045.1 Bacteroidota bacterium
CTCCATCGGAGGCAAAAACTTGCCATCTGGCAATTGGGGCAAGCCTTCGGCTTGACCGCTAATACCTGCAAACTCCTCTACATAATCGTACCAAGGCGCAATATCAGCATAGCGAATCGGCCAATCTATAGCAATTCCCTCCTTGGCATTGGCTTCAAAATCTAGGTCGCTCAGGCGATACGATTGCCGCCCCCACATCAGAGAACGCCCTCCAACATGGTAGCCACGAATCCAATCAAAGCGCTTTTTTTCAGTGTAAGGATGCTCGGTGTCTTTTACCCACCATTGCTTGATGGAAGGCTTGATGGTATAGCCTGTGCGATTTTGTTTGAGGTAGTCCTGTAGCTCAGCTTCGGTAACTTTATCGCGATTGGGCAGATCCCAGGGATCGAGTGCAGCTGTTGAGTAATCGAGCACATGCTTAACGTCGCGGCCACGCTCTAGCACGAGGGTTTTCAGGCCCTTTTCGCAAAGTTCTTTTGCAGCCCACCCCCCTGTAATTCCAGAGCCTACGACAATAGCATCATAGGTCACTTCCTCTTTTCCATTAGAATTGAAGTACATACTGTATGTATTTACTGTATTTGTTATGAGACGATAAAAAAAGACATTTTCAGAAGGATTAGGGGCAAGGGCTTCGGTAAAGGTAATATTATTTTAGAACGACACTAATCTAGCAAAAAAAAGTTTAAATTAGACCAATAGGTTCCAAATTTAAAACACCCTCTTCCCTTCATAGCCATTGTCTAATTTATTTTTTTGTCATAACTTTTTGGATCACCCTTAATTCATTGATACATGCGGCGTGCCTTTATTTTGCTACTTTTCTTTTTAGGAAATACGATATCGTTTGGTCAGTCTTTTCTAGCGCTCACAGATAATGAGCAGCTTGCTCTCGTCAACTTATCCAACTGTACTTCTACCATCGTCCTAACCCTAAATAATCCTTCGCTAACCCTCACCGATATTGCCTACACGCCTGATGGCACCCTCTATGCTATAAATACCCTTGGTAGCCTTTATCGGGTGAATACCAATACTGGTGGACTTACTTTCATTCATGAATTCCCGAACGGAAGTGAGGCCTTCTATACTTCGCTCACGGCTGATCCCAATGGTATTTTGTATACCGCAGGCATCAGTGGTGTGGTGCGCACTTATAATCCAGCTACTGGCCAGCAAGGCCTAATTGGGTTGGTAGATTTCGGGGGAGCGGCCGGTGACCTTACTTTTGTAGAGGGACAGCTCGTCATGGCTTCCAATACTAACCAAATGGTAGCAGTGAATCTAGAGAATCCAGGGCAGAGCGAATCAGTTCTCGACTTTTTCATCTCTGGCTTAATCTTTGGCATTATTACTATACCAGAAGATTGTGAAAACCCACTGACGGTGGCTACTAATGACAGTAATCCCGGGCGTATTTACCGCGTAAATTTTGATACCGATCAACTGGAATTTCTCTGCCAGGTCAACCATGGAATATTTGGAGCAGCTAGCGAGCAGGAATTTCAAGCGGCACTATCGATCTGTATTACCGACATCATCACTACTCCAAGTTCTTGTACGGCGGCTACTGGCACCATTGACATTATGGCTACTGATGCTTCTGGTATGCTCACTTATAGTTTGGATGGGGTCACGTTTCAGGATTCCCCGTTTTTTGATGAATTGGCAGCTGGTACTTACACGATTTATGTGATGAATGACGAGGGGGAACTGCAAACGGCAGAAGCCATCATAGAGGATGAATCGGCCCTGATTGAGGTGCTAGGAGTGAGCGTCACACAGGTATTTTGTGATGGCGATAATGGAAGTTTAAGTGTTGATGCTACTAGCGCTAATCCTCCATTACGTTATTCAGTTGATGGTACTACCTTTCAGGAAAGTCCCCTTTTTGAAGGGCTTGGCCCGGGTTTTTATACCATTACTCTGCAAGATGGTGAAGGGTGTTCCACTACCACTTCTGCTTCTATCAGTGATGTCTCGGGGCCGCAGATTAACAATATTGCTGTGGATCAATGCAATTTCCCAGATAACAGCCTCACTATAGAAGCGTCAGGGAATGGCCCTTTCTTATACCGCATTGACGATGAGCCGTTTCAGGTAGACGCTTCTTTTAATGATCTAGGAGTAGGTACCTATACTGTGACCGTAATAGATGTTAATGATTGTGAAGCCTCTACCGATATTACCATTAGCGAATATGCACCTATAGCTATAGATAGCTGGGTGCTCTCCAATTGTGGAGTGGGAGCCAGCACACTTTCCGTTACTGCTAGCGGCGGAACAGGTGCTTTGAGCTATCAGCTCGACCAGAATTCGTTTCAAGCCGTTGGTATATTTGAGCAATTATCACCTGCCAGCTTTCGCTTAACGATTGCCGATGAGGGAGGTTGCACTTGGGATTCTACCTTTGTCATTGCACCCTACCAAGCACCTATCATTGCTGCTGTAGAGCAAACTCCTGCGCAATGCTCTAATACGAATGGCAGCCTAAGTTTCAGCCTAGCGGGCGATGGTGAGCCATTTAGCGTACAGCTAAATAATACTCCGCCCAGCATGGCCACTGCGTTTACTGATCTAACTCCAGGCTTATATCTGGTTCAAGTTACAGATCAGCGAGGCTGTATCACCACAGATAGTATTGTTCTGACTAGCACTTGTCCGGTGTATATCCCCAATGTGTTTTCGCCAAATCGCGATGGTTTTAACGACCGCTTCCAAGTCTTTTCTGATCAACCATTGCTCATAGAAGTTTATCAAATTTTTAATCGCTGGGGCGGGCTGGTTTTTGAGCAAGAAAGCTTCGATTATCAAGAGCTTAACCGCTATTGGGATGGTACCCAAAATGGGGAGGATGCACAAGTAGGCGTGTATACCTATCGCATTGAGCTGCGTAATGCGCAGGGGGTAATAGAAAAGCGTAGTGGTGATGTGACTCTAGTGCGGTAAATCGAGGTAGAGGTAGTCATAGTGAATGAGTGGTTTTTGTCCTTTCTGCCCCAGCAAGGGCATGGCAATGGCAGAGCTGTATTGAGCAATACCATACCCCACTGTGCGCCCTTGCTCATCTAGCAGCTGTAGCAAATCGCCCTTCTGAAATTCCCCTTCTAACCTCACCACACCTACCGGAAGCAGGCTATTGATTTCCTCGGAAGAGGTCAAAGCAGCTACCGCCCCAGCATTGAGTACGACTTTGCCTTTGTGCGCTTGGTCGTAGTAAGCAATCCATTTTTTAACATTGGAAAGTTTAGTGCCTGCTACAAAATGCGTACCGATATAGTCATTTTGCAGAATATCTACGATGATATTTGAGCGACGCCCATTGGCAATGAAGGTGTCAATACCCACTTTTGCTGCCTTTTGGGCAATGCGAAATTTGGTTTGCATGCCTCCCCTACCAAAGGAAGATTTCGAGGGCAAAATATAGGACTTACTCTTTCGGTCGCTTGCGCTAATGGTGGTAATGAGCTGGCTATCGGGATGATCGGGATGTCCGGTCATGAGGCCATCCACAGTGCTGAGGATGAGCAGGGCTTCGGCATTAATCATGGCTGCTACCAAGCCTGCGAGTTCATCATTGTCAGTAAACATTAGCTCGCTGATGGAGATCACATCGTTTTCATTAACGATAGGTACTACCGTATCGCGCATGAGGCTCGTCAGGCAATTGCGCATATTGATGTAGTGGGTACGGTCGCGAAAGTCTTCTTTGCAGGCGAGTACCTGTGCACAGTGCAGCTGGTGATTTTCAAACAATCCCCGATAAATTTCCATAAGGCGCACCTGCCCTACTGCCGAAAGCACCTGTCGGCGTACTATTTTACTCAAATCTGGTGGAATGGATACCATCGACCGCCCTGCCCCTACTGCGCCGGAAGAGACCAAGACCACCGCTACCCCCGCTTTTTTAAGTGCCGCCACCTGATCGACTAAGTGGCTGATATTGGTAAGATCGAGGTGTCCATCTTCGCGAGTCAGTACATTGGTACCAAATTTTATGACAACAGACTTGAATTGCATAGAATGAGTTTAAATAGGCCCTCAAAAGTACGCTACCCAAACGAAATTTTGTGTAGAACTGTTAAATTAGATAAGAGTACAGTAATGTTTTATTTTTTACCAATAATCAAAATAATAAGCTTATGGCATTTGATCTCGATATGATAAAGGCGCATTATGCCTTGCTTCCAAAGCGGGTGGAGGAAGCCAAAAAAATGCTCAAACGGCCACTAACCCTCTCCGAAAAAATCCTGTATGCACACCTGCATCCTGATTCTCCCCTGCAAGACTACCAACGTGGAAAAGATTATGTTTTCTATTCGCCAGATCGAGTGGCGATGCAAGACGCGACTGCACAGATGGCGCTGCTGCAATTTATGATGGCAGGAAAAGACAAGGTAGCGGTTCCCTCCACGGTACACTGTGATCACTTGATTCAGGCAAAAATTGGAGCAGATCAAGATTTGCAACATGCCATTAACACCTCGAACGAAGTATTCAATTTCTTAGAGTCTGTATCGGATAAGTATGGTATTGGTTTCTGGAAACCAGGGGCAGGAATTATTCACCAAGTGGTATTAGAAAATTATGCCTTCCCTGGCGGGATGATGATTGGTACGGATAGCCATACGGTGAATGCAGGAGGGCTTGGCATGGTAGCGATTGGTGTAGGGGGCGCGGATGCGGTGGATGTGATGGCGGGTATGGCTTGGGAGCTAAAAAATCCAAAGTTGATTGGTGTGAAGCTCACCGGAAGGTTATCTGGTTGGTCGGCGCCAAAAGATGTGATCCTGCGGGTGGCAGATATCCCTACGATAGCTCCCGTTCCTCCTTTTACCGTAAGGATATCTGCCACCCGTAGGATCACATCTTTTGGCTCCGACCAACC
>JBCCRH010000436.1:0-4828 GCA_039208045.1 Bacteroidota bacterium
CCATCTTTCACAATAATTCCGGTAATCATCTCCTGCCAGAAATCGACATTAGGATGTGCTTCCAGCATATTGCGCCACTTTCGTGCAAATAGCATGCGGTCGCTCTGCGCGCGTGGACTCCACATGGCAGGCCCCTTCGAACGGTTGAGCATCCGAAACTGTACCATCGTATGATCTGTTACGATACCCGAATAGCCCCCCAATGCATCAATCTCTCGTACGATCTGCCCCTTTGCTACTCCACCCATCGCTGGGTTGCACGACATTTGAGCAATCGTCTGCATATTCATCGTGGCGAGCATCACCTTGGAACCCATATTCGCGGCTCCTACTGCTGCCTCACAGCCCGCATGACCCGCACCCACTACAATCACATCATATTCTGGAAACATAAGTCTTTGATTTTTCGAAAACGTCTGCAAAATTAAGGAAAAAATAAATCTGGGACTAGCCCAGGCGGAGACTCTGCTTGTATTTTAGTAGCTAGAGTGTAAAAAATTATAAGCCCCTGATTAGAAGGGCACTAAAAAGATTTGCTATATTAACTCAAACAACAAAAAACATTACAATGCGCTTATCCTTAACTAAGAAACAGTGGCTACTTCTGTCTCCCTTCATTATGGTGCTTAGTGGGCACTTAGTCGCACGGATTACTAGCTCTTTCATGGGTAAATGGGCGTTTATTCCAGTGATGCTTAATTTGTGGTTGGTTGCTATCTTCTTTACATATTTAGCCGATGGCAGTAATCGGATAAAAGACTGGTTAAAACCAGTAAAAGGTAAAATCGGTTGGAAAGTAATGGTGATGGTCGTTGGATTGCTACCCTTACCTTTATTTATCATGCACTGGGAATTGCTCAAGCCTATCGAAATTCTTGTACCCTATCTACTCATTGCGTTTATCAATCCTTTTGTAGAAGAGTTTTATTGGCGAGGCACGCTCATGGATACAGCTAGCGACTGGCCTAAGTGGGGCATTATCTTGTACAGCACTTTCTTTTTTGCATTGAATCATCCGATGTCATTAGGTGTATTTTCTAATCTAAATAGTGGATTTTCCGTCTTTACCTCCACCTTCATCATGGGTATTATCTGGGGAGTAGGCTACCACAAAATAGGAAGCTTGCGTTGGATCATCTTTTCGCACTTTTTAGTTGATACGTTTAATATGTCTGTCCCTGCCTTTTTGGACTTATTTGAGAGCGGATTTTAAACGATAAATACCTTACCTTTGAACAGCATTACAAACAATCCATTACATGGCACGCCAACAACTAGAAACAGATCAAAAAGCATTAGAAATCAACCTCGATGATAGCATCTATGGCACTTTTGCAGAAATAGGTGCAGGGCAAGAAGTGGCCCGCTACTTCTTTCAAGTGGGAGCAGCAGCTGGGACGATTGCCAAGACGATGTCTGCTTACGATAAGGTATATTCCGATAAAATATACGGCGCAGAAGCGAGCGGCCGCTACGTCAGTGAAGCCCGCATCCACAAGATGCTCGATCACGAGTACAACCTGATGCTGTCGCGCCTGCAAAATGAGCGGCCCGATACTAACTTCTTCGTCTTTGCAGATACCATTGCCGCCATCAACTACCAGCGCACCATCAAGGGAAATGGCTGGCTAGGCTTGCGCTTTCAGCTGGAGCCTGACAGTGCACCTAACGATATTTTGCTGCACGTACGCATGCTCGATAATGATAACCAGCTGCAACAACAAGCTATCGGTATTTTGGGGGTCAATCTGATTTATGCGACCTATCGATACAATGACGATCCAGCTACGCTCTTGCAGTCGCTGCTAGATGGGCTACACGGCAGGGTGAGTATAGATATGATTCGTATTACTGGGCCTGATTTTGAAGATTTAGATAACCGCCTGCTTAGCCTTATGTCTGTGCAATATGGGCTGACCGATATTGCCATGTTTGGGCCAGAGGGCCAGCCTGTTCATGCTTCTGAATTTTTGTATAAAAAACATGTGATGCTGGTACGGGGTAGTTTCCGCCCTGCCACTTTGGTCAATATGGATATGATCAAATCTGCGTTCCAGCAGTTCAGGAATGATCCCAAAGTGGAAGCGCGAAGGTCATTTTTGCTTACAGAAATCACCCTAGATAATCTGTCTAAGGACAACGGAGAGCCCGACGCTAAAGATTTCCTCGACCGAGCGGATTTGCTCAACGCAATGGGCCAAACAGTAGTAATTTCTAACTGTGAGCAACAGAAAATGATTAGCTTTTTGGCCAATTATAAAGTACAGAATGTAGGTTTTGTGATTGGCGTACGCGAATTGCTAGATTTGGTCAGCAATAAGTACTACCAAAATATGGATGGAAAGCTGCTTTCTGCCTTTGGGGAGTTATTCACCCACCGCATGAAAATGTACGTTTACCCAGCTCTGCAAGAGGGGAGTGCTGAGCTGATGCTCGCCTCCAATCTCCCATTGCCGGAAGGCATAACGTTTATCTACCAGCATTTGATTGATAGTCAGCAGATCGTAGACATTAGAGGCTATAATCCTGATATTTTACACATTTTCTCTAAGCAAGTGCTGGATATGTTGCGCAAAGGAGAAGCGGGTTGGGAAGCTATGGTGCCGAGCAAAGTAGCCTCTTTAATCAAAGAGCAATGCCTCTTCGGTTATCCAAGCGAGCGCATGGAATTTGAATATTAGTATAAATATGATTCGATTATTAATAGCGGGGATGCTCTTGGCATCCGTTTATTTCAGCTGTGGACAGCCAGCAGCAGTAGGGGAGACTTCAGGTGCTGATGAGGCAGAAAAGTCCGCCAAAACGGAGACTCCGATCGTAGTAAAGAATGAACCGGTGGCATTGGACACTACCTACACTATCGATTATATCATGGGAAAATTTGATCCCAAATCCCACCCTGATTTTGTACTTATCGAAACCCGCTATGCGGATCGAGCAGGCCTTTACTTACATCGGGAAGTATACGACGCCTTTCGGCAAATGTATGCTGCCGCAAAAGAGGCGGGCATTACCCTTATTATCCGCTCCGCCACTCGAAATTTTAACTACCAAAAAGGCATCTGGGAGCGCAAGTGGACTGGCCGTACCCCCGTTGATGGACAAAATTTAGCGAAAGCGGTACCTGACCCCAAAATGCGCGCCCTAAAAATCCTAGAATACAGCTCCATGCCCGGCACCTCCCGCCACCACTGGGGTACTGACATCGACTTCAACTCTTTTGATAACAGCTACTTCGAACAAGGCGAAGGCAAGAAAATATACGATTGGCTGGTCAAGAATGCTCCTACCTTTGGCTTTTGCCAAACCTATACGCCCAAGGGCGAAGCGCGCCCCTACGGTTATAATGAAGAGAAATGGCACTGGTCTTACCTCCCTATCGCTCAGCAGCTCACCGCCCTTGCTCAGCAGCATCTAAAAGACGAGATGATTAAAGGATTTCAGGGCGCAGCAACTGCAGTCGAAATTGGAGTAGTGGACAAGTACGTGCTAGGGATTAACGGCGACTGCTTGAAATAAAAATCCTTACTTTTGAAAAAAAGAAAAAACGATTAATGAGCAACTTCGTTGTATCCGCCAGAAAATATCGACCCACTCGATTTGCAGATGTAGTAGGGCAAGAGCATGTCGGCATGACGCTCAAAAATGCGCTGAAAAACAACCATCTAGCACACGCCTTCCTATTTTGTGGCCCCCGAGGAGTAGGGAAAACGACCTGCGCACGTATTCTAGCGAAAGTGCTCAATTGCCAAAATGTTACGGAAGATTTTGAACCTTGCAATACCTGCGCCTCCTGTAAAGCTTTTAATGAAAATGCCTCTTTTAACATCACCGAGCTAGACGCCGCCTCCAACAATAGCGTGGAACATATTCGTGCCTTGATCGAACAGGTGCGCTTCCAGCCACAGCAGGGCAAATACAAAGTGTTCATCATTGATGAGGTACACATGCTCTCGCAGCAAGCCTTCAATGCCTTTTTGAAAACACTAGAAGAACCCCCCTCTTACGCCATTTTCATTTTGGCGACGACCGAAAAGCACAAAATCATTCCCACCATATTATCACGCTGTCAAATCTTCGATTTCAAGCGCATACAAGTCCCCTCCATGGTGGCGCACTTGGAGGCCATTTGCAAAGAAGAGCAGATTACAGCAGATAAGGATGCCTTACACATTATCGGACAAAAAGCAGACGGCGCCCTGCGAGATGCTCTATCCATTTTTGACCGAATCGTCTCTTTTTCAGGCAAAAAAATCGAGTATGCCGATGTCATTTCCAACCTCAATATTCTGGATTATGATTATTATTTTAAGGTAGTAGATGCCCTCCTCTCCGAAGATATGCCCTCCATCATGAACCTGTTCAATGATATTCTACGCAAAGGATTCGACGGCGATTTATTCATCAATGGCCTAGCAGAGCACCTCCGCAATCTCTTAGTCTGCAAAGACCCCCAAACCATTGCACTCCTAGAAGTGAGCGAAGGCCTAAAAGCCCGCTACCAAGAACAAGCTGCCCTGTCCCCCGCCTCCCTCCTCCTCACCGCCCTCAGCCTCTGCAACGATTGCGACATCAACTACAAAATGGCCCGCAACAAGCGCCTACACGTCGAGATGGCCCTCCTCAAAATGACCTATATCAAAAGAGCCTTCCGCCCCACTACCCCCATGCCCAGCACACCCACCGCCACCCCTGAAAAAAAAACGCCTGACACCAACAGAATAGCCCCCCCAACCCCTGAAAAGCTACAAAGCAGCACCACAACAGAGGAAGAAGTAGTAGTAGATAAGAACCAAACAAGCCTCCATTTCGAAGAACCAACCACCGC
>JBCCRH010000437.1:0-4819 GCA_039208045.1 Bacteroidota bacterium
AGGCGCATATTCTTCCGTATCGCTTTCGACTTTTAGTACCATACATTCTTATTAGATTTGAAGCGGTATCTGTCATTCGGGTACGGCTTCATTTCTTTTTTAAAAGTATACACCTTGAAAACGTTATTATCAACAGCTGAACAAGTACTGCAAGCCAACTGGCGAGGCGGTTTTACGGTACCTTCTAGTCAGTTGTATCCCTTCCAGTGGAATTGGGATTCCGGGTTTATCAGCTTGGGTCATGCCTATTTCAATGTCCAGTTTGCCATCCAAGAATTGGAGTCCCTCTTCTCTGGACAATGGGACAATGGACTACTCCCACACATCATTTTCCATAGCGAAGAGGAAAAGACTTACTTTCCCAATTTTGACTTTTGGGATACTCAGGTCAACCAAGGAGCCCCTAATCGACCAAAGTCATCGGGTATTACGCAGCCTGCTGTGCATGGCTTTATCTTAGAGCTATTGCTAGAAAAATATCCCGACCATCCCGGTTTAATGGCTTTCGCCAAACAGCTTTTCCCCAAGATTGTACATTACCATCGCTTCTTGTATACCTATCGCGATCCGTTCAAAGAAGGGCTATTTTTCATCTTCCACCCCTGGGAGTCCGGTAGAGATAATTCTCCATTATGGGATCCATCCCTAGATCGAATCGATATTTCCCCTAAAGATTTACCAAGCTATACGCGTAGAGATACGGCAATTGCGGATCCTTCTGAACGACCTACCACTGCCCAGTACGACCGCTACGTCTACCTGCTTTTATTGGGTAAAAGGCACCAATACGATGGCGCAGGTATTGCCTCCGAAAGTCCTTTCCTCGTACAGGATGATATGATGAATGCCATCCTTATCAAATCAAATCAGAGCTTAATCAATATGGGCAAGCGCTTTGGCTTTGATGTCGCTGAAATTGAGGAATGGCAGAGCCAGAGTATTAAGCAGTTTCATCAGAAGTTTTGGAATGAGCGCCTACAGCTATTTTGCCCTTACGATTTGCGGGGGCAGCACCAAATAGAAGAAAAAGAGATTGGTGGGCTAATCGCTCTTTTTGCCCATCTCCCCTCTAATGAGCAAGCACAGGCCATCAATGATTACTTAGTAGATTTGCATGAGCGTCATTATTACCTTTGCCCTAGTTTTGATGTGGACAGCCCCTATTTTGACTCCAAACGATATTGGCGTGGCCCAGTCTGGCCACATATGAATTGGATGATTTATCACGGCCTTAAACAATATGGCTTTACCCAAACCGCTCAACAAGTACGAACAGACACCTTGGAAATTGTCGAAAAATTTGGCTTTTTCGAGTATTTTGAGCCTCAGAAACAAGTAGCGAAGCAAACACCTAGAGGCTATGGCGGCCCTGACTTTTCTTGGACAGCCTCCTCTATTATCGACTTAATCCACCATCCATGAATTACCTAGACTATATCGTTATTGCCGTTTATATCGTTGGCTTTCTATTTATCGGTCGACTTTTTAAAGACTCTAAGTCTAGTGAAGATTACTTCTTGGGAGGAAAAAGCTTTGGCTGGTTTCCACTGGCTATCAGTACCATTGCCACCCAGCTTTCTGCAATTAGCTTCATCTCTGCACCTGCTTTTGTAGGGCTCAAGCAAGGCGGTGGTATGATGTGGCTCACCTATGAATTTGCCGTGCCTATAGCGATGTTGTTCCTGATGGCCTTTCTCATTCCGCCGATGTACAAGGCCAACATTCTGAGTGTGTATGAATACTTGGAGCGGCGCTTTTCTAGCTCTACTCGCATCTTGCTGAGTACGGTCTTCCAAATTAGCCGAGCCTTTGCGACTAGTGTGATGGTCTACACGGTAGCCCTTATTCTCACCAATGTGATGAATATCCCGATGTGGCAAACGATCTTAATTATTGGGGTGGTTACGTTAATTTATTCGTACCAGGGTGGTATGAAAGCTGTGGTGTACGGCGATGTTATTCAAATGATGATTTTATTTTTTGGCATTATCATCTGTTTTGTAGTGGGTTTATACCAGCTAGGTGGCTGGGAGGCTTTCGCCGAAAATGTAGCACGTGAGCGCTTGACGGCTGTCAATTTCACGTCGATGGGGCTCGAAAAAGGTGATGAATTTGGCTTTTGGCCAATGCTTTTGGGAGGCTTTTTCTTATATACCTCCTACTATGGCACCGATCAAAGTCAGGTACAGCGCTTATTTTCTGCCAAGAACTTGAACACAGTAAATAATACCCTTTTGGTCAATGGCTTGCTGCGCTTTCCAATTACGCTTACCTATTGTCTGATGGGCTTAGTGATCGGCACCCTTGTTATGATGGATACAGATTTTCGCGCGCTCATCCCCAGCGATAAGCCCGATTTGATGATTCCGATTTTTATTCGGGAATATCTGCCACATGGTATTATTGGTATTTTATTGGTGGCTATTCTATCGGCAGCCATGTCCTCGCTCAGCTCTGCTATCAACTCCCTGAGTGCAGCAAGTGTAGAGGATTATTTCAATAGAGACAAGCAGCTTTCTGGTGAGAAATATGTGCAGTATTCCCGATATGCTGCTTTGTTTTGGGGCGTTGTCTGCATTGTTTTGGCCTTCTTCACAGGTGATATTGCCAAGACGGTAATTGAGGCCATCAATAAAATTGGTTCGGTCTTTTACGGCCCTATCCTGGCTACCTTCATTGCTGCGATTGCTCTCAAGCGGGTCAATGCTATGGGTGCGAATATTGGCTTGTTGGCGGGTGTTGCAGTGAATGTGTACTTATGGTTATTTGTACCGGAGGTATTTTGGTTTTGGTGGAACGCGGTAGGTACGGTCGTTACCTTGGTAGTGGGCTATCTGAGTAGTTTCCTATTCCCTGCGGCCTCAGCAAAAAAAGTACAGCCCCTCACTTTTTCTTGGAATATTGAGCCTGGGAAAGCACTGATTTTGGTTTTGTTTTTTATTGGAATTGTGCTGCTAAGTGTGGGGATTCCGTATTTGATTTGATAAGCTTATCGTACAAGCTGCAAATTACCCGAGTATTCGTACGTAATGGAAGAAAGTGAAATGCTAGAAGGAGATGCCCCATTCGTACTATATACGTCTTGGTAGGCAGTACCAATGTAGACCGTTGCATTTCCTCCAACAGGAAATGCTGCTAACTGCTCTGGTGTAAATGTGATACTTCCAACACTTCGGTCTTGAACATCATGTACATTTACATTTTCACTAGGCAGATCAGGGTCATAGTTTAAGCCTGCATGGTATACTATGCTTGCTGCGATATGTCCGTTCGATATAGCGTCGACACTGTTCTCATCAAGGGTACTCCACTTTACTGTTAGTGGTTTTTTAATATTAATTTCTGCACTTGCGCCTATCAACTCTTTGCCTTCTTGAATAATTGAAACTTCTAGCATCTCTGGTAGCTCATAATTCACCTCTATGCCTCCTACAACATCCGAAATGGAAACTACTACAGGGACAGTATTACCAAATGAGGAATTTAGCTTATCCCAATCGCTTGATAATTCGCTGTTCGTATACATGTTAGAAAACTTTCCAGTTCCCCATCCTTCAGCTGCTGCTTCCCCTGCGTCTAAAATATCAACACCATTAATACTGATAAACTCAGGATCAACTAGATTATCCTCACCATCACGAATAGTGCCATAGACTCTAATAGTCGGACTAGCGAATGCCCCTATATCACTATTTGCGATTACAAAAATTTCGCTATCCGCTTTTTCCAAAACTCCAGCAGAAAACAAAAATGGTACCTGCGTCTCTTCGCTTTGGTTAGGTGATAGTCGCTCTTCTTCACAACCAACTAAGCAAAAGGATAGAATAGAAATTACAGTGAACGTGTATATCTTGACTAATCCCATATTCTGATACGGTTTGATGGATTTATAGTTCATCAAGATAAGCTCCATTAGTTGAAAACTTGAATTTAAAACAAAAAATCATTGTTAAATTCTTGAAAAGAGACATTTCCTCAAACAGCATGCTTTCGTCAATGTCAAGCTAGTCAAACTAGCAGCAGGGAACCAAGTCGGCGCTCACATGCCGGAGCAAGAAACTTTTTTGTAGCTTTAGATGGTTGATAAGGAAAATAGTTACTTTATGAAAGAATTAGTTTTAGACAGAGATGCCTTTCTTGATTGGCTGAAGACTGCTATAGAACAAGATCCACAGTTGCTCCAAGACTTGGTTGATAAAATTTTAAAAGAAGAAAAAGTCGATGAACGAACTAAGAGAGTAGCAGCCGTTATTCAAAACGATTTTGATCGTTTTGACCATGTGTTTAAGGCGCTTGCTTAATGGAATATTCAAGAAAGGAAGATATTATGAGTATTGAAAACTTGAGCAAGGAAATTATTAAGGACGCTTTAAGAGAAGTATTAGTAGAAAATCCTCAGCTGCTAAAGCAGGTAGTGTTAGATATCATTAAAGAGCAGGATAATCAAGAATCCCTGGATTCCTTTAATGATTCATTAGATCACGTATTTGATTTATATGGAGAAACCTTGAAAAAGTTAGCCTAGATGAGGTATTTAATACTCTGTAATAAAAGTTTATTTAATACCCTGCATCGGGCAGGTTTGTAATCCGCGAGGCCCTAAAACTTTTTTTTGTCACACGATACTGAGCAATAGCTTTCAGTAGTACTTACAGCTTGCCCCCTACAGGGGCAGGGCTGTGTTCGCACTGGCAATTTAATCGGGATGGGTAGGCGGCCAATGCCGCCATCCCCCCCACACCACCGGGCATACGCTTTAACGTACCACGGCGGTTTCTTCTAACAGTTAACCACGTTGAATAGCGGATAGGGATTTGAG
>JBCCRH010000438.1:0-4802 GCA_039208045.1 Bacteroidota bacterium
AGCCTAGAAATCTTTAACCTCATGCAAGTGCAGAACCAAGCCGGTAATACTTGGATCAAGACCGTATTTAATCAGCAATATGCCATCCCTAATTTTTTGACCTCTCGAAGAGTGAATTTGCGCTTGCGGATGGATTTTTAGGGGAAGCGACTAAAACATGTAACCAAATTCAATTGCTAGGTAGCCGTTTGGATCAGTATTCGTAAGGAAATCTTGTTGCCAACTAAGATGTAAGCGATAATTGCCAAGGTAGCTACCTAATCCTCCGTCAAGGTCAAGCAAGACAGAATATCTTCCAAACCTGTCAGGGCTGCGTAGCTTGAAGTTAGAACCAAAAAAGAGGTATATTTTACTCTTTGTGTTCTGATAGATTCTAAAAGTCGTTTGTACTGGAATAACGATTAAGTGAAACTCCAAGTCTTCTTCATTATTTCTAAAAAACTCAGAACCCGAAAAGTATTGATATTCTGCACCTGTCAAAAAGGAAAAACGCTTGCTTCGCTCTGGATCAAAAGAGTCCCAAAAAAAGCCTGCTGCAAAACTAAACTTTCCGTCTACACCACCAGTGAGTAGATGTCGATAGCCAACTGAAATGCCTTTTCGGACTTCTTTGACAGACTGCTCTTGAATAGTGATAGAAAGTGGCTGCGAAGCACATCTTTTCTGATAAGCCTCAATAACAGAGATGATGTCCTCTGCTTTGAACTTGGTATTATCAATTTTAGAAAATAAACTAGGGCAAGTCTTAAAGACATTCTTCAGTATTCCGATGTACTCTTCTTTTATGCCGTACGTTTGAACATATCCTTTGTCTACTTCTGGGTTCTTTATGCGGTACCTTGTTAGCTCGATACGTTCCAATCTGGACAGTTGATTGTCCTTTCGGATCAAGAAGATGAAGTTGTTATTTGATAATTTAATGATCTCTTTTTCCTCTATTTGAAGTTGGAGCTTAAAAAGTTGTATATCTCCATCGACTAGCACTTTTGCAAGGCGCTCAATCGGTTGTTCCAGTTTTGCTGTGGTGGTGCGTACAGATTCGTAGATAATTTCTTCCTCTGGAAGGATTAGTCGAAAGACTTCAGCAGGTTGATAGGTTTTGCTGAGCCCAGTGTCTCGCGCTTTAAACTTTATACTTTGGGATAGGGTAAGGTCAGATTCCTTCTGCACCGTACCGACTAGATTTTGCCCTGATTTGAGATACAACTCAGCAGTGAGCTCTTGAGCTATACTAGTAATGGGTACAAAGAAGGAACAAATAAAAAAGATGACAGCAGCGCGCATACCTTTGACTTTATTTTATGCAAAAAAACTCTTCGTATGCCCAATATATTTACTTTACACGGTAATCATGTTAAATTTCTTGTTATTTTTCTCTATGATAAAAGCACCTAGGTTGAACCATCTTTTGACGTTGTCCAATATCCAGCCATCAGAAGAAATTACAATATTGCTACTCTTGGCTAATACCTTATCAGGATCAAAAACGAGCTCTACCTCCCAATTGAATTGATTCTCTCTGCTTAATTCTAGCAATTTGGTCTTTAATCTTCCACTGTTAGATACTGGTTGATCCAAATACCACCTTACAAACTTCACCTTGAATGTTTTTAGGCAGTCACCGATGATCGTGATGGCTTCTTCGGTTTTCACTACTCGTTTATAAGAACCATGAACGCTAGATATATCTCTGTAAAGACCATCTCTTCCTTTAAAAATGTATCCACCAGATAAAGCGCTTTCAAGTAGAATTAATAAATTGAAGCCATCAATTTCAACCACTTGATCCCCTAATTCAGCGATGCTACACTCAGACTTATTCCGACCTGCGATTTGCTGCTCACTACAACTGATTCTTGATATCGCGTTTCGTTGCCGTTTGTTTAATCTATATCTATTGCCTACAAGTTGCAAGGAAGAATTTTCGCCATAACCTCTACTGAGAAGAAAACCTAAATCATCAGCAGCAGCCTTGAATTTTGGATACCATTTTGCGGAAAATAATTTATCGTCATTTGAATGTTTTCCTCTATTCCTTGTAGTAGTCAAAGTATCGTTAATTGATTTGATAGCAGCACAAAATCGTACCTTCTTGTTAAGAAACCATTTATTGCT
Source organism: Bacteroidota bacterium (assembly GCA_039208045.1). Classification (GTDB taxonomy): domain Bacteria; phylum Bacteroidota; class Bacteroidia; order Chitinophagales; family Saprospiraceae; genus JBCCRH01. The sequence goes on from JBCCRH010000438.1 coordinate 2,116, forward strand.
GGCTGGAGTTCCTACAAGTATAGAATAGCTAACTATAGTTCCAATGCCTCCAATCGCTCCTTCAGTTTTGGATCGCTTGGCCGCTCTGCACTTGCGGAGACAATATTGCCCTGTTCATCGAGCAGGATGAACTGAGGAATGGCCCGAATGCTATAGCCACGGACAAAGTCGTTATCCCAGCCATTATCAGAAAGCAGTTGAACGCCCCCTAATTGTTTGTCTTCAACCATCTGCTCCCACGTATTTTTAAATCGAGGCTCATCAAGGCTGATAGAGACAAATTCAATATTTGCATCATGGAATTCAGCCTCCATTTTTTTTAAGTGAGGAATTTCAAGAATGCAGGGGCCACACCAAGTAGCCCATACATCGATATAGACATATTTCCCTTTGAGGTCGCTTAGTTTGGTTCTTCCCCCAGCATAATTCTCAAAATCAAATACAGGAGAAGGGCTGCCGGGTTTTAATTTACTGATGATAGCATAATGATCAAGAATGGCTTCCTTCGTTCTATCTAGCTTGGCCATTTTGAGCATGCGGTCACGCATGGCTTCCATACGCTGCTCATTACTGTTAAAGTGGGGAAGGCTGGCCAATAAGCGGCGGTGCAGGATAGTAGGACTTTGGATATCCTGAATAACGGATAGATGAGCCTCCAGCGTACTCAGGGTGGTATCCTTAATCTCATCAATATGTTGGTATAGGATTAGATCTACCAACGAGCAGTAGGAGCCGTAGTTTTGGGCATATAGTTCATTATCTAGGGATACCCCTTCATAAAAATCGGTAATGAGTTCTGTGGGTTCATAATCCCGATAGAAGAAGCTGTAATAATTGGGATACCGCGCTACATCATACTGGTAGTCGAATAGGATATCCTTTCGGTGAAAATCTTGGAAGGCCTCCGTACCAGCAGGCAGTTCAGCCAGCCGATCCAACTTCGCCGTCTTAATAGAGTCCCGATAGCTAATATATTCGGCCTCCTCCAACTTAAAAATCTGATCGTGTGAATTGTATTCAAATTCTCTTAGGGCTAGCTGATCCTGAGTCGCCTGATAAAGAAAATCGTTGACGATTGCATGGTCTCCGCTAAAAGATATATCGGGTTCGGAAGAGAAACTCGCTTTATCTTCTGGAGCAAGGTAGAGTCGAAGACTAAAATTCTCGGAGTATACATCCACATACTGAGGGGTGGCTATGGAGAGCGTATCGATAAAAGTAGCATTCTGATCAAGAGTGATCGTTTTCGATTGATCTCCATACTCGATCTCAATCGTTTCGGTACCTGCGGGAAGCGTACCTTGAAGGGTAGTGTAGATAAGCGGAGCTTCTTCTGCGCAAGAAGTAAGAAGCGTGAGAAGCAAGAAAAAAATAAAGGGAAGGTTCTTCAGTCGAGTCATATCTTTCTTTTTGGTGTGAAAACTTCAGGGCCAAAAATGAGTCTTTAGGCGGCATAACTAAAGTAAAAAGTGCCTTATTTCGTCCCATTACGGGCAGTGGGACTGTTTTACTTATTCATTTTGACGTAAGTCATTGGAGAAAGATTGGTGCTCTTCTTAAAAATTCGATAAAAGCTGCTTTTTGAGCTAAACCCACAGGAAAGGGCAATGCCAGTGATCGAGTGATTTTTTAAAGCTCCTGATTTCAGTTGCCGTTTGGCTTCTTCTACACGGAAAGAATTGATAGTATCGTAGAAGTTACTGTCTAGTACCTCATTGAAGAAAGCGGATAATTTACGCTCTGAGGTTTCCATGGCGGCAGCCAGTGATTTGGAATTGAGGTCTTTGGATAGATACATCTGCTCCTGCTCCATACAGCGACTGAATTGTATTTTCAAATCTTCTTTTTCAGCAGGTTTTAAGTAGGGATTAGTAGTTTGGCTTGCTTGGGTCTCCTTTTTTAAATCTTCGACTAAAAACGTGGGCAAAAACACGGTGGATTGTGTCAATCCATAGTAGCCGAGATAGGCCATGGCCACCACTAGGAAGAAGATAGTAATGTAAGCATCCCACTCCACATAAACACCAATAGCAATTTCTGTGAAGGTGATAATCAAATCTACTACTACCACCAGAAGGAAGCTAATCAAAAACTTTTCGATCCATAAGAATCCCTCTTCGCCAATGTTAGATGAATTATGCTTCATCAGCTTGCGGCATTTATAAAAGAGTCGTAAGGCCATTAAGAAGTAGATGATTCCAAATATATTAAGGGGCACTGCCCAATTGGGCACATAAGAATAGACGGCATCGACATAGGCGGAGTCAGGATTGATCCCATTTGGAATAACGAAGCCAAAAAAGAAGAGGAAGAAAACGATAAAGTGTTTTATATTTTTTCTTACCAGATCGGAGCGATCTAAGAAAATAGCCTTCACATAAACATAAAATAAGGGGGGGATGAAAAATCGTACGCCGTGCTGAAGAAAATTGGTGAAAAATTGCAAAGTGGACAGCTCATGGAGCATGGCATAGAAATACAAAATAATATTCAAGATCAAGGCCCAAAAAATGATCAAAATATACTGTGGCGCACTTCTCTCCTGGAGTCTCATAATACCAATTATGGGTAAGATACTAAGTCCCACACCAGTAACTAGTACGAAGTCTATAATCAATTTCATCTGTTTAAAATTTTTCTGCGCAGCAAACAATGCAGAAAAATTTCTGCGCAGATGTAACCGCTGC
>JBCCRH010000439.1:0-4787 GCA_039208045.1 Bacteroidota bacterium
ACTTGGGATGCACTAGAGCGTATGATTAGCGCTGGGCAAGAGGTCGTTTCTCACAATATGGAGACCGTAGAAAGCCTTTACCGAAAGGTACGTCCTCAAGCAAAGTATAAGCGTAGCTTAGAGCAAATCAAGCGCACCAAAGATTTTGGTAAGCGTACCAAGTCTGGTATCATGGTGGGTTTAGGAGAAAAAGAACATGAGGTATTTCAGATCATGGATGATCTGCTAGAGCATGGTTGTGACGTACTCACCATTGGGCAGTATCTTCAGCCAACTAAAATGCACCTCGCCGTAGACGAATACATTCATCCCGATCAATTTGCACGCTACAAAGAAGTAGGATTAGCCAAGGGTTTCGACTATGTGGAGAGTTCTCCGTTGGTGCGTTCCTCTTATCACGCAGAGCGCCATATTTAGCATTATTTGATGGTACGGAAAAGGCCTGGCCTCGCACACTCAATCTAGCGCTTCACTTGGTCAGTTTCCAGTCCAAGGGCGTACTTGATCTTATTATGGATAGCGGTATTTTCATAAATACCAGCGAACAGCTCTGCCCCCGGGCCATAAGCGAATACAGGAATCATGGTGCCCGTGTGCTTTGTAGTGGTAAAAGCAGTAACTAAAGAATCCATCTTTGATCCTCTATTGATTGCATACCCACCCGTTTCATGATCTGCAGTGACGACTACTAGGGTCTGCCCATCTTCCTTTGCAAATTCCAGTACTTTTCCTATTGCACTATTAAATTCGAGCATCTCACTAATAATATAGTCTGATTGGTTCGTTTGCCCTCCCCATTCGATTTGACTGCTTTCTACCATCAAGAAAAAGCCGTTATCTTGGCTGCGCTTACTCAAAAAAATGGGAGCTATACTAACAGCAGGCAGCAAATAGTCCCTGCCTTGGCTAAAGCTCAGAGGCTCTGAAAGCGCCGTAAAATAAGCTAGTTTTTTATCGAAATTGATCGGAATTTCCGATAACGCTTTAGTATTAAAGTCTGCCACTACATAGCCATTTTGACGTAAGTCGCTATACAAGTTTCGCTCATCAGATCGCTGATTGAAGTACCTACTCCCTCCACCAATAACAAGGTCTACATCCGAATCCAAAAATTGCAATGCAATGTCTTCAAATGCCTTCCTGCTTTTTACATGAGCATAAAAAGCAGCAGGAGTAGCGTGCACAATGGACGAAGTGGCAATGAGACCCGTCTGCATGCCTGCTTTTTCAGCACGCTCAACAATGGTAGTCACAGGGATAGTATCTGCATCCACCCCTATGGCACCATTAAAGGTCTTCACGCCTGAGGAAAACGAAGTGGCACTCGCCGCCGAATCGGTGATTAAGTTATCAGAAGCGTAACATTTATGGAGGCCTACGATGGGGAAATTTTCGAGGTGCAGAAAATTATCGTTGCTGTACATCCCAGCCGTGATCTGACTAATGCCCATCCCATCTCCAATCATAAGGATCACATTTTTGGGACTCTCCGCTAGTGGAGGCATCGGAATGCTACTTACTATTTCACTGGGAGGCGCATAGGGATTACCACAACTGGATAGGCAAAAAAGGAAAAGGCAGACTAAGTGGACGACTCTCATAATTGTTATTGTATCAAAGTGTATCGATTGCCAGGCAAGGATTTTATAACGCCTTTAAACTCTAGTTCTAGCAGTAAACTCGCTAATTTGCTATTGATAATACCCGACTGAAACCGTATCTGATCAACATGAAGCTGTTGGAACTCTTGTAACAAATCTACTATTAATTTCTCATCTGCCCCAAGTTCCACAAAAAGCTGTTTCTGGATTCCATGCTTAGCCCGTTCTTCGTTCCACCCCAGCACATAAATCAAATCTTGAAAGCTTTCGATCAGTGCCGCTTGGTGCGACTTGATCAGCAGATTGCAACCTGCCGATCTTGGATCGGTAGTACGCCCCGGAAACGCAAATACATCCTTGTTGTATTGATTGGCTAGCTGGGCTGTAATCATAGACCCTCCCTTTGCTTTAGTTTCCACGACGACTAAGGCGTCGCAGAGTGCTGCAATAATGCGGTTGCGCATGGGAAAGTGCTCTCGGTCGGGCCCTGCAAAACTGGGGTACTCGCTCAGCAAGCCTCCTCGTTCTTGCATTTTTTCTGCTACCGCAAAATGCTGAGCTGGATAGAGTAGATGTAGTCCGTGGCCTAGTACGCCCACTGTACTGATGCCTTGCTTAACGCATTGGCGATGCGCACAAATATCAATGCCATAGGCAAGACCACTGATGATAGACACCTCGTAGGCCCCCAATTGTTGAACGAGTTGTTCGCATTGCGCCATACCATAGGTGGAAGGCTGGCGAGTGCCAACTATGGCAATATGACGCTGCGCGTTGAGTTGTAGATTACCTTTAGCAAATAAAAGAATAGGACTATCATTGTAGTGCTTTAGGCGCTGGGGATAATCTGCATCGAGATAGAATAGGGGCTTGACCTGGTGTTTTTCAATAAATCGTAGCTCCGTTTCTACTCGTGGAAAGATAGCAGGTTTTAGAATCGTTTTGGCGAGCTGAGGGCCAATACCAGGTATTTTGAGGAGCTGCCGCTTGGGGGTTTTAAACACAGCAGCGGCACCCCCGCAGTAACTGACTAAATTCCGAGCAGTGACAGGCCCTACTTTGGGCAAAAACGATAAAGCTAACTGAGCATATAGCGGCTGCATGAGATACAATTTGATAGATCAACACAGCCAACGATTGAAAGGAGAACTAAGGAGCAGGTATAAAAGAAACGGCAAGCTGGCGCTTGCAATTATGCAGCAGCAGTAATTTTTGCTAAAAAACGCACTTGCAAAAATTCTTATTGACTGTATCTTTGAAGAACTATAGTTCAACAATGCAAGTTTTGTGAAAATATGACAACGGCATTTTTTTGGCCTGCAAGGCGAAAAACGTAGACATCCTCCTCAGGCGGATGGCGAGGCTTTTCAACGCGGCAGGACGGAAAAAGGGCAAGTCAGAATTCACAAAACTTGGGTTGTTGAACTATATACCTTCTAATTCACCAATTTAAGCGCATGAGTAGTAAGAAATCTGCATTACCACGATTTGAATTTATTCTAATCATCGTCTTTTTCTTCAGCTTTGTCATCTGGGCTGTTTCCCGCTGTAATTCTACCAAAGCCAAAGATCAGCAAGCTGTAGAAGAAGAGTTTGTTCCTGAAACGCCACCCATCGCTAGCACGGCGGCAAAAGACTCGGTAGCAGCAAAACCTGCCCCTCGACCTCGCGCATCAGTAGAGCAAATCAGACCGCTATATGTCACTTTTGAGGGTATGAACCTCCGCGCTTCCCCCGATGTAAATGGAAAACGCCTCGCTCGATTAAAACTCTTTGAAGAAGTAAGCTTCTTAGATGAAGTCACCGACTTCAAAGAAGAAATCGAGATTGGTAGTCGCATCTTTAACGAGCCTTGGATCAAGGTGAAAAACCAAAAAGGGCAAGAAGGGTGGATGTATGGAGCAGGCTTAAATTACTACAAGACCAAGTTAGATGTTGGTGAATAAAAAGAAAAGTAAAGCTGCTATATACGTGACGCAAAGCGGTTTGCCAAATGCAAACCGCTTTGGTGCAGTATATACTGACATTGACGTAGTTTGCCTATGGCAAACCACTCAATCGTCAGTATATATTATCCAGTTCCTCCAAGGAATATTCTTCTATGAGCTGCAATAATTGCTTTGCTAAAGCAGGAATATTCGAAAACCTTGCTTTTTCTAGCTCATTTGCCCAAGCCACATGATCAGTAGGCGCTAGCTTTCTGAGTTTAGAAAATTGCCCAGTAGTAATGTACAAGCTATGATCGCGAAAGCTCGTCCAAGCATTTTCATAAGCCCTGTAGCAGTTGCCCTCTGATTGGGTGGTTTCGCCCTGCCAGTCAGCAGTACATAATAGTTGAAAATAATTATTAGAGGTAGCAGAGAGCCTAGAGATGCCTGCTTGGCTGTGCAGCATCGCATTGGCCATCGTAATGGCAGCAGGGATGCCAAACTTCTCTCGCTCTGTAATGGCTACATGCGCAAATCGCTTGATGAAGCCATTCTTAAGTTCATCATTTAACTGCTGGATCGCCTTTACTTCTTCTAGCTGGGGCGTCGCGCTTTTCCCAAAAGCAGAAAAATCAAAGCGATCCAGTAGCGAAGATTGCTGGGTATCCCCCTTATCAGTGTATATTTCTTTCGGTTTTTCCTTAGCTGCTTCTGGCCTCGACGGAGGCGCTGGAGCCGGTACAGATTCCTCGGTCGGATTATTTAAATTAATCCGAAAAGAGAAATCTTTTTTGAAAATGGCAAAAGCCAAAATAGCTACTATGCTGAGGCTAAACCAGTGTTTTTGTAGATACGTAAGTAACTTCTTATTCGCTTGCATGGCAAAATGTTTTAACTACAACAAATTTAAAACATTTTGTTTTTATAAGCAAATATACGTGACGCAAAGTGGTTTGCCACATGCAACACCACTTTGGTGCAGTATATACTGACATTGACGTAGTCGCGCAATAGCGTGACTACTCAATCGTCAGTATAAATGAAACAACTTTTGTCGAAAGTATCTCTATACCTGTGAAACGGCCTCTTTCACCAATGCCAGTGCTCCCTCTAAATCTTTGATAAGGTCTTCCACATCTTCTACTCCCACGCTCAAGCGAATGAGCGAATCGGTTAGCCCCACTTTTAGGCGCTCTTCTCTTGGGATAGAAGCATGCGTCATAGAGGCCGGATGCCCAATTAGCGATTCTACACCACC
>JBCCRH010000440.1:0-4774 GCA_039208045.1 Bacteroidota bacterium
ATTTAAGCAGGGCAATAGCTGGGTAATATCCAATATTTCGCGGGAAGGTGTCTTTGGAGGACGGAGGACGAGGAGGCTCAATATTGGATATTTAAGCAGGGCAATAGCTGTGTAATATCCAATATTTCGCGGGAAGGTGTCTTTGGAGGACGGAGGACGAGGAGGCTCAATATTGGATATTTAAGCTTTGCAATAGCTAGGTAATATCCAATATTTCGTGGGAAGATGTTTTTGGAGGACGGGGGGACGGAGGACGGGTTGAGCAATAAATTATTTATTTTGTAGCTGAATCAAGCGGACATAAATTATAAAAACAAGTATGCTCCCCATCTATAAAGCAATGGCTATTGACGAATCAGTGATTCAATCAGGATCTACTAAGCCGTGCTTGATGATGGTTACCGATACGACAGGAGATATAATTGGACAATATGTAGTCAAGCTCTTTAATCGAAAACATATTGAACAAAACCAGAGTACCAATAAAGAGGTGTATGGTCATGTTTTGGCGAGTGCTTTTGACTTATCTGTACCCTCGGCTGCATTGATTAAGGTATCGAGTGATATTATAGATATACTCAATCAACAGAGAGGCTATAGAGATTTTGACCTACTCCCTGGCTATTATTTTGGTACCGCATACATATCTAATGTAACTGATTACATACCCAATACCTCTCTTAAAGTCGAGAAATGGCTGATGGAAACTGTATTTGTTTTTGATGTGTTCATTCGCAATGTAGACCGCAGAAGAGGAAAACCAAATCTATTTATCAAAAAAGATGAGCTTTACCTGATCGATCATGAGCTGAGTTTAAATACGAATAATCTAACGTTTGATGAGCTTTTTAATGAATGGGAAAAGTATTGGAAATTTATTAGACTAGGCGGAACAAGATCCCACTTGTTTTACGAACATCTTAAATCCCGTAATGCTAAACAAAAGATTAATTTTGACGAATTCATGGAATATTTGCGCTTTTTTGACACGGACTTGCTGAACCCCTATGCTGCGCAATTAAAAAGTCTGGGCATAGATACCGAAGACTTTGAACCAATTAAAGTATATTTGGAGGGTGTAAAGTCGAATCCTGACCATTTTAATAGATTACTTCACTACTTGTTAGATTGACATATGGATCAAGCATTTCAGTATAGCATACTCAGGTATCGTCCTTCTCTAGTTCTTGGAGAGCAGCTAAATGTTGGCTTGATTTTTTACTTTGCCTCAGATCACACCTTCCATTTTATTTATCCCAATCATTTGAGTCGAATAAGCCATTTTTATCCACATCTGGCAGACCTCACTGTTATCCGTCAATATTTGAAAGTATTTCATGGGATAGCGACACGATTATCAAAAGGAAAGTGGTCTCAAAATGTAGCCTTGAGTGATGTTATACAGGAATATTTTCTTAGAAAAGACGCAAATAGTTTCTTTTTCTCCGAAGTCAAGTTTGGATTTTCTTCTGATGCTGATGCAATTATATCCTTCTACAAGGAACAATTTTTTAAATACTATGAAAATCCTCAGCCTAAACAGCGCCGCAATGAAGTTAGACTGAGAAACCAGTTTGAAAAACAGCTTGCTAGAAGAATCGACAGCTTGCAAATTAATAAGTTGTTTCGAAAGCAAGTAACTATCAAAAATAATATAGGTGAAACAGCCTTTGATTTTGCATGGCAAAATGGAAGTGCTAACCTAGTAAAGGCCATCTCCTTTGATGTTTCTAAAAAAGAGACTATCCAGCAAAAAGCTTTTCGATGGTATGGAGAATTATCACGCTTGAACCTAAGTGAAAAAGCAGATTCTTATCGCTTTGATCTCCTAGTTGCTAAGCCTAGTGCCCAACCATTCTATACTGCTTATGATAATGCACTACAGCTGCTAGAAACCATTTCACATCCATTAAAAATTGTTGAAGAAGAACAGCTCGAAGTCTATGCGCAAGAAGCTGTAGATACCGTTCAAGAACCTAGCAGTAATCTAAATCATTTTTTCTAAGAATATAAGTAGTCTCCTCTTTCAGCTATTACATTGTGTGGCCATAGTGGCCAGTTATCAGTTAAAGTTGCCTGAATTGTAACAAAACAGGGCTTTACACCTTCGTGCAAAGCCCGTTTAAAACCCCAGTGAATAGTAATTCTGTTTATGTTTGATTCTTGTATTTGGGTGACTTATCCCTATCTAGTCACGATAAATTTTCCGCTTAGGTGGTGTTCATCTTTTTGGAGGCGTACGATGTAAGAGCCTGGTGCTAAAGTCGATATGTCAACAGGTAGCTGGTGGGGGTTGGCAGAGCCCGTCCATTGGAGGTCTGCGATTTTTGCGCCAGTCAGGTCGAAGAGCTGGACGGTGGCGCCTTCCATTGGGAAGCCATTTACGTTGAGATTGACATATTGCTGAGCAGGGTTGGGAGATAACTGCAAGTCGGGAATGGTGGTGGTGGATAAATCGCTTAGTTCCATATCGGCTTCTAGGTTGCTTTGGCAGCCAGTGCCTTCATAGATGACGAGGTTGCGGAAGAAGGAATTGCCGTTGCGCGGGGAACCATCGTGGTCGGCTACGAAGAAGAGTTTGATAAAATCGCCTTGGTAGTACTGCCCGACAGGGATGGTGTAGCGCCGCCAAGTTCCTGAATTGCTGTAGTTGTCGAAGACGCGGATGCCCCAGCTTTGTGTGCCATGCACCTTGAAGGTTTTGCTCGACGAAATAGAGTTGTTGTCGTCAAAACCGATGCCGTGTATTTCGCCTTGTAGAGTGGAGCCAAAATCGAATTCGATAACTGTTTGTGGAGTCACCACATACGGTAGGTCAATGGCTTTCCAAGCATTATTTTCAATTTTTAGCACATCGCCATTGGACTGTATTTCATATTGTCCGGCATCTTGGCTTCCGCCAAATGGGATGATGTCGTAGTCATTGAAGTTAATAACTAGGCAATTGGGATCGCCATTATTGGGCTCGTAGGGCAGTGTGAAGTCAGTCGATTCTTCTTCATCAAACTCGCCGCCAGCGGCTAGCTCGTTGCCCTCTTCATCTTCTAACAGGTAGGAGCCGTCGCCATAGGTGCAACAGATGCCGTCGCCTTCTTCGTCTAGCATAACAAACTCGTAGTCGCCATCGGGCAGGCAGAAGGTATCTCGGACGGTGCTATTCAATTTGTTTTTGGCATAAGGGCCAAATTCTTCGATGACTTCACCCTCGTCGTCTAGTAACTGCCAGCTTGTTTCTTTGGCGTAAGCATCGAGTGCAATGGTGAGATAGACCGTATTTTCGGTACACGTTGCTGTTACTGGTGGATCGTCATCACCATTATTGCCCCCGCTAGTGGTACAAGTGCCCACACAAGAAGCGTTATTGATGAAATTTCGGATGACAGCAGCGGGCTGGTCGCCAAAGCCTTTTCCAAAATTAATCCCCGTGCTAGTGATGTGACAATAGGACATAATTGTACCTCCATTGGATGGGATACCAGGGTTGCCACAACTTCCCTCTGTGAAGCCCGCGCAACCATCGATGGCGGTGCCGTTGCCATTCCAGGCGCAGGCGTGGGTGTGCTGCGAGCCGAGCAAATGGCCCAGCTCGTGAGCTACTACCATGACTGTAAAAGAGTACGTTGGCACCGTGTTGTAACTTGAACTAATACTACTAAAACTCATTCGGGCTGCCGTGATGGGATGGCATAGGCCAGAAAGTACTGCAACTCCCCCACTAGCCTTATACGAAAGCAACTGAGCGACATCGCCATTGAAGCTGGTACGGTAGTTTTGGAATTGGTTGAGCAAAACGGAGCTACTGCTGCCCGCATAAGGGCTTGGGGTATCCCAAACCATTAGCTCAGAGATATTGACGGTAATGTTATCGTTAGCGTAAAGCGTAGCTACCTCATTGAATAGACCCGTGATATAGTTGACTGCACTATTTGTACCTCCCTTACTTTGAAAGATATCATAGTCTATCTCGAAATATACCCCTACACATTTATCTGTATTTCGCTGACCCGTGCTATGCTCTAGTTCTGCCCGAGTGTAGGTGTGTGGATCATCGGGAGTAGCGCAGACAAACTGCTCATTTTCAAATACTTCCATATCTGGATAAAGGATGTGCTCTCCTTCTTGTCCGTCGTGTTGCAAGCGACCGAGTACTAAATTACCTGTTGCGGTTGTACTGATCAGGCCCATTACTTCGTCATCTAATACGCTGATAGCCACCAGTGAGTTAGGGTCCCCTTTGACGGTACCACGATAATGTAGCCCCGGATTAACACGGGTCAATTGGTTGGTGGAAGCCAGTCGAATATAAGGGCCATTAGCAAAAAGGTCAACTTTGACGAGTTCGAGTTGTAGGGTGCTGCGGCCTGCTTGAGGCAATTGTAGCTGTAGCGTAGTAGCTTTGGTGCTGCGTAATTCGTTTAGTGTCTGGGCATTCAATTGAAGTAGCGTGTAGTCGGATTGCAGTTCGGCAGTTAGTCGGCTGGGTGTGCGACTTTGTGGTAATTGCTCGAATAAATCGATGCTTTCGAAGGAAGCGCCCGCTGTTTTGTAGCTTTCAACTAATTGTGAAGGGCATTTCTGTGCGTAGGTTTGAGTAATGCAAAGCGTGTTTAGGGCTAGCGCCAACAGCACTAGCAAGGCAAACGGAGTCCTCATGTTGTTAAATCGGTTTTTGATTAAAAATGCATGTACGCGCGAGCCTGAAGCGCGCGGTCACTCTATCGTTAAAAAATAAAAGGATGTACATAACGCAGGCAATAAGCGTTGGGAGCCAGCA
>JBCCRH010000441.1:0-4765 GCA_039208045.1 Bacteroidota bacterium
GCTAAATCAGCTAGCATAAAGGCCTGTACTTCTGGCCACAAATTGGAAGGAACATAAGCTCTAGAAGCTGCCGAGCACTTCTGGCCTTGGTATTCAAAAGCACCACGAACCAGGGCAGTAGCCAATTGCTTAGCATTTGCGCTATGGTGCGCCACTACGAAGTCCTTACCGCCAGTTTCCCCAACAATCCTTGGATACGTCTTATATTTTGAGATATTTTGACCGATTAATCCCCAGAGCGCTTGGAACACTTTTGTGCTTCCTGTAAAGTGCAGCCCGGCAAAATCCGGGTGGGTGAAAATAATATCTCCAGCAATGGGACCATCTACATAAATCAAGTTAATTACCCCTGGAGGCATGCCTGCTTCCTCAAAAATCTCCATGATCACTTTAGCAGAAAAAATTTGTGTCTCGGCAGGTTTCCATACTACTGTATTTCCCAGTAGGGCTGGCGTACCCGGAAGATTTCCGGCAATAGCCGTAAAATTAAAGGGTGTAATCGCAAAAACGAATCCTTCTAGCGGACGATACTCCGAACGGTTCCAGATTCCTCTTGGGCTTTGTGGCTGCTGCTCATAGATTTGCGTCATAAACTCCACATTGAAGCGCCAGAAGTCTGCCAATTCCGCAATACAATCGATCTCTGCCTGATACACATTCTTAGATTGGCCCAGCATAGTAGCTGCACTCATCTTTGCCCGGTAAGGCCCTGTGAGCAAGTCTGCGGCTTTCAAGAAAATCGCGGCGCGCTCTTGCCAAGGCATATTTTCCCAATCTGCTTTTGCCGCCAAGGCCGCCTCAATCGCCTGATGCACATGGCCAGACCCTCCCTTATGGAAATGCCCCAATACATGCTTGCGCTCATGTGGTGGATAGAGCGCTACTTTATTATCCGTGCGAATCTCCTGTCCGTTGATATACATCGGGATGTCCGTTTCAGTAGCCTTAAATTCAGCAATAGCAGCCTTCACAGCAGCACGCTCAGGTGAGCCCGGTGCGTAGCTATAAACTGGTTCATTCTTTGCTACAGGTGGGGTAAAAAATGCATCAGCCATAACATTTATTGGTTTTAGAACGGTTAGCAATGATTCAAACGCCGCAAAGCTACGCTTTTGCCTCCAAACCACCCAAATCTAATTCCCCACTTATTTGTTATACCCATAAAGCCAATCCACCATGCGTACCCTGAGCCTCCTAAAATGGATAAAGCTGTTGCTAAAATGGCTTACCATCATCGTTTTTAGCCTCATTGCACTTCTCCTCATTGCCATTGAAATTTTTGATCGCTACGTTTCTTCCGAAAAAGGCACGCACTGGCTCTACAGCGAAATCCCTGACTATCAACCAACGATTCACTTCACCGACTCTGGAGTGCGCTACCTTAGCATTGGCGAAGCCGACAAACCTGCCCTGCTACTGGTACACGGTGCGCCAGGCAGTGTCATGGATTGGGTCGCTTTCGCTAAACGTCAACGTATCTACGAGCACTACCGACTCCTCATCGCCGATCGCCCAGGCTATGGTGGAACAAAGCCAAGAGGGGCTAATCGTTCCATAAAAAACCAAGCCGAACGCTTGCTAGAAATCATTCAAAGCGAGCAGGAACCCGTTGTGGTGTTAGGGCATAGCTATGGGGGACCTATCGCTGTAGCAATGGGAGCACTGCAGCCTGAAAAAGTAAAATACGTCATTGGCGCAGCCGGGCAGTACGATCCTGATAATGAAGTGACCTTTGGTATCTCCTACTGGATCAACTTTAAACTCTTTAAATACTTGCTCCCTCGCATGATTTGGGTCTCTAATATCGAAAAGCTCACCCATCCCGACGCCCTGCGCGAAGTAATGGAGTTATTCAAAACCATAAGCGTCCCCGTCTATTTGATTCATGGCGACATTGACACCTTAGTCCCTTACGAAAATTCCACTTTCTTAATGAATATCATGGAAAGTGAAGCAGAAATCACCACTTTAGAAGGCGTAGAACACCCGTTCCATATGCAGGAAACGGATCTACTTGTCGACTATACCATCGACCTTTTTAATAAAACTGCGAAGCACTAAAACAACCCAGCCCGTGCCGCTCGGATTTGTAATCCAAGCAATTAATTTGACTTATTCAAAATAGCCTTTCCTGCAACTCCTTCAACTGCTGCACCTCAAACGTAGGTTTCACCGCTGTCTCATTAGCCTTTCGGCGAACATTCATCCAACAGGTCTCCATGCCAAAGGCTTGAGCACCGCCAATATCTGCTTTCAAGTTATCGCCTACCATGAGGTGCTCGTGGGGCTTAGTGGTCTGCATTTCTGCAAAGCAGTATTCGAAAAAGGCGCGATCGGGCTTAGCAAGGCCGATTTCGTCAGAGACGACAATGACTTCAAAATAATCGTAGATACCCGATTTGCGTAAGCGGGGGCGCTGTACATCTGCTAAACCATTGGTCACTAGGGCTAAGCGGTGGTGGGCTTTCGCCAAATCCAGTAGTTCGATAGCCCCTTCCAATAAGAAATCCGTATTGGCGATATGCTTTCGATAGCTTTTTGAGCATTCTTCCGGCGACACCTCAACACCCAAGCGCTGAAAGAACTCCCCAAAACGCCTCACCTTTAGTGTTTCCTTATCAATTTTGCCATCTTCATAAGCACTCCAATAGGCGGTATTGACCACTTTGTAAGTCTCCATATACGACTCTTGATAAGGAATCCCAATATCCTTAAACATTTCTTGGAGGCCAAATTCTTGCGTCGCTTCAAAATCAAGTAGCGTATTGTCGGCATCAAATAAGAGCCAATCATAGGTATTGTTCATATGCTTACAGACTTGCTTTTTCGATGACGATCTCAGGTGGTAAGAAAGGCGAGGCATCGCCATTGCCTTTGATAATTTCTCGGACTATCGTAGAGCTGATGTGGGAAAACGCTGGCTGACTGATTAAAAAGAGCGTCTCCAAGCCAGAGCCTACTATTTTATTGAGCTGCGAAATGGTCTTTTCGTAATCAAAATCGGAAGCATTGCGCAAGCCACGGATCATATACTGCGCCCCAATCTGCTGTGCGTAATGCGCCGTCAGTCCTTCAAACTGATCGACCTCCACTTGGTCATACTCACTAAATACAGCATTGAGCCAGTCAATCCGCTGATCGAGTGAAAAGAGGTATTTTTTTTGAGAATTTACTCCGATAGCTATAATGATCTTATCGAATAGCGGCAAGGCGCGACGGACGAGATCAACATGTCCAATAGTGATGGGATCGAAAGAACCAGGGAAGACAGCAATTTTTAGCATGGCTAGGATTTTCTCAGCAAAAATAGCGGAATAAACCATTTAGCAAAGCCTTTATAGTTCTCCAATGCAAGATTTGTGAGTTCTGACTATCTTTGCGCCGCACTGAAAGCTATTTCAACCTATCCTTTAGCATGACCTTTGACATTACCATTCCAGTCTTAAATGAAGAAGTGACCTTAGCTGCCAACGTTAAGACGCTGCACCACTTTTTGCGACAGCACTTCCCTACTGCTGGCCAATGGCAGATCGTTATTGCTGACAATGGCTCTACTGATAAAACGCTAGAAATTGCGCAGCAATTGAGTGCGGATATTCCGGAAGTTACTTACGTAAAAGTGCCTCGGCGTGGTGTGGGCTTGGCACTCAAGACCAGTTGGGGACAGTCTGAGGCGGATATTGTAGGTTATATGGATTTAGACTTAGCCACCGATTTATCGCATTTCATAGAAGCTTATCAGGCTATTGCAAAACAGAACTATGATGTAGTATATGCCACGCGACTGCACCGAAACTCGCAGGTCATCAATCGCCCCTTCAAGCGGGAAGTGGCCTCTAGGATATTTAACTTTTTACTAAAAGCCTACCTGGGGGTACAATTCTCGGATGGCATGTGTGGCTTCAAATTCTTAAAACGCGCTGTGTACCCGGCTTTGCATGAAGGAGGTGCCCAGAATGATGGCTGGTTTTTTTCCACAGAGTTACTTACTGTCGCAGAATGGCAAAAGCGCCAGCTATTTGAGCTACCCGTCAAATGGACAGACGATATCAGTAGTAGCAAAGTAAAAATTATCCCTTTAGCTATCCGCTACATCAAGGCAATGCGTGAACTAAAAAGCAAGCAAAACCCATACTAAAATGCCCCAACAAGCTCCCATCCTTATCCTCGGCACCGCCATGTGGGGCTGGACTACGTCTCCCCAGCAGTGCTTTGCCTTGCTCGACTATTTCTATGAAGCAGGTTTCCGCGAAATCGATGCTGCTACCAACTATCCCATCAATAAAAATCCAGCAGACTTTAGAAAATCCGAACAGATTCTTTTGGAATGGATAAAAGCCAATGGTATCAACGATCTGAAGGTAATGATAAAAGTGGGCAGCGTCAATAACCTCCGCACTCCGGAACACAACCTCCAAAAAAGCTTCCTACTAGTCATGCTCGACGAGTACCGCTACCTTTTTGGTGACAACCTCGATACCTTTATGATTCATTGGGACAACCGAGAAGACGAGCAGGCCATCCATGCCTCATACGAGGCCCTACAGCAAGCTCAGCAACTAGGTTTTCGAGTGGGCCTTTCAGGAATCAAGCACCCTGCCATTCACGCTAAAGTCAACGAACAATTCCAGCTGGATGTTAGAATACAGTTCAAACATAACTTACTCTACTCTGATTATCAACGCTATGCCCCTTTTCATGGCAAACAACGCTTCATTACTTATGGTATTAATGCTGGTGGTCTAAAGCTTTCGCCAAATGCGTA
>JBCCRH010000442.1:0-4753 GCA_039208045.1 Bacteroidota bacterium
ATGCTTGCAGAGCCCGTTGGGCTGCCACAACCCGCATCACTAAATATAAGATTGGGATCGGGCGATTCGACCAAAGCAATAGAAATAGTGTCTTGCACGATGCCACAATCCAAAGTAAAATTGCCAATTATTGTCGTGTCTTGAAAGAAATCAACAGTCAGCATCGTAGTATTAGAAAGGACGCTTCCATCGGCTGCTTGCCATTCTACTGAAGTTCCTGTTGGGAGATCAGTAGGAGTAACTAAAATGGATTCGCCTAGGCAAGCTTCTTCCGGTGCTTGTATGTCAAACTCACTAAATTCGTTGGTGCTTACAACAATTTCAAAAGTTACCATTTCGCAGGCATTTGCAGCAGTGACGGTGTAGGTACCTGGCGTAGAAACGATAATGCTATCCGCCGTTGCTCCTGTATTCCAAAGCAAGTCTGCACATTTATTGGCTTGTACTGAAAGGGTAATAGGAGTATTAGCACAAATTTCGTATTCGGCTGCCCCGCTTAGCGCTAATGGAGCGAACGGTCGATAAAAGTAGTGATTGGGATAGGTCGGAAGGCTAAAAAAGGTGAATGAAAAAGAAGCATTTCCATCTTCAACGATTTCAATATATTCTAGCTCAATGCTTGGCGTAGGACTATCCGGACAAGTAATGGCACTCAAAAAATCAAATGCATCTCTGTAATAGATCGCCCCATTAGGCCCCAGCTGAAATAGCCCGATGACAAGTGCATTGGGCAGCGAATATGATTCTATCTCCTCGAAGGTACTCGCTGGTGATAGCGTACTCATATCCACGCGTAAAATAGTGCGCTCTACGGCACCAAAATCGGGAACCTGCAAGAAGTAGAAGTATTGACCAGAAGGAGAGAATTCTCCACCTGACAAACCAGTTTGCAGAATACGCGTCCGATTAGAGAATACCCCTGTAGCAGGATCAAAGTCGGTAAATACCGCAGACGTAGCTGACCACTCACAAATCCGACGCCCATCTGGGGACGCTTTGATATAGTAAAAAGATTCATTACCAAAAGAAGGAAAAAAGTACGAACCTGCCTCTTCGACCCCATCCGCTGTAGCAGCAAACACCACAAATTCTCTATTCTCCAGCGCGCCATTCCGAACAGCGATCACCCAGTAATCCTCTCCATTATCATGCTGAATAACCGCCATCACTTCATAAGTAGGAACTAACAAACGCTGATCCGCCAACACCACCTCCCCTAAGCCTCCATTCGCCAACATATCTACTTCAAAATACGAAAGCCCCCTACCCTCTGGCTGCCCTGGAATCTCCCCATCTGCATTGAACTCTACCTCTTCCATCGTAAATACGTAATAGTTGGTAGTAGAATTGGGCTTTTTTACAATAATGCAAGAGTTGGGTGCACTCAGCCCTCCTCCTTCAGTTCCCATCATATCATACATCACCTCGCCATTACGATTCCAGATCATTCCTGTATTTTCTCCTGTCGAAGGTAGTCGTCCGCCCCCATTAGAATAGAAAAGTAGGTTGCCCTCTTCATCACAAATAGAGCTACACCCCTCAAAAGTATCCATCGCACTGGTGAAAATAGTAGGCGGATTAGTATTAAAATCTATCCCGGAGCCTGCCCCAAAATGCCAGCTATTCCCTCGGTTATTAATGCAATCACAATCGGCTTGATCAACTAAACCATCCGCATCATCATCTATACCGTTCGCACAAATCTCTTGTGCTACCAGACTAAAAGTACCCCACAGAAGAGTAAGGCTTAGCAAAATCTTCTTTTTCATAAAGCAAGCGTTTGTTCAACGCTTGAAATTACCGCATCAAGGCTACATCTCCACTAAGAAGTTCTATTCCTGTACTAAATTGTACTTCCACTGCATATACATACACCCCACTTGGCAGAGCTGATCCATTGAAAGTACCATTCCAACGCAGATCGGCACCGCTCTGCTCAAATACTAAGCTCCCCCATCGATTGTACACCTCTATGCTCAATACCCGCACTTCCGGGTCTGAAGTAAAAACTTCAAAAAAGTCATTTGCCCCATCATCATTAGGAGAAAAAGCATTCGGAATGTAGACCTTCTCTTCAGCTCGGATCGTAATATCGACTTCATAGACGCCTGTACATCCAGTACTCGTATCAGTAAGTGTGGCTTGTAGTACCGTACTTTCACTGAGCTCTACAGTAGGATTAGGGCAGTCCGTGCATGACAGCGAGCTGCTTGGACTCCACTCAATGATAATGTTATTCAGATCAGTCAATCCTAAATCGATAAAGAGTGGACGATTGGCAAAACCGCTTAACGACAGCTGGCCGCTAAGGCTGGTGTCAATCACATTTTCAATGAATATGGTAGAATCAAGCACCAGACAATTCTCTTCGGAGCGGACAGCTAGCTGGTAAGTAGTAGGTAACAAAGCAAGCAGTTCCGCCTCATCTACTGCTTGTCCATTTAATTCAATTTGGAGGGGCAAGCTATCTACGTTATTAAGCAGAATTGCCCCATTAGGCGTATCACAAAAAGCAGGGGTTGAAGCGATGCTGATACTGGGCACTGGTGGAGACTCAATGATGTAGCTTTGCTCAGCAGTGCAGCCATTATCGTCTGTGACGCGCAATAAGTAGGTACCATTAGATAGGTTCTCCAACAGTATTTCCGTACTAAGTACCTGCGTTGCCGTAGCATCTAGCCACTCTATTACAAAAGGTTCTTGGCCGTCAATATCGAGTATCTCTAACATACCAGCTTGATCATCTGGACAAGAGTTGCCGATAACACTTACTTCTTCGATTAGCAATGTAGACACTTCTTGGATGATGAAAGGGACACCCACCGTGCAGTTTGCATTATTTGGAATACTCGATATAACAGCGATGTACGCTCCTGGCCCCAATCCATCGATAGCCGTATCATTTCCAATCGTATTTCCGAGTGGATCGACCCATTGCACTACCCAGCTGCTCTGTGGCTCGATCAACTCCACTGAACCATTAGGATTAATACAGTCTGCATCAATAATGGAAAGCTCCGGGAGTGGTGGCTCAGTAGCATCGATAGCAACAACGGTTTGCGTTGTTCCACAATCGAGTATAAAGCTGACTACCAACTGTGTATCCTGAGTAAGTTGAACACTTACTGTTGGATCAGTGGAGACAAGCTGTCCACCTAGGGTGCGCCACTCCACCTGCACATCAGCAGGTAAATCGATAGGAACAAAAGAGACCGTTTCACCCACACAGGCTTCATTAGGAACATCCACTTCAAAAACACTGGCATTACCAGCAGTAACGGAAATCTCAAGCATCTCCGTCTCGCACTCATTAATAGCAGTGACGGTATATATACCAGCTTCGGAGACGGTAATACTATCGCCAACCGCCCCGGTACTCCAAAGTAAATCAACACATTTATTCGTTTGCACGCCAATCGTAATCGCATCACCACATAGCTCATAGTCGGTAGCGCCCGTGATTTCTAATGGATCAAAAGGTTGGAAAAAATAATGATTGGGATAAGTAGGCATACTGATAGGAAGACCAAAAAATTGGGAATTCGTATTTTCTATCACCTGAATATACTCCGTATCCACCGATGGTGTAGGGCTGTCAGGACAAAGAATAGCTCCTAGAAATCCAATAGCATCCCTAAAGTAGATATTACCATTTGGGCCAACCTGCGTAAGCACAAAAAAAGCAGGTTCAGAAAGGGTGTAGGTCAGTACTTCTTCAAACGTGCTGGTGGGAGAAAGCGTACTAAGGTCAAGTCGCACAATAGTACGTTCGAAACCATTAAAATCTTCTCGTTGGGCAAAATAACAGTATTGACCAGAAGGAGAGAACTCTGCGCCTATGATCTGCTGCTGCGGAACCCGTACTCGGTTGGATAGCACCCCCGTAGCAGGATTAAAATCGGTAAACACCACAGCTGCGGGCGACCACTCACATAGCTGTCGCCTATTGGGTGATGTTTTGAGGAATGCAAAGGTTTCCCCTTCAACAAATGGGAAAGAATACGAACCCGCCTGATTGACTCCGGCTGCTGTAACTTCAAAGACGATAAATTCCCGATTTTCAACGGCCCCATCACGAATAACAATGATCCAGTAATCTTCCCCATTATCGTGCTCGATAGCCGCCATTATTTCATAGGTAGGCACTAGCAGCCGCTGGTCGGCAAGCACCACTGCTCCAAGGCCTCCATTGGCAGACATATCAATCTCAAAATAAGATAACCCTCTACCCTCTTCCTGCCCAGGAATAGCCCCATCAACATCAAACTCATTTTCTTCCATGGTGAATAGATAATAATTGGTGGTAGAATTGGGCTTCTTTACCGCAACGCAAGAATTAGTTGCACTGAAGCCTCCTCCTTCTGTCCCCATCATATCGTACATGACATCGCCATTACGATCCCAAATAAAGCCAGGATTCTGACCGGAGCCCGGCAAGCGCCCGCCACCATTGGAGTAAAAAAGTAAGTTACCATCTTCATCACAGATAGAACTAGCCCCCTCAAAGGTCTCCATGGAGCTAAGAAAGGGCGTTGGTGGATTAGTATTGAAATCAATACCGATACCAGAACCAAAATGCCAGCTATTTCCTCGGTTATTGGTGCAGTCGCAATCTAAAAAGTCGACCTGACCGTCATTGTCATCATCTACGTTGTTATTACAGATTTCTTGGGCCAGGAGGCCACCACACAGGCAGCAACAGAGCAGTGTTAGGTGCAAATATTTTTTCATGGGATTAGTGGTTAATTTCTAC
>JBCCRH010000443.1:0-4752 GCA_039208045.1 Bacteroidota bacterium
AGCTGAGGAGATTTGATGTGCTCTAGCTGCTCTGCGATTTCGTGTACTTCATCCCAGGAGAAGTGCAGCTTTTCTACCAAGAAAACCTCCCACAACCGATGCTTGCGTATCAGCAAAGTAGAAATACGCACCCCAGCATCTGTAAGCTTTACCCCACGATAGGGCTGGTAATGAATATATTCCTTGTCAGATAAGCGTTTGAGCATATCAGTGACAGAAGCAGCGCTGGTTTGCATTTCTTTAGAAATGGCATTGGTGCTGGCGGGCTTACCAGTCTTTTCAACAATTTTGAAAATAGCTTTTAAGTAATTTTCTTCTGTATGGGATATTGCACTCATAATGCTCTATTACAATCCAGCACTGAAAATAGTACAACTTGCGCATTTTTGAGCTACTTTCTTTATAAATTAAGCTAAATCCCAGAACGAGGGGGAGCGGTTAGATACAATGTAGTAGTCAGCACTAGTTTCTATCATAAACACGTAGCTAGTAAAAATAGCCAGTAAAGGAAAGTCAGCCCACAGCAGTAGGCAAAAGCCTGCGGCCAATAGGATAATCACCCGCTTCCGCTCTCTGATTTGATACCCAATAGATGATTGTAACACACTGATAAGCTGCCAGATGGTCAAAGAAGCTAATACCCCTTTCCACATTTCGCTCTCCCCCAAAAACAAGAACATGTAGCAGCTCAATAGCAGTAATTGTACATACAGATCAATCCTAAAACGCCATATTGTATTCATATCTTCTACTTTTGAGCCACCTCGCTGGCTGCTTCTAATGTTTTGAAATAATAGACAAAAGCGGCAATACTGGGTATAGCAATCAAAAGTACTCCCACCCACACTTCTGATAAGCGGTGCTGCTCAATGGCCTGCCCCATAACTTGTTGCCCAAACACTAAGAATGCAATATAAGACAAGGCGTATCCGAAATACTTAACGAAAAATAGATTTTCCTTACCCAACATCCGCACAAAACTAGCCCCTAACTGCCAAAGTCCTAAAAACGGAAGAACCAGGAATATCCCAATTAGTGCTTTCATATCGGCAGCCAAGGCCATAAGACCAACCAATAAACTAAATAGAAGTAAAGTCTGTGCGCAAAGGTCAAGTATATTAAGGCCGTTGATGATTCTCGTTTTCATATTTTGATTGTTTTGTGACAATTTATGGCTTTTTGCACAAACTTTCAATATTTTCTGAAATTTCTATAAATAAAAACAGGCTTACTCGACCAACTGTTTATAAATTGCAGTGTTGATTATTACAAACCTATCATACTACCAATGACAGCACAAGAAACCACCGCACTCATTCGTAAGCGCCGTTCTATTTTTCCTCCACAGTATACTGATCAGCCCATTTCAGATGAATTGATCTGGGAAATACTGGAAAATGCCAATTGGGCTCCGACCCACCGATTGACAGAGCCTTGGCGCTTCAAAGTATTTCAAGGAGCAGCACTAGAGCGCTTGAGTACCTACCTGGGTGATTGGTATAAAGATCATACTTCGGAGGCTGCTTTTTCGGAAAGAAAATTCGAGAAGACGAAGAAAAAAGCCTTGCAGTCTTCTTGTGTGATTGCCATCTGCATGCAGCGCGATCCTGAAGAGCGGGTGCCAGAGTGGGAAGAAATTGCCGCCACTGCTGCCGCTGTACAAAATATGTGGTTGACTTGCTCAGCGCATGGTGTAGGCTGCTACTGGAGTTCACCCAAGTCGATGGCGGAGGCTACCGATTTTCTGGGGCTTCAGCCTGGTGAACGCTGCTTGGGCCTGCTTTATATGGGCTATCACAATATGCCAGAACTTCCAGGAAAGCGCCAACCGATCCAAGAAAAAGTAGAATGGTTTAGAGATTAGTAAGTTTTTACTAAAAAAGGAATACTTTTCGCTCAATCTCCATCTGAGTTCCCCTCTTAATAGCCTCTATAGTTGGACAAAAAGTAAAATTGCTTTAGCTTTGCCCCCCGAATGGAAAAACCGCATCTCGGGAGGGGCTAGACCCCACATTCTCAAAACTTTAATCCAAAACAAAACTCAGATAATCATGGGTCAAACAATTACGTTAGCGATTCCTGTGTTTGGTGTGTTAGCCTTAATATACACCTACGTACGTTACGCTTGGGTATCCAAACAAGAAGTGGGTACAGAACGAATGGCAACTATTGCCAAGAATATTGCGGATGGCGCGATGGCTTTCCTCAAAGCGGAGTACCGGGTACTCTCCATTTTTGTGTTGGCAGTAGCCGTTTTATTAGCTTTTACAGCGGACAGTAAGGAATCCTCTTGGCTGGTATCTGTTTCCTTTGTGCTTGGCGCAATTTGCTCTGCCCTGGCAGGTTTTATTGGTATGCGTGTGGCCACAAAAGCAAATGTTCGTACGACGAATGCTGCTAGAGATAGCTTGGGTAAGGCTCTAGAAGTGGCTTTTTCTGGTGGTTCAGTGATGGGCCTTGGTGTAGTAGGACTAGGGGTATTAGGACTGGGCACTTTGTTTATCATTTATTCTAATATGGGATGGGATATCAATAAGGTAATTACCGTACTTACTGGTTTTTCATTTGGTGCTTCTTCTATTGCTCTTTTTGCGCGTGTAGGCGGTGGTATTTACACCAAGGCAGCAGATGTAGGCGCGGATTTGGTAGGTAAGGTAGAGGCTGGAATTCCTGAAGATCACCCACTGAATCCTGCAACTATTGCAGATAATGTAGGTGATAATGTAGGTGATGTGGCAGGTATGGGCGCTGACCTTTTTGAATCTTATGTGGGTTCTATTATTGGTACGATGGTATTGGGTGCTGCATTTATCGGTGTTCAGGGATTTGAAAATACGAATGACTACGGCGGACTGAATGCTGTTTTATTGCCCTTAATCTTAGCGGGGGTTGGTATCATTACTTCTATCGTTGGTACTTTCTTTGTAAAGGTGAAAGAAGGTGGTGATCCACAAAAAGCGCTAAACCGTGGAGAATTTATTTCTGCTGGTTTGATGTTGGCTGCTACTTACCTAATTGCGACTACTGTTCTACCAGGTGAATGGACATTTGAGGGTACTAGCTATTCTAGCTTTGGTGTATTTGTCGCTGTAATCATTGGCTTGGCCTCTGGCCTACTAATCGGTATTGTCACGGAGTTCTACACGGGTACAGGGACGAAGCCAGTACAAGGTATTGTGGATCAGTCCATCACAGGTTCTGCAACTAATATTATTGCTGGTTTAGGGGTAGGCATGCAGTCGACTGCTATTCCGATCTTGATTTTAGCAGCAGCTATCATTGGCGCACACTACTTTGCAGGATTATATGGTATTGCCATTGCAGCTGTAGGGATGCTTTCTAATACTGGTATTCAATTGGCAGTAGATGCCTATGGCCCGGTATCAGATAATGCAGGTGGTATTGCAGAGATGGGTGAACTACCCAAGGAAGTACGCCAACGTACCGATAAATTGGATGCAGTAGGTAACACGACTGCCGCTATTGGTAAGGGTTTTGCAATCGGTTCAGCTGCGTTGACGGCTCTTGCACTTTTTGCTGCTTTTATGACTATTGCAGATATTAAAGCGATTGATATTTCTAAGCCTGTTGTAATGGCTGGCTTATTAATTGGTGGTATGCTACCATTTTTATTCTCTTCTTTAGCAATGGGTGCGGTTGGCCGTGCAGCGATGGATATGATCCAGGAAGTGCGTCGCCAGTTTAACACGATCCCTGAGTTAAAGGCAGCACTAGACGTGATGCGCAAAAATGATGGCAAAGAATTTGAAGACTGGTCAAAAGCAGATCAAGCTACCTTTACAGCTGCAGACGGAAAAGCAGAGTACAGCAAGTGTGTAGAAATCTCAACGGCTGCTTCTATTCGCGAGATGGTAATTCCTGGTTTGATCGCTGTAGTAACACCCGTGATTGTGGGTTTTGCAGGTGGTGCAGAAATGCTAGGTGGCTTATTGGCTGGTGTAACCGTAGCTGGTGTATTGATGGCGATTTTCCAATCAAACGCTGGTGGTGCTTGGGATAATGCGAAGAAGATGTTTGAAGAAGGTGTAGATATCCAAGGAGAGAAGTACTACAAAGGTTCTGGCCCACACAAGGCTGCCGTAGTAGGTGACACCGTTGGTGATCCGTTTAAGGATACTTCTGGTCCTTCACTGAATATCTTATTGAAGTTGATGTCAGTAGTGGCATTGGTAATTGCTCCGATGCTAGGCTAGTATCGTGTAATAAAAATAAGTTTTAGGGCCTCGCGGATTACAAATCCACTGAGCGCGGGCCCAGCTTTACTAAAAGCCCCAAATTCCTTGCTTTCGAGTGAATTTGGGGCTTTTGTATTTTATACTTGAGCAGGATAATACCAGAGCTTAAGGACTCCACCCTTTATTTTTGTGCAACAAGTGCCGTTAACCATTCGTTAAAGTACAGAAGCCTGACAGGGGCTGTGAAACAATTTTATCAAAAAAAAGTATATTTATCTGAAATACTGCATATACCATTGCAGGCTTCTATAATTATTGCGAATTTCATAGCTCGCTATTCTTTCATTTTTCGTTTAGCTAGACTTTCGATACAAAAAAATATAACTATGAAGATCAGAGGCCCGATTTTCTTCTCTGTGGTAGCCCTCGGATTACTCGTTGCCGCTTACTATCCTCAACCCAAAAATGCCCAAAAAGAAGCGATATTGATGCATGCTGTTTTGACAGGCTTGGATCAATTACACTATAAGCCGGTGAAGGTGAACGATGAGTTCTC
>JBCCRH010000444.1:0-4743 GCA_039208045.1 Bacteroidota bacterium
ACGAGCGTTTTCAACTCTGTCCTATTCGCACAAGATTCGGATGATGTTTTCCCTTTAGTGAAGGCTAAATTGAACCTCAAAGAGCCTCCTACTGCTAAGCAATAGTTGCATTTATGCATTATAGCAGAAAACCTCTTTTCTCACCATTGGTGGGGGAAGAGGTTTTGTATTATGCCATAATGGTATCTTTTTTGAGTAACCGACCTATAAAAGGTGGGGATAACGCCAATTAACCATGAAAAATCAAAACTACACCTAGTCTTTTTCATGGTTAATGCTGAATTTTGTGTAATTATTGCCACTACTGCCCACCTAAAAACCGAATCAACATGAATTCATCCACAACTCCTACCAACTGACCCTTCTGGTACACCGGGAAAATACGCTGCTGCTTTTGCTGCATCTGTTGTAGCGCCGTTTTTAGCGAATCCGTAGCAAGTAGTGGTGTAAACTGAGTAGACATAAGGTACTTAATAGGAGTGGTAGCGTGCTGATGCTCCAGCTGAGCCGCCAATTTCTTTTTACTAATCGCCCCCTTCACCTCTTGCCATTCATCAAAAACCAAAAAATGCTGATCCGCATTTTGATTGACTTCCCACCAAGCCTGTTGCAAGGTATCATTTTCAAAGAGTCGACGAAAGTTGGTTTGGAGTACCTCTCCTATTGGCGTTCGACGCAGCAGATCATCCTGTTTGACGGCCTTGAACTCGTTAGCCGCCGTCATAAACACAAAAATGGCCACAAAGATGGCAATCAAATTGAACTGATAAATACTATAGGCTAAGAGCAAAACCGCAAAAAACTGCCCCACATACGAAGCGATTCGCGTAGCCTTCACCCGAGACATCCGCATCGATAAGAGGGCTCGAAAAATACGCCCCCCATCCATCGGGAAAGCAGGCAGTAGATTAAACAGCGCAACAATAACGTTCAGAACCATCAAACCCATGATAAATAAATCTAGCTCTGTGAGGTGTGGTGCAAATAAATTACTCCTCGGATTTACCGCTCCCCAAAAAAAATGAAGCAGCTCCTCCCGCTTTTCTGCCGATACCACAAAGAAGTAAGGCACACACAGCAAAGAAATGGCCACATTTACCAATGGTCCAGCAATGGCCACCAGAAATTCTTGAAAAGGCTTCTCGGGAAGTTTAGTCAGCATCGCCAAGCCTCCGATGGGTAAAAGGATAATATCGCGGGTAGCAATTCCATATCGACGCGCCGTCAAGGCATGGCCAAACTCGTGCAATACCACACAAGTAAATAGGGTCACAATCGCCAAGCTCCACCAAGCGGCCAACGCCCAACTAAAACCTCCCGGAGTGGACGAAATTAGATAGAGCACCCACAGGAAAATAAGGCCAAAGGACCAGTGAATTTTTACTGGAATATCAAAAATACGTGCAATCTGAAAAGCTCCCTTCATGCTATGTGTAACGGTCTTGTTAGAATGACAGTTTTACAAAGTTTAATAAAAATAAATAATTCTACCACAACACCCGCACCAACAACACCACCCCAAACACTAACAATGCCGCCCCCGACACCCGCCGCAGCCACAAGATATGGTGGTATTGCATCCACCTTCGAATGCGCTTGGCCAGTAGCACCTTAGCAATATCAGTCAGGACGATCGTGCCGAAAAGGCCTCCAAAGAAGATGAGGGCCCCCTGCCCGCTGATGTTATCACGGATCAGTACTGTACTCATCAGGCCTACCCAGAAAAAGATGGTAAACGGATTGACGCTATTAATGAGAAAGCCCTTGAGCCATAGCTTATAGTAGGGCGTTCGCTTGACGATGCCCTCCGCTCCAAGCTCCAACTGCGGTGGCTTAGATAGCAGCGTCCCTAATCCAAAAAAAGTGAGGATGATACTCCCGGCAATGCCTACCCACAACTCAAAAGATTCCCCTTCCGAAACCTTCTGGATAAAAGCCAAACTTGAATACACCAACACGATATACGAAAAGTCACTCACCCAAATACCAGTGCCCACTACTATGCCCGCCCGCGCCCCTTCTTCTACCCCAGTTTGCACCAGCGCAAAAAATAAGGGGCCGACTAGAATAGCCAGCACAAAACCCATTTTTATACCTTCAAAAAGTAATTCCATTTGCTTAAAGTGTGATTGCCCCAAACAACTACAGCTGAGAGCAACCACAAAGGTACAGGGAATTGCAAAACTACCAGCAACGTGCCTTCAGAATTGTAAAAGTAGTGCCGCTTACACACTGGGCATTTTCCCCACCGCCTTTCCCCAGCAGAAGCAACTATTCGAGTATTCTTAAGTCTTTACTACAATTATTCACCAAAAAAAACGATCACCAATGAAAAAGGTACTACTCCTCTGCACCCTCTGTACGCTCCTAACAGCTACCCTAGCCGCTCAGTCTAATGAAACTAAGCAAGAACTTAAGGAAGAATTGCAGGACATGAAAGAAGACCTAAAAGACGAAATGGCCGATCTCAAGGAGGAAATGGCTGATTTGCGTCTTGATCTACTCGAAGACCTAAAAGATATTGAACTCGATCTAGCCGATATGCAGCTTGACCTGTTGGAAGACTTAAACGATATAGACTGGGACGACCAAGAGAGTGTAAAAGAAGCCCAGCAGTACCTCAATTCCGATGAATTCAAGCAAGAGATGAAAGATATGCAAACGGAAGTCAAAGCAGCCATGAAAGAGGCACAGCTAGAAATGGAAGCTCTAAAAAATATTAATTGGGAAGCAATCAATCAGTCCATTGAAAACTCTATGAAGGAGTTAGAGCGTAAGTTATCTAATATAAATGCAAAAGAAGAGTAAAGAGAAGCCGAACTAACGGTCACCGAGCGAAGCGAAAGAGCAACGCTCTATCAGCGATCACCGAGCGAAGCCGAACTAACGGTCACCGAGCGCAGTGAAGGTCACACCATAGAGCAACGCTCTATCAACGGTCACCGAGCGCAGTCGAGGTGACCGTTGCCACCAACCTCCGCTGCCCTCCATAATTCCGAAACTCACACAAATAAATCCCCTGCCACGTCCCCAAGTTAAGCCGACCATTGGTAATTGGAATACTCACAGAGCTACCTACTAGTGCTGCCTTAATGTGCGCGGGCATATCATCGGGCCCTTCCAAGGTATGGGTCAAAAAAGGCATATTTTCAGGCACTAGCCGATTGAAGATTTGCTCGAAATCAACACGTACAGAGGGGTCTGCGTTTTCATTGATACACAAACCCGCCGAGGTATGCTGAATGAATAGATGAAGCAAGCCTACTTCAGGCAAAGGGGCTAGCTGTGCTTCTACTAGCTCTGTAATGAGGTGGAAGCCCCTTGGAAAAGCAGGCAATCGAAAACTTTTTTGCGTAAGCATAACTACCAGCGACGACCGTATTCTGGACATTTGAGATCACCAAAATAGTAGGCTATCCCTATTCCAACCATAATATAAGAGTCGTTACTATTCCCGCTTCCGCGCTGCGAACCCGTTTCGCCAATTTGACCCAAGTCAACGCCGGAGGAGCTAAGCGAACGATCGGAAAGCGCTACGGCTTCAGGGCCACGTAGGCGAAGCAGATCGTCCATGTCAGGATATACGGTACTCACATCATCAAGATAGTCCGTAAATAAGTAGCGCGCACCAATTTCCACATTGATACTCCACTCATAGTTGATGTCTAGCTTAATACCACCGCCATATGCAAAGCCACCTTGCACGGTGTAATACTCTTCGCCTTTAAACTGCCCTTCTGTGCCCAACTCGCGCAGCTCAAAAGTTTCACCATTTAGCTCTGCGGTTGGATTGAAATATACAGCAGTAAGCCCAGCAAAGAGATAAGGCGTGAAAAACTCATCTTTGCTACCGTGTACATAAGGCAAAAAGTTGAATTCAAACTGGGCTGTTCCATCAATGAGGATCGACTCAAAGCTCAGGTTACGCGCCTGTTCAAAGGCATTGTCTGAATCAGCATCATCGGCGCTTACACTACCGTAATTGGCAGAAAATTTTGCGCTCAGCCGTTCATTAAAATTATAGCGGGCCATCACTCCACCTGCTAAGCCGGGGCGATCAACGCGATAGCTGGTGTTTAAGTCTCCAAAGTAGTGCGTGGCACCTACCATAAAGCCAGCTTCCCAGCCGTCTTGGGCGTAACTATGGATAGAAAAGACAAGGATCAAAATGCTGGAAAGCAGGGATGTTCTGAGGGATCGTTTGTAGCTCATTTTCAATGACTAAAGTTTAAAACGGTTCATGGATGGTGTCATATGCAAAGGTAGGACAAGACCACCGATTCTTCAAACGAAAAACAGTTGTCTTGTCGTATGGTTTAACGTTTACTTTAGTGCTTTTTGGCCAGTACGCGTCAAGTACTACAATCCTGCTTTCGCAGAAACTTCCAACATACGGTCGATAGAAGCACGCCCCTGATCAATTACCCACTGTGGCAAGGTAATTTCTGGCAGTTCATACTCCATACACAGGTAGAGCTTTTCCATCGTATTGCGCTTCATGTGCGGGCATTCATTGCAAGCACAGGTATTGTTAGGTGGTGCAGGAATAAAGGTCTTCTCGGGCGAAGCTTTCTGCATTTGATGAATGATGCCTACTTCTGTTGCTACAATAAATACCTTTGCATCGCTCTCTTGCGTAAAGCGCAATAGCCCACTAGTAGAGCCAATATAATCTGCTCTTTCGAGCAAATGTGCTTCACACTCTGGGTGAGCAATGAATTTCGCTTCTGGATGACGCACTAA
>JBCCRH010000445.1:0-4728 GCA_039208045.1 Bacteroidota bacterium
CCTGGACGCTTGGTAGGGCGCATCGAGTTGTTGTGAAGCTCGGTCGAGCTTGTTTTTTAGTTGTTCAAAGCGATTTTCATTATGCTGTAGCAGATTAGTATCAGAATTGGAAGCCGTGCGAAGCAATTCAAAAAATAGCTGGCGATCAGCCGGTGTATCTTGCAGCAAGAAGTGTAGTTGGGTTAAGCCAAATTTAGAGAGTTGCGCTTGGATATACTTGAGGGTAGCCAAGTTGTTCGCTACCACAATACAGCTCTTCCCATTCGACAAGCCATTGCTAATGACTTGGGCAGCCAGCTGCGTTTTTCCAGTACCACTATCTCCTTGTACCACCGTTACTTTTTGCTGTCGCCAATGGTGAAAGGCACTCGTTTGGTGTGGGTCTAATTTGAAGAGTCCGTACTTGTGACCGCTTGAAGGGAGTGGTTGCGGTTGAAGCGCTTTCGCTAAACTATCTGAGGAGAAAGAACGCTTGGCAGGAGGAAACAAGCCACATATGGCTGCTCCGAGTAGCTTGGACTGTTGGTGGAGCTGTTCTAGTTGCTCACCAGCAGGTAGCGGCTCCCAAGCATCAGGCAAATCTGGCTTATGACCAAGCAATGGCGTCAAAGCTTGGAGTAGCTGCTGAAACGCTCTTTCAGGATCGTTAGCTTTCAATAAATCATCATATAGTGGGTATAGGTCTATACCTAGGTGTCGTTGGAGCGCTTCCGCTAAAACGGGGTTCAGAGTAGGAACAAGTTGCTCCATGCTATTGATCACCCAGTGGCCCTGCTCAGGTGTTGGGGCTTGTAATTTCATCTGCCAGATGAGTAGTGGGGCAACCCAAAGTTCTTCATCTAGCGTACAGCCTAGAATGGGAAAACCGATTCTAAACAGGTGGTGCCCAAAATGACTCAGCTGATTTTGATGGTCATAATAGCAATGTTGTAGGGCTTTGGTCTGTGAAAAGGTGGTTTCTAAGGCAAATGAAATGGGCTTTTTTTGCAGGAGTCTGGGCAGCCAAGATCGTATGGTGGTTTGGGAGGCAGGTAGGAGGCTATACAAGTCGATACAATGTGGGTACTGAGGCATACCGTACTGATAAATAAGCCTGTTAGGTTCTCCAAAGTGCACCATCGAACTAGTTATATTTGATAAAAGTGAGTTCGTAAATATACCAATTGTTATTGCATTTGTGTGGTTTATTTTATTTTTTTGGCTTCAACAAAATAGATATACAGTGCTTGAATACAGACCAAATGAACTGGAAAAAACTTTCTAAAAAATCTGTTTTAGCATAATAAAATGCGTATCTTGTTATTGAAAACCAGTATTTTCCGGTCATTAGCTACTTTGTTCTATCAATTGTAGCTAGTGTTAAACAAAAAATTAAACGTGTAATGATACCTAATGTAGCGGTTATATTGACAGATGCAGAAAGGCATATCATGTGGGTGAATGAAGACTTCACCGTCATCACAGGGTATTCATTGAGCGAAGTTCTGGGTAAAAAACCTAGCCTTTTGCAAGGCCCAGAATCTGAACCCGATGCCATTCTCAGAATTCGAAGGGGACTAGAAAAAAAAGTACCCCTGCGCGAGCAAATTACTAATTATCGAAAAAATGGAGAACGGTATAATTGTAAATTAGTTATCCATCCTATTTTCGACCACGGTCAAGAGCTTTCTAACTTTATTGCCTTCGAAGTAGATGGCGATAAAATTGAGGACGATTCTAATATTCCACTATTACAGTTGAATGAAAAATACAGCTCTAGTAGCTTAAAGGGAGTGGAAGAAGTCAAACTCTACTTCCGACTGCGATCACTTATCGAACGAGAGCAGCTATTTTTAAACCCTAACCTCACCTTGCGTGATGTGGCGGATAAATTAGCTACTAATACCAAGTACTTATCTCAAGTAGTCAACCACTATGCGGGCTCCAACTTCCAGCATTTTATCAATACCTACCGAGTAGAAGAAGCGAAGCGTAAAATCACAAACCCTGATTATCAACACCTTACCCTGTACGGTGTGGCCTTACAGTGTGGCTTTAAGAACAAGTCTACTTTCTACAAAGTGTTTAAGGAAATCACCAGCTTTACACCAAAGGAATACATCAGGAATTACTCTGGGTCTTCTCAAAGTCGCCGTTCTAAAGCCTAAAAGGTTTTCTTTTTCCTAGTCTCAATTGTCCGCATTCGAGAATTCATACAGTTGTTTCGGATAAAAAATTGGTTTCCAAGCAATTTAAGGGGATATTGTATATAACAAGTTAGGTGAAATAACTTGATCATTTATGGTCAGATTACTAGCCTAGCCTCAGCTTTATACAACCTGACAAGATTTACAACACATGTTTGGAGTGCCTTTTTTGGTGCGCTGGACAAAGCACATTCGCATTATGGGTGGAATTAAAGATTTGCTGGGGCTATACCATTGGATGGATAATGGTAAAAGGCCGGCACTAGAAAAACTGCTGACTGACAAGCGACGCATACCAAAGGAAAAACTACAGTTGCTTCGTGAAGTGCAGCAAGAAATACAGGAAAAGTTGGACTTGAAGAAGCCTAAAATTGGTTTTCCCCCAACTAATCCTTAAATTCATCACAATTTTTTGTGTGAGAATATTTAATGATTGATGCCGAAGGATAATCTCTGATTTATCCTCCGGCATTTTTTTTGGTTTGCTTTACTCCGTAGGAGCTGATTTGATACCCCCTTCGACCTTTTCTCCGTTTTTGTACAAATACTCCAACTTTACATTACCACTATCATCATAGAAGCGATAATAGCCATCTTGTACGCCGTCTTTATATTCAATAGAGGTTTGAAGTTTACCATCACGCTCAAAGTACTTATTATACGTACCGTCTAATTTGCCATTCTTATAGCTTGCTTCTTCCTGAGGGCGCCCAAAACTATACTTTCCCCAAGTGCCATTCAGCTTATTGTTCTGATAATTAGCCAATAGCTCCAATTGCCCTCTTTCGTTGAATTCCATATACACTCCTGTGTAGACTCCATTATCGAAGGTTTCAACCTTACGCGGAAATGGAGTACTTTCATCATAAGTGACCCAAGCTCCGGTCTTGGCGCCATTATTCAAATACCCCTCCTCCAATACTTTTCCACTTGCATCTTTCTTAAGAGCACGTTGAAGGTTAGAATTAGCCACCGCTTCCATCTCAAAACCAGTAGCATCAAATCCCTGTACAGCTACTTGCTGATTGCTATTGCCACAGGCAACTAAGCTGGTCAGCACAAAGAGCATCATTATCTTTTTCATATTAGCATATAATTTAATTAACTGAAGAAGCGCAAAATTAATGCATTTGGAATTTTTGAGCTTCCCTTTTTTACAAAAACAGAGAATATTTTAATTTTGCACTCCTGAAAATCTACACTTTAACCAATCAATTCGTATGGATATAAAAATTCAGAACCTCAACAAAAGCTATGGTTATCAAAAAGCAGTAGATAATATTTCTTTTGAGGTTAAAACAGGCGAGATTCTGGGTTTTTTGGGTCCCAATGGCGCAGGAAAAACTACCACCATGAAGATGATTACTAGCTACCTCGAAATAGAAGGCGGCGATATTATCATCGGTGGGCAGTCGATCAAGTCGAATGATCTTAAGCGCCATATCGGCTACTTACCTGAACACAACCCACTTTATCTAGACATGCCCGTCATGGACTATCTGGAGTTCTGCGCAGCCCTTCAGCAAGTACGCAAAAGCGATATACCGACTCGTGTGCGCGAAATGGTCAGGGTGTGCGGTCTGGATATCGAAAAGCACAAGCGCATTCGCGAACTCTCCAAAGGGTTTCGTCAGCGGGTAGGTCTTGCACAAGCTATGATCCACGATCCAGAAATATTAATCCTCGACGAGCCAACCACCGGACTTGATCCCAACCAGATTGTCGAGATTCGGGAGTTGATCAAGAATTTGGGCAGTGAAAAGACGGTCATTCTCAGCACGCATATTCTTCCAGAGGTAGAAGCCACCTGCGATCGCATACTTATTATTAACCGAGGAAAAATTGTAGCAGATGGCACAGCAGCCACTTTGCGCAAGCAAGCCCAGGGCCAGCAAGTCCTCCAAATACGGCTAGAAGGGCCTGAAAATGCCAACGAAGCGTTCGAAGCATTTAAAAGTATCCACTCTGTGGCGATGGTAGATATAGTAGATGCCGAGCAGATGCGTTTCGAAATTCAAAGCTTACCGGAGCTTTCCTCCAATCGCTTTGTCTTCGAAGCTTGTGTGAAAAACAATTGGGTATTGACCGAAATGATTCCTTTTGAAACCAAGTTAGAGGATATTTTCCGCGATCTAACGGTATCCAATTAATTGAATAATCAGGCTAAAACGTTTAGCAC
This sequence comes from Bacteroidota bacterium, assembly GCA_039208045.1. Classification (GTDB taxonomy): domain Bacteria; phylum Bacteroidota; class Bacteroidia; order Chitinophagales; family Saprospiraceae; genus JBCCRH01. The sequence continues at coordinate 4,366 of JBCCRH010000445.1, forward strand.
AAAAAAATATTGACAGACTATGAGTCCTGTTTGGGTTATAGCAAAGCGAGAGCTAGGGTCGTATTTCGACTCGCTTATCGCATACATTATTTTAATTGCCTTTCTGGGCTTTAGCGGCTTTTTTACGTGGCTCTACGGCGCAGACGTATTTTTGCGTAAGCAAGCTGATATGGCTGTATTTTTTGGGGTAGCACGCTGGACCTTGTTTTTCTTTATTCCAGCATTGACCATGCGGCAATTGGCCGAAGAAAAACGGGCAGGTACTATTGAATTGTTGCTTACCAAAGCGGTTAGTAGTCAGCAAGTAGTGGTTGGCAAGTTTTTATCCTGCTTATTGATGGTAGCGATTGCTTTGGCTTTTAC
>JBCCRH010000446.1:0-4716 GCA_039208045.1 Bacteroidota bacterium
GGGTAGCGATGGCTTGGAATGTGCCAGAATGGGGTAATAAAGAGTTTATCCACCTTGATTTGGTGACAGATGTGCTGGCACGTGGTAAGAATTCTCGCTTATATAAAAAGCTCGTTTATGAAGATCAATCAGCAAGTGGAGCTTCGGCATTTAGCTGGCCCAAAGAGATTGCAAGTAATATTTTTATCCAAGCGAATGTGAAGCCTGGTGTAGAGCTAGAAACGGTAGAAAATACAGTGAATGAAGTCTTGATGGATTTCATTAAAAATGGCCCTACAAAAGCTGAGATGGCGCGTATTAAGGCACAGTATTTCTCTTCGTTTATCAAAGGTATTGAACGAATTGGTGGTTTTGGTGGTAAGTCAGATATTTTGGCGCAGCACGAAGTGTACGGTGGTAGCCCCGATCACTACAAGAAGATCTTGAACATGGTACATGAGGCAACAGCCGAGGATTTGCGTAAAGCAGCAGAGAAGTGGTTATCTAAAGGCCGCCATACCTTGGTGTGCAATCCGTTCCCAGAGTACAGTACTTCGGAGCCTGCGGTAGATCGCTCTAAAGGGTTACCAGAAATGGGCCCTCCTGCCACCGCAAAATTCCCAACCTTGCAAAAGGCAACTTTGAAGAATGGGATGGAAGTGGTGCTAGCGAAGCGCGAAGGCGTACCCACGGTAATTATGGATATGATGTTTGATGCGGGCTATGCCTCAGATCAGATGGGTAAGCCGGGTACTGCATCTTTGGCCATGAGCATGATGGATGAAGGTACGAAGACAAAGGATGCATTGGCAATTAACAATGAGTTGAGTATGATGGGGGCGGGCTTGAGTGCGTATTCCGATTTGGACATGTCGTATGTAAGTATGAATACTTTAAAGCCGAGCTTTGAGCAGAGCTTAGACTTGTATTCGGATGTAATTCTGAATCCAGCATTTCCACAGAATGAATTTGACCGCTTGAAGTCGGAGCGTTTGAATGGGATTAAGCGTGAAAAGTCGAATCCAGTGCAGATGGCCTTGCGGGTGTTCCCTAAATATTTATATGGGGAGGATCATGCGTATAGCCTGCCATTCACTGGTTCTGGTTTTGAATCTACGGTATCTTCGATGACGCGTGATGATGTAACGAAATTTTACAAAGACTGGATTAAGCCAAATAATGCGACTCTAATCGTAGTAGGTGACTTCGAAATGGAAGAGTTACTACCTATGGTGGAGCAAAAATTTGGAAACTGGAAGAAAGGCAAAACACCCAAGAAAAATATTGCACAAGTAAAGGAGCAAGCTAAGAGTACACTTTACCTCATGGATCGCCCAGAATCACAGCAGTCGGTGATCATTGGTGGCTACTTAATTGAGCCTTATGGAGACATTTCTGAAATTGCGCGCCAAACTTCAATCAATATTTTAGGGGGTGAATTTACTTCTCGCCTGAATATGAATTTACGGGAAGATAAGCATTGGGCCTATGGTGCCTATACCTTTAATCCTCAAGCTAAAGGGCAGCGCCCATTGATGGCCTATGCACCTGTACAAACCGATAAGACCAAGGAATCTGTACAGGAGATTCTCAAAGAATTTGAACAATTTTCTGGTGATCAGCCAATTACCCAGGAAGAGTTTGATAAGACGACGAATAATACCATTTTACAGCTTCCTGGGCAGTGGGAAACGAACAATGCAGTGATGGGCTCGGTGAATAATGTGGTGAAGTACGGCCTGAAAGATGACTATTATCAAAAGTATGATCAGATGGTGCGTGACTTGAGTTTAGAAGATGTGCGTAAGTTGAGCAAAAAGTTGGTACGTCCGAAGGACTTGAGCTTCTTTGTGGTTGGTGATAAAGAAAAAATCTTACCTGGATTAAAAGAGTTGGGTTTTGATGAGGTGATTCTTGTTGATCCTGATGGTAATCCGGTGACGGGGGCGGCTAAGGCGAAGCCTTAAGGAGCTTATGAATAACCATCTGCTTGCAGGTGGTTATTCATTTATGTTGATTTCCTACCCTGGATATTGCCTCCGGCGGGTCCATTTTTTCAGTCGATAAAAAATGGACGGAAAAATCTTGGCAAATTAAATGCTCACGCGCAAAGCTGGCACCCTCACCCACCTAATTTGCCGTTCCCACCCCGCTTAACATGACTTTTCGATTGAAAAGATAAATCCACTTCCGTATACGTTGGTGATTTTGATGCGCTGGTCGGCGGCGAGGTATTTGCGCAGGCGAGAGATGAAGACGTCCATGCTGCGGCGGCTGAAGTAGTCGCTTTGGCGCCAGAGGGTGCGCAGGACTTTGGTGCGAGGCAGCAGTCGATCTTGGTGCTCGCAGAGGAGGCGTAGGAGTTTGCCTTCGCGCTCGGTCAACTGGCGTTTTTCTTCTTGGTGCTGGAGCTGTAGGTTGGGATAATCGAATAAGTAGCTTCCTATTTCGAAAGGTTCAAGACGCTTTTCTTCTTCTTGATAGGCGCGGCGCAGCACGGCTTTGATGCGTGCTACCAGTTCTTCCTCATCTACTGGCTTGACTAGGTAGTCATCTGCACCGAGGTTAAAGCCTTTTAGTTTGTCTTCTTTGAGTGACTTTGCGGTAAGGAATAGGAATGGGAGCGCATGGCCTTCTTTTTCTATCGCTTCCGCTAAACGGAAACCGTCCATTTCGGGGAGCATCACATCGAGGATGCAGAGGTCGAAGACGGATTTGCGGAGGAGCTTGAGGCCTTCTTTTCCTGTTTTGGCGAGCTGCACCGTAAAGCCTTCTAGCTTCAGATATTCGCTGAGTACATAGCCCAAGGTAGGGTCATCTTCTACCAATAAAATAGTTGCTTGCATCGTCAGGAGTTTAGATAGGGTAAACGAATTTCGAACTGGCTGCCTTTGCCCACTTGGCTTTGCACCACCACTTGCCCTCCATGCGCTTCCACCACTTGCTTAACGTAACTTAGGCCTAAGCCAAATCCTTTATTGTTGTGAATATTATCATTGGGGACGCGGTAGAATTTTTGAAAAATCATGCCCTGAAATGCCTTAGGAATGCCGATGCCATTATCGGAGATACGACAGCTGAAATAGTGATCAATATTGGCGGTAGAAACGGTAATGGTGGGCGCACCAGCGCTATATTTCAGGGCGTTATCTAATACATTTCGGCACACATTTGCCAAATGCGTTTTATCGCCTGATACCATGGGCAGAGCTGCTGCTAATTGCCTTTTTAGCTGGCCGGCTTTCGCCGAAATGCGGACTTCAAAGCTCTTACTGACTTCCTCGATTAGCTGGTGCATATCGAGTGGGGTGCGTTCTAATTGATAGTTTTTTTGTTCTAGGCTAGCGAGTTCCAGCACCTTTTCGATATGGCCACTCAGCTTGGTATTTTCTTGCTGTAGCAGATGGAGCAGTTCTTTGCTCTTTGCTTCATTGCGTTTCTGAATGGCATCTCGTAGTAGGCGAATCATTAATTGAACGGAGAACACTGGTGTTTTTAGCTCATGTGTCAGATTATTGATAAAATCATTTTTGACTTGGTCGCGCTTGCGTTGCCGCAAGAGGCTGTTGACCAGAATACCCACGCAGATCACCAGTGCAATAAAAAAGATGATCGATGGAACGATCAAATAGGCCATTTGCGCAAGCAGAAAGCTAAATAAGTGATCGAAGTGTACTTGCAGGAGTAACTCGCAGCCACAGGCTCGAATAATGGGCCCGGAGATAGCTCTTCGGTAAGTTTGAAAGGAGAAGGCTTCTTCTTGAAAGCTCGGGGAAGCGAGGAGGATGTGCTGGGCAGGTTCTTCGATGAGCGCAAACGAAAATTGGGTGCTAATATCCTGGGCTTGGAGTTCTGTTTGAAGGGCGATGGCTATTTTTTTCTCTAGTTGTTGAGGTAGTGTTTGTTCAAGTAGGTGGAGGCTGTCGGGCGGGCGGGTGTACCAGAGTAGGAGTCGCTCTTGAAAGATACTAGGTTGTGCAAAAGTGCGTACCACTTGATGAAGGCTAAGCTCTAGCTTCTGGTCAAAGCGCGCTTTTTCCAGTACCAGGCCCGTTCGCAGCAGGCGGTATTGGATAAACATGAGGCCAATGAGGCAGCTGATCGCTACGATTATAGTGGTTAAGTATCGCATTGGTATAAAAATACGGTATGGGCAAAGGAAGGGAAAAGGCCTTAACGAATCTTTAAGGGGGTTAACGTTTTGTTTGCAGTTAAAAGCTTAAGTTGGAAAAAACAGGACGCTGCAATGAGCTTTCGTTCCGGAGGTCTTAAGACCTTGAGTAGGTAGGGAAAGATTAAGGTAAAAAAAGTCAATATTTCTGGGTATCATTGTGTTGGTGTAGAGCTGCTTGGTTTGCTTTGGATACTAAGTACCTCTCGGAGGTCTTAAGACCTCGGAGCACTTAAGACCTCCGAGGTTTTAAGTGCTCCGAGGTGTCTAGCTTTCAGCTTTACCCTTACCTAACTGAAAAATCAACCTTCAAGCACCATGAGAAATCGTGTAGTCATTGAACATGTCCAGCCAGAAATCGATGGCGGCAAATTCTTTATCAAGCGCGTTTTAGGCGAAACAGTTACCGTTACTGCTGCTGTATTTGGCGACGGCCACGATGCTATCCGCGCCTCCATCTACTATAAGCAACAAAGCAAAAAACGCTGGACAGAAGTTTTTATGACTCCTACTACGAATGATGTATGGGAGGCCTCCTTTACGGTAGACCAGCGTGGCTTTTATGA
>JBCCRH010000447.1:0-4709 GCA_039208045.1 Bacteroidota bacterium
GCACGCCACCATCATAGGCCGAATTATGAACGTTCAAAAGCGTTAGCTTCCGGTCATCTTTTACTGCATACTGCTGATACAGGATACAGCGATCCAGTTGAAAAATACGAGTAGGCCAGGCGTATTCACCAGGCAATTGCAAGCGCTTCGACTCCAAGGGCTGGTAGCGGCCCAATGTCGCCAACCCACCCCATACTTTTCCGTACACATTCCAAGGCTCTAATACAGGAAGTGGTACCCGCTTTACCTGATAATTAGTAGCTTTTGCAGCCGCGTAAGCTGGCAGACTCTCCTGAGCCAAGGCAAACTGATTATGCCCATAGCTGCGCTTGGAATCATAGTCTACTTCTTGCAGCATAAAAAAATCGGATCGGGTGCCCTTCAGAAATTGCTCGATCCCAGCTAGGTTTTTTTCTACTAACTCCTCTGAGCTACGCACCATACGCCCCCCAGATAAGAGCGAGCTACCATCAGAAAAGAAAAAGTCAGACTCTTTCCCTAGTCCGGCATAACCCAAATTCCAAATAGCAAAACTGAGAATAGAATCTTGAATCACGAGCTGCCCCGAAGATTGCTCCAAGCGAAGCTCCGTTTCTAGTGGTGGCTGATAATCAGTAAGCGTACCATGTATAAGTGTTACAACTATATATATCACAAAAAGCAGTAACAGTCCAAGCACCAGCTTGAGTAATTTCTTCATCATCACGTTTGGGTTTATGAAGCCTACTAACGCTCCATTATTTGAATCCTAAAAAGTCGTTCATATCAAAAAAGCCAGCTTTACCTACCAGCCATTCTGCTGCCAGCACCGCTCCCATTGCAAAGCCCTTTCGAGAGTGGGCCTCATGGCGAATGGTGATGGTATCGATGGGCGATTGGTACACGATTTCGTGGGTGCCAGGCACTTGCCCTTCCCGTTTTGAAACGATCGGAATAGTACTTTCGTCCGTTGTGGCAGTGTTTTTCCAGCTCTTTTTATTTGGCAGCTCTGCCAGGATGGCTTCCGCCAACGTAATGGCAGTACCGCTGGGTGCATCCAGCTTTTGCGTGTGGTGAATTTCTTCTAACGCCACCGCATACTGCGGCTGATCGGCCATATACTTCGCCAAAATGCGGTTGACCGCAAAGAACAGATTCACCCCAATACTAAAATTAGATGCCCAAAGCAGTGCGCCACCCGTTTTTTCGCATAGCGCCTTCGCCTCATCTAAACGATCCAACCAAGCTGTTGTGCCTACCACCACTGGCACTTTTTGCTCCAAGCAGCACTTTATATTATCAAAAGCAGTCTCTGGCCTCGAAAATTCGATGGCCACATCCAGCTGAGCGATGCTGCTAGCCGTTAAGTCTTTACTATTCTGACTCGTTATTTTCAGCCCAATTTCGTGGCCTCTTTCTATTGCTATTGGCTCAATGGCTTTCCCCATTTTGCCGTAGCCCAGCAATCCAATCCTCAAATTATTCACTATCCTCTACTAATTTTTTAAGTTCATTTAATTTGAGCATACAATCAATTGGCGTCATGGCATTCAAATTCAAATCCATCAATGCTTCTTTCAATTGCCCAGCCAGCGGATCAACTGTTTCGAAGATGCTCAATTGTAAAGCTTCGGTGCTAATAGCCGCCGTATCTGCCTTTGGGGCTTGAATGCCATTACTGCCCTCCCCTTCCTGAGCAATCGACTTTTGCTCCAGCTGTACCAATATATGCGCTGCCCGTTCGATGATGCTCCGTGGCATCCCAGCCATTTTTGCCACATGGATTCCAAAGCTGTGCTGGCTTCCGCCAGGGATAAGCTTCCGCAAAAAGATCACTTTTTGGCCCACTTCTCGTGTAGCGATATTGAAGTTTTTGATACGTTCAAACTTATTAGCTAGTTCGTTAAGCTCGTGGTAGTGGGTCGCAAAGAGGGTCTTTGGGCGGGCATGCTCATTATGGTGCAAATACTCCGCAATAGACCAAGCAATCGATATGCCATCATAAGTGCTGGTTCCACGCCCAATCTCATCCAATAGGATCAAACTACGATTCGACACATTATTCATGATGCTCGCCGTCTCATTCATTTCCACCATAAAAGTCGACTCGCCAGAGGAGATATTATCCGATGCCCCCACGCGTGTGAACACCTTATCCACCAGTCCGAGCCGTGCTGCCTCAGCAGGAACAAACGAGCCCATCTGCGCCATCAGTGCAATGAGGGCGGTTTGCCGCAATAAGGCTGACTTTCCTGCCATGTTAGGCCCTGTAATCATCATGATTTGCTGCGTTTCTGTGTCGAGAAACACGTCGTTGGGTACATAGCTTTCGCCAATAGCAAGCTGTTGCTCAATGACGGGGTGACGCCCTGCTTTGATATCGATCTCATAGCTTTGATCAATCACTGGGCGGCAGTATTGCTGTTTTACGGCTACTCGTGCAAACGATAGTAGGCAATCCAATTGTGCAATTAGTGCAGCATTATGCTGAATCGGCTCAATGAAGTTAGCGATATCAAAAACCAATCGTTGGAAAAGCTGATCCTCTAATTCGAGCATCTTCTCTTGCGCCCCCAATATTTTGCTTTCCAGCTCTTTGATTTCTTCCGTAATATAGCGCTCGGAGTTGGTCAGCGTTTGCTTGCGCATCCACTCCTCCGGCACCATATTTTTATACTTATTGGTTACTTCTAGATAGTAGCCAAATACATTATTAAAGCCAATTTTCAGGCTAGTAATACCTGTACGTTGCGCCTCTTTTTGCTGAATAGCTACCAGCATTTCTTGGCCATTCGACCGAATATTGCGGTACTCATCTAGGTCTTCCGAAACGCCATCGGCAATGACGCCTCCCTTAGTCAAGTTCGCAGGTGGCTCTGCTACTACCTCTCGCTCTATTTGTTCGCGCAGCTCCTTACACAGGTGTATCCCACTACCTATTTTTTCCAGGTAGCTATTTTCGCTTGTCGCTAAAAGTTCCTTTAAAGGTACCAGCACTTCCAATGCTCGCTTGAGCTGCATTACTTCTCGCGGACTAATTTTTCCCAGCGGCACCTTAGAAATCAGGCGTTCCAAATCTCCAATCTGCTGAATCAAGGCTCCTACTTGCTGCGCCGTTTCGGTATTTTTGACAAAAAAGTCCACCACATCCAGGCGCGCCTCTATCGCATTTTGCGAAAGCAATGGCAACACTACCCACTTCTTGAGCAAGCGCGCACCCATAGGCGACAGCGTCTGATCCAATATTTTGATCAGCGGAACACCCGTTTCGTGATTACTATGAAGCAACTCTAAGTTTCGAATGGTGAATCGGTCGAGCCAAACGTAGCGGTCTTGGTACAATCGGCTGATGCGATTGATGTGCTGGAGGTTTTTATTTTCGGTGGTCGCCAGATAGTGCAAGGTTGCGCCGGCTGCCATTTGTGCCAGCTCTAGCTCTTCTACACCAAAGCCTTTTAGGTTTTGCACCTCGAAGTGTTCTAGCAACTTTTCTCGCGTGTAGTCCACGGTGTAGACCCATTCGTCGAGCTGAAACGTATAAAACTTATCGCCAAAGCGCTGCTCAAACAACTTGCGCTTTTCCTTGGAAAAAACAATCTCAGAGGGCTGAAAAGACTGTAACAATTTATCGATATACGCATGCGTGCCCTCGCACACCAAAAACTCACCTGTCGAAATATCTAAGAGGGAAAGTCCCATGCGATCTTTCCTGCCAAAGACAGCCGAAGCCAGGTAGTTATTGGTTTTATGATCTAATAACTTATCATCGATAGCAATGCCTGGCGTCACCACCTCTGTTACACCTCGCTTCACTATTTTCTTCTGCGGACTTGGCTTTTCTAGCTGTTCGCAAATGGCGACTCTAAAGCCAGCCTTCACCAAACGCGGCAGATATAAGTCCATCGAATGATGCGGAAACCCCGCTAATTCGATGTCACTTCCTCCATTATTTCTACTGGTCAGAATGATACCCAATACCCGAGAAGCGGTCACAGCATCTTCCCCAAAGGTTTCATAAAAATCACCGACACGGAATAATAGAATGGCATCAGGATATTTGGCTTTCACCCTAAAATATTGCTGCATCAGCGGGGTGACTTTGCCCTTTTTGCCAGAAGCTTTCTTTTTTGCCACAGATTGAAAGAATTGGTTGTTGATAGAACGGCAAAGATAGCTTAATCTGGGTGTAAGCTAGCCAAATGGGCTTTGATTTGTGTTTTTAAATTTTCAATATGCCCGAATATTTCATCGTAGTAATTGGCGATAAAACCACGGTAGCCTCTAATCTCAATAAAGGCCACCACCAATTCAGGATCTAAAGGAAGCTCTTTTTTTGGAAATCTAGGGCGCAGCATTTTATTTTCATCAAAATATAAATAAGGATCAAGCTTCGTAAGGATTTTCTCTCGATGGGCATCATAAAACTGGGTAGGCCGATGCGACTCTTCAATTTTCTGAATATTGGAGTACTCCATACCATAAAGATGAGAAATGGCCAGACGCAGCGAGTCATTAGAGATAATGGCCAAGCCATTGGATTTTAAGAACTCGTAGGAGGCGGTATTCGTTAGAGAAGTTACATTTCGATAAACGGTAGTCAGATACAGGCCAAAGGAATCTGGGCTTGGCAGGGCTCGCCGCGTGTAGAAATCAAGCAACACCTGAGCACTCCTACCTGCTAATTGATGTGCCTCTTGGTTGATCTTCATGTCTTCCACATCCTGATCTAA
>JBCCRH010000448.1:0-4664 GCA_039208045.1 Bacteroidota bacterium
ACATAAGGGCGCGACTCCACAAAGGCCATCAAATCAGACCGGTGGATCATCCCGCCAAACTCAATATCTTGTCCTTCGTCAAATGCCCAGGGCGACAGGAATTTTTTCAATTCTTCATTGAGCAAATTCCGGTAAAAACCGACATCCAACTTGGGCAAAAAGGCTACTTTGAAGTCCAGTAATAACTGCTCATACAAGGGATTCTCAATCGTTAATCGATTGGGATTTTGCTGTATGAAAAAGCTGGTATGTGGCAGTAAAAAGTCTTTAATATCTTGTAATAATACTTCGCTAATACTCGGTTGCAACGGGTTGGCCAGGCTATTATTCTTTTGGTTAGAAACCACGATAGCTGTAATATGGCCCGGTGCCATTAAGCCATCCGGCCGCGTATGATTGAGGCATTTGACTTTGAAAATGGAAGGAAATTCCTCCAAGATAAGCCGTTCGTAATCCCAAATGGTGATAGCTCGATTTTTGTGCCGTAAGTATTCACTAGTACGGGTGTAGTAGTTCTCGGCATCTTCTATGGGTCGCCCATCAAAAGAGGGGTAGGGCTGGGTAATCTTCTTGATAGCTGCTTTTCGTTCCACCAGCTTGGTGATGGTTGTTGCTGCCAGTTTTTTGTTGAGGTGCTCAGAGAGCGTTGGCGCAGCATCTGCTGATAGCACCAAATTGGCATCTACCGCTTGGGTCTGTACCGAAATAAAACGATTGATACCTGCACTATTCGTCGCTACACTCACCTTTAGCCAGTGTTGCCCTGCGGGCATGAGGCTATTTTGATTCGTCATCGCCCTACTGAGTGCAATAGACACAATACCCGACCGCTGAAATTGATTGGTAGAGTCGATCAAGATCGCAGCAGGGCTTAGGTCGAGCCACTGGTTTTGTGCCAAAATACTCCAACGGAACGCGCCGGGCACCTGCGTTTTAGAACCGGTTCCTTCTGCCAATTTGAATAAGAAATTGACGGTTTGTGGGGGTTCCAGGCCTTCTAACCCAATGTATAGCGTTGCTTCTTCGGTATAGAGTGGAACAATAGGCTCATTGGTACTGGGGCGTATTTTTTTATTCCCAAAAGGGCCAATGGTAAAGAAAGCATCGATCTCCTGCTCTAGCTCCAGCGGCTGCACGGAAGCATAGTTGATAGACAAACGCTCCATCTCTGGCGTGTAGGGAGGATTGGGTAAAGGCGGTTCTTCCCCCTCACCTCCATCGACTGTAAAACGACTCAGTGCAATAGCCTGCTGGCTATAAATACGAGGGGCTTCTCGATGTCCAAAAGCGGTAAAAGCTGCTTCCTCATCATTAACTCCTTGGAGTACCATTCTGACAAAGCCATTCTTCGTGCCTGCCCGATTGAAGCGCCCAACCGACTGAAGGGCAGGGAGGCGCTGATAGTTGATTTCTGTTGCAAAAGGCGCAAAAACCGTATTTTGGAAAGTCTTCGACTGCGGAAGCGTGGCATCCGCTACATTGAATAAGCTGTCGATGCGCGTAAAGCGATCTAGCCATTGCTTTTGGTAGAGGTAAGAAAACTCAAAATCAAAAGAGGCATTATTAACAGAGCCATAGATAATACCGGTACCCTCAGCTGCTCCATAAGAAGCCTGATAGTATTCTGAAAACAAACTCGGGGCATCCTTCCAGCTCCACTGCACCTCCAGGTGGCTCAGCTTTTTCTGAAAAACTTCAGCACTGCCGATATAAAAGGTAGAGCCGAGGCGCGGCTGTGCCCCAAAGGGTAAGAAAGGCCCACTATTATCCAGCGGAAGCGTATCGTTTTGGAGTACTAGGTCACGAACGCCCTGCACATAGGTATCTACTTCTGCCGTACGAAAAATATACTGGCTTAAATTTTGGTAAGAACGACTGTTCTTTTTGAGCATCACTCGGAGCACAGGCCAACGGGTAGCATAGTTGCCTTCATGCAAAGCCTCATCATAAGCAAGCATAGCCGGAGCACTTTCTGGTAGAATTAGCGCCAAACTGAGTACGCGCTTCTCCTCTATAATGGGTTCCGTATTGCCTGTAAAGGCTAATTGATTGTTGGTGGTCTGCCGCTGGTAGGTACGAACACGTACTTCTGGAATCGGCCCCGATTGGTATCGAATTCGCTCTTGCGGTGGCCCTGATAGATCCTGGTAACCTTGCCCAGACGAGGAGCCGGCCGTTATCAATTTTTGGGTCGTAAACGGTTGTACAGTAGGCCAATTCGGTGCTGTAGGGGGTTGGGTAACCGAGGTCTCCTCGAATACTTCCGCTACCATTAGATCAATAGGCGTCCAGCCTTCTTCGCTCGAATAGAACACTTCTATATCACCAGAAAGGGAAAGAACAGGAGGAGTATCCGCAGTGCTTTCCAAGACTATATTAGTAACAATCGTGCGGTGTCCTTCTTTTAAAAAAAGCTGTGGCGAGGCAATGGCAAAGCCCAGCTGGGCATCTATCATATTTCGCTCGTCTGTACCTTTTTCATCTTGGCTTTCGCCAAATGCCAGCCAGCCATCATTGGGCTCCAATAGCGGCGCCCCCATACCATCTTCTGAATTGGCCACCGTCGCTGAAAAAATAGAGGTGCCGCTCAGTCGGCGTTCAATAAATACGCTTTGTAGCGACTGGATGGCCGCGCGGTTGATCACTAAGTCGCGCGTCGTTTGGTAGGTAAGTGGGGTGCCTTGCGCATCAGTTCCTCCATCTAATGGGGTGCCTGCTTTGAGCAGAAAGCTAGGCTTTCCTTTTGCCAATTCAAACACCACATGTACGGTATCTGGCTGAGCAGGTTTTGTTTTTATTTTTAAAATTTCGCCATAGTAGTAGTCCAAGTGAGCTTTGGTGAGCTTGTTGATGTCTACTTTTTGGTATTCTAGCAATTGGAGGAAGGTGATAAAAAGTGCCAAATGTGGAGCCATATTGTCCCGGCGACTCAACTCTTGCTCTAGGCTAGCAAGTGACTTGACCTGCCCAGAAGTACCGTCCAATAATTCTTCAAAGAAGACGCTCCAATTGCCATTCTCTACGTCTTGTTCATCGTAATACCGTAGCTGCGCGGCCATACGATAGGCAAAATCAACCAAATCACTTAGGTCTCGGTCTTCAATGGCTACACTGGCAGGAGACAAGAAGGCAGGCCTTCGTTGGTTTTGGTTGGTGCCATCCGTCCGCAGTAGGGTTTGTATTTTATAAATGGTAGCCATGATTAGTTCTGCGTTTCAGGTTCAGTGGGGACTTCCGTGCCTTCAGTTAGGTAGAACGGAAAGACTAGATTGTTGCGGGTGTTGTTACTGCGTACGATATAGTCGAGTTCGATAAGGATGACCCCTTGAGTAATGCGATCAGTATTTAGATTTACCCGCTTGAGCTCAATTCTGGACTCATAAAAAGCAATGGCGCGTTCGGTTTGCGAACGCATAAAGGTCAAGAAGGTATTGGTAATATTACCAAATAGTAAGTCATCCAGCTTATTGCCATAGCCGGGCTGCATCACCCGTTCCCCCAGTTTGGTGCCGAGTAATATCTTTAGGCTTTCCTCAATATCCTGCTCCCCAGCTACCATCTCTACCCCACCTAGTTTTTTGTTGAAGGCTGGAGGGAAGCTCCACCCTCGCCCCATGAAGGCATCATTATTTGCCATAATATCTGTTTTAACCAATTAAAACGGTCATCTCTCCCGCCACAATCGTTCCCCCGTGCGCTGTGCTATCGCCCAATCGCGCAGCAGGCATTCCTTCAATCAAGACCGTGGTAGATCCCATAATAATGGAGTCTGGAGGGCCAGTACAAGTAGCCATATCACCTACTCTAGCCGCTGGTAAGCCACCGATTAGAACGGTGGGTGCGCCCGGGGGCAAAATAGGGCCTCCGACATGTGGCACCACGCCCGTCACCATCGGGCAAACGTGCATATCCGTAACTCTTGCTGCTGGTTGTCCCATGCTATTGAGATTTAATTTATTTGAACTAATGATCCTTTTACCACCGTAATGGCACTGCTCGAAATTTCTAACCCAGCCGACCCTTCTGCCTTGAATTGGGTATTGGCAGCGTGCTCAATATTCATACCTTCTATTTTGACGTCGCCAGTGCTGCTCGTTATGGATAGATCGGCAGCACTTTCTAGCGCTATGCCATCGCTGTCGAGTATGATTTTATTGCCATGTTGGTCGGCCAATGTAATTCCTCCTTCGTCATCGCTTATTAATACCTGGTTTCCGCCTGGCGTTTCAAAAAGCAGGCTCGATTTTTCGTCATCGAACAAAATTTTTACTTCGCTACGGCTGATAATGCCTTTTTCGTGATTGTCAGCCGTTGCCGGAATAGGGCTGGGCTTGGCACTACTGTGCAGCATACCTAGAATGACGGCATCTCGCGGATCGCCCTGCACAAAACCAACGATTACTTCGTCGTCTACTTCAGGGCGAAAAACAGTACCTCTATTATTGCCAGCATCTAGGGTAGCAAGGCGCGCCCATATGCCTTCCTCATCTGCACTGATGATCGGGAGCTTTACTTTAATACGTTCTTCTCCTTCGGGATCTTCTTCTAGCTGTGTAACCACACCGATTTGTAAGCCGGGAATAGCTGCGAGCAGCCCGCCTGCTGCAGGCGCTTGAAGGTGCGCTTGCTGACTGAAAAAATCGGGAGATAAGCCAAATTGAGCA
>JBCCRH010000449.1:0-4664 GCA_039208045.1 Bacteroidota bacterium
GCTAACCAAGTGAGGTAGTTATTTATTTTCATCTTTGTCGAATTGATATTTTTTTACAGAAATTAGTAGTTTCGGCGCAGTGCAAAAATATACGATATGAGACACACTGTAAATAGTTTATTGGGCCTAATACTTTGCTTGGCTTGTTTTGCTTGTCAGCAAAATGCCAATTCTTCCACTGCATCTACAGCTACAGACGAAGATAGTGCTAAAACGGATAGCCTTGCGGCTTTCAGGCCTGGCAAGGATGCAGTAGTCGTTTATACGCCAGATAACCAAGTATTTGGAACGTGGGAGGATGTGGGCGAGCATTACCGAATATTTTGCGGAGGCAACAGATTTGAAGGGGTGGATGTCTCTACCGGCTATAGAGGAATTATGCTCAACGATTTTTCACAAATCTACACCATGGTAGAAAAAGACAATGGCTTCAAAGTATTTGAAACAACTTCTGATCGTCTGCTGTGGGATGTTACTCTTGAAGATACCCGGGTGACGTTTATAAACGGTTTTTTAGAAACCCCTGCCATTATAGACTTTTCTAACGTTCAGCAACCTAAAGCCATCTATAATGACCAAGCCCTTGGTATGCTTATCTATAAAGATGGCATTCATTTGATGAGTACACCAGTAGGGCAGGTGGTTATACGAGATCAGCCCTACTCCAAAGCCTATGCCATTTTAGCCTTGGGAATTGTGATTGCTCCGCCCTACCAGATGATTTTGCTGAAGGAACTCATTGATAGAGGCGTATAGCACACTATCGCACTACAAAGCCATTCCCAAATCCTTTTTGAGGGCTGACAAAACCCAGTTCTCCCTTTTCATTTTCCGCCATGAGGATCATCCCCTGTGATTCGATACCTCTTAGCTTACGAGGAGCTAGATTTGCCACCAATACGACTTGCTGTCCAATGATGTCTTCTGGCTTGTAAAAGGCTGAAATACCTGATACGACGGTGCGCTGCTCCGTTCCCAAATCTACCTTCAGCTTGAGCAGTTTTTTGGCTTTAGGCACTTTCTCTGCTTCGAGAATCGTACCAGTACGCAAGTCTAATTTAGTAAAATCATCAAACTGAATAGTTTCTTTAATCGGCTCGCGTTCCTTAGCTTGCTCTGCGGCCAGAATCTGCGCCAACTGCTCCTTTTGCCGATTGACAATCTTTAGGCGGCTATCATCTTTGCGGTCTATAATTTTAGCAAAAAGCAGCGATGGCGTACCTATTTTATGCCCGGCAGGTACCAAGGATGCGCCACGCTGAATAGTAGCTAATGCCGCCTGTAGGCTACCATTTTCACTATTCGGCAACTGTAGCAATGCCCGAATCTTTGGTGCCGTAAATGGAATGAATGGTTCCACCAAAAGCGATAATAAAGCCACTATTTCTAAGCTTACCGCCATACATGCTGCAATTAGTGGACTATCTGGCTCTGCTTTAAATAGTTTCCAAGGCGATACCTCCTGCAAGTAGGTATTACCGAGGGTAGACAGCTCCATCACGCCTTGTACAGCCGCTCGGAAATTAAAGCGTTCGATCTCTGTCTGAATCTTTGTGACTAGCTCCAGGGCTGCCCTTAGCGTTTCCTGATCCCTTACGTTCGCCGATGGCACCACTCCATCAAAATATTTATTAGTCAGTACAATGACGCGATTCACAAAATTACCTAAGTTATCGGCCAATTCTTTATCGTGGTATTCTATGAATTCATCCCATTTGAAATCGCTATCGCGGGTCTCCGGCATATTGCGAATCAGGCTGTAGCGTAGGGCATCTTCCTTGTTGGGAAATTCGGCAAACTCCTCCAAATACACATGCTGCTCGATACCCCAGCCTCTCGACTTGGAAAATTTCTGCCCTTCAAAGTTTAAGAACTGGTTAGCGGGCACATTTACCGGAAGGTTATACTCCCCGTAGGCCTTCAGCATAGCGGGAAATACAATGCAGTGGAAAACGATATTATCCTTTCCAATGAAGTGTACGAGTTGCGTCCCTTCGCCTTTCCAGTATAGCTCCCAATCCTTGCCATTCTCCAAGGCCCACTGGCGCGTCGAAGAAATATAGCCGATAGGCGCATCAAACCAAACATACAGCACCTTTCCCTCCCCTCCTTCAGCAGGTACCGGAATTCCCCAGCTCAAATCGCGAGTAATCGCCCGTGGCTGCAAGCCATTATCCAACCAAGACAAGCACTGGCCCAACACATGCTTTTTCCAGTTCTTAGCTTCATGGTGTTGCTGTCCTTCAATAAGTCCATTTTCGATCCAATCGCGCAGCCACGCCTCGTGTTGGTCTAGCCGGAAGTACCAGTGAGAAGTGGATTTTAACTCTGGTGATTTACCGCTAAGGGTAGAGCGAGGGTTGATCAGTTCGGTAGGCGAAAGGTCAGAGCCACAATTTTCGCACTGATCGCCATAGGCCTCTTCGTGGCCACAGCGGGGACAGGTTCCTACAATATATCGGTCTGCTAAAAACTGGTCAAAGTCTGCATCGTAGTACTGCTCGATGGTTTTTTCCTCTAATTCGCCCCCTTTTTCGAGTAGTTTGGTAAAAAAATGCTGAGCGGTCTCGTGGTGCAATGCGGCACTCGTACGATGGTAATAATCAAATAAAATACCTAAGCGATCAAAGCTCGATTTGTTAAGCTCATGGTATTTATCAATAATCGCCTGCGGTGGTATGCCTTCTTTTTTTGCTCGTATCGTAATGGCAGCGCCATGCTCATCCGAGCCACACACCCAAACGACATCTTTACCCATCAAGCGTAGGTACCGAACATAAATATCTGCTGGCAAATACGCCCCTGAAAGGTGGCCTAAATGAAGCGGCCCATTAGCATAAGGCAAGGCTGATGTAATAAGATAACGTTTTGGGTCGTTCATGTACTATCTTTTTTGTGATTCCGACAACAAGGCTGCAATATAAATAATTCCACAAAGGCCAGAACAAATACCAGCGCACCTTTCTTTACAAATATATAACGCACAGGGCACGTGCTTAGTGGATTTGTAATCCGCGTGTTCTAAGCCATATAAAATCAAAACTATTCGTTCACATACAAACCAACCTTAATTATGAAAAAAGTATTCTTATCACTCGTTTTGGTGAGCTTCTTTGCTTGCAACAACGTTGCACAATACGCAGAAGCTATTGGTACCCTGTCTTCTGACTGGGAATCCACCACACAGCTTGTTACTGCCTTAACTGGCAAAATTTCTGGTGCTCAGGAAATGCTGAGCGGCTTGCAAGGTCAAATGAATCTAACAGATGAAGTAAAAGGCCTATTGAGCGAAGATCAACTGGGCTTAGTAACGCAGTACATTACCCAGTTTGGTGGCTTCAATGATGTCATTGGCAATTTGTCTAGCGAAGTATTTGGCTTTGTGGGCAACTGGCAAGAAAAAGCAAAAGACTTGGAGGCACTTACTAGCGGTTTGGAAGCTGGAAAGATCGAAGGCGATATACAAGCTAAAATTGCTGGATTATCTACTATGGTAACAGAAGCTAAAGGAAAAGTTGCTGGCTGGGAGGAAACCCTTTCTGGCACTACCAGCAAAGCACAGTCTGTTTTTGGCCAATTTAAGTCAATTATAGATGCTGTAATGCCTGCTTCTGAGTAGCATTGAGTCAAGAATCAACTCGTAAAGTGGTTTTGTGGGCCTTGTCCTACAAAATCACTTTTTTATTGTGCCACCCACAAAAAACTGATAATTTTGGAGACGACATGAAATTAGCGCTCCTAAAGCAACATCCCCGCAAACTTTTAGCCCTTCTGGCCTTACTCGCTGTGGCGTACTACTTTTGCTTGCCTCACCCCCTATTCAACCGCCCTAGCTGTATGGTTTTAGAAGATCGCGACGGTCAGCTGCTTGGCGCAAAAATAGCTAGTGACGGCCAGTGGCGCTTTCCAGCTATCGATTCGATCCCTCAGAAATTTGAGATCGCCTTATTGCAATTTGAAGATCAGCGATTTTATAGACACATAGGGGTAGACTTTTGGAGTTTGGGGCGTGCCTTGGGGCAAAATATTCGCAACGGCCGGGTGGTGAGTGGTGGAAGTACCTTAAGTATGCAGGTCATTCGACTAAGTCGACCGGGGAAGGCTCGAAGTATTTGGCAGAAAGCCATTGAGATAATGCTCGCCACGCGTCTTGAACTGCGGCACACCAAGTCTGAAATTTTGAACTTATACGCCACACACGCTCCTTTTGGAGGCAATGTAGTGGGTTTGGAGACGGCCTCTTGGCGCTATTTTGGCAAAAGCCCACAGCTGCTCTCCTGGGCAGAGGCAGCCATGCTTGCCGTATTGCCCAACAGTCCAGGGCTGATCCACCCCGGGCGCAACCGTGCAGCTTTGCGCGACAAGCGCAATCGGTTACTAAAAAAACTGTTTACGAAAGGAATAATCGACCAATTCACCCTAGATTTAGCTACGGAAGAACCCCTACCCGATGCTCCGCTGCCCCTCCCCCAATTAGCCCCCCATTTGCTCGAAAGAGCCCACAAAGAAGTAGCTTCGAAAACGCCTGAACAACCTACTAGAGTCAGAACAAGCCTCCAAGCTGCTCTTCAGCAACAGCTGAATGCCATCGTAAGTCGCCATCAGAACCAGTTGAAATATAACGAAATCTATAATGCTGCCGCCCTACTGCTAGATGTAGAAAC
>JBCCRH010000450.1:0-4642 GCA_039208045.1 Bacteroidota bacterium
AGCATTATTTGATACAGGTGAACAACGAGATATTTACTACTTCGCCATCAATTATTGTATCAGACGCATCCGGGTGGGAGAAAAGGCTTTCGCTAATGACTTAATGGAATTATACATTCAAGGATTAGAAGAGGAAATCTTGTTCGATAATGGCAAGCTTTCGCCTTGGGCTTTTAAAAATATGGTTAAACTGGGGCTTAGTTTGAAGCGCTTTCAGTGGGTAGAACAGTTTGTACCGCAATACTACCAGTTCTTACCAGATAAAGAGCGCGAAATTGGGTTCCACTATAATATGGCTGATTTATACTTCCAAAAGCGAGATTTTGACAAGGCCTACGACCACCTCAATCAAGTAGAATTCACCGATATTTACTACAACCTAGGCGCAAAAGTGATGCTCCTAAAAATCTATTACGAAAAGGACGAGACGGAGGCCCTACTCTCACTACTCAAGGCCTTCAAAATGTTCCTCACCCGAAATAAACTAGTCGCCAAAAACGTCAAAGAAGCTTATCTCAACTTTGTAAAACTCCTGAGTCAAATCCACAAATCATTCCCCACCGACTACCCCACCCTACTAGAAAAAATACAATCCACCACCCAACTAACCGAACGCGGCTGGCTCCTCAAACAAATAACAAGATGAGAATCACCCCTAAACTCTCAAACCCCTAAACCCCCAAACTCCTCAAACCCCCAAACTATCCCCTCCTACCCCTCCGGATCCAAAATCAACGGCCGATCATTCTCAAAGTCATACAGCGTAAGCCTCCTCAGATCATACAAAGCAAGCCAAAACGTACGCAAAGCACTAATGTACGCCTGGCGCGCACTAGCTTCTGCAGCAATCGCAATATTAAGGTCAGTGATTAGAATCTTGCCGATGAGGTAGCGCTTTCGCGTAATATCCAGGCTTTTTTGGGCAATTTCGTAAGAGCGGAGCGCTAGTGCGACCTGCTGGCGAACAAGGTCAAACTGTTGCACTTTGATGAGGATATCGCGCTCAAAATTGATGCGCTCTTGATTGACTTGCAGCTCGGTGAGTGCGCGGTTGGATTCGGCAATTTCGATGCGCGATTTGGTCTTTCCCCAGTCGGCAATAGGCATATTGATACCTACTCGGACACGCTCTTGGTCTAATGGATCGACATAGGCCTGATCGAGTGCATTGCTGGTTTGTGAAAGTCCAAAGTAGAGGAAAAGATCCATATTGACACCTGCTTCTTTCCGAGCTTCATCCACTTGGCGCTCCGATTCGAGCAGGCGACGCTGAAAGGCTAGCACGCGGCTTCTATTCTTTCGCGCAAAGCTGATGGCCTTTTCTGAGTCGATGGTAAATTGAGGGATACTTATGGGTGGCGTAAGGCGAAACTGTATTGCTTCTTGAATACCTAAAAAGTTGCGTAAGCGTTCGGTACTCGTTTGCAGGTTGAGGGCACTTTGTGCCAAGGCAGCGTCCGCGTTCATAGCACTGAGTTCGATTTGAAGTAGCTCTGTCTCCGCGATTCGACCTACGTCAAATCGGCCTTTAGAAATATTAAATAGCGTGTCTGCATTGGCCTTATCTCGGTACGCCGCTTCTAGGTTGAGCTGGGCAATTAAAATATCAAAGAAAAATTCTGCGGCACCGTAGGCTACTTGCTCCATATCTTCAGAGTAGGCTCGTTGAGATTCTTCAAAGCGTAAAGGCTCAATTTGCTTGTCCCAACGCCAAGGATTAAAGCGGAATAGCGGCTGATTGATTCCAATGGCGATAGGGGTGGAAAAGTAGGATATCCGATCTGCACCACTAAAAGCGGAGCCTAGAAGATCAAGTCGTTCTAAGTCGGAGCTTAAAAATACGGAACCACCGGTAAGTCCAATTTGCTGCTCTACACTAATGCCTACCGAATTTCGCATTTGCGATCGGTTGAGGAAGAGTAGCGAACCGTCATTTTGAGTAATCGCATCAATGGAGCGATCCAGATCGGGAAGGGTGGCGTTGAGGCGGAGCTGCGGTTTGAGATCGGCTTGGTACGATCGGAAGCGCCAGAAGTTATTGGTAAAGGCAGTTCTGGCAATCTGTACATCTGGGGCGCGGCCCTGGGCCATCGCTACTACTTCATTGAGCGTCAAGCGCATGGTATCAGCCTGGCTGAATAGGACATTTAACGAAAGTGTACAAAACAGAGCGGCAAAGAGGTATTTCATGAAAAATAATTTGAAGGGTATAATAAGTTGATGGCTTGCAAAGCGATAGCTGCTTATACTAGTCGGAGCGGAGTGCTTTTATAGGGTCTTGCTTGGCCGCTTTTTGGGCAGGGAAAATACCAAAGACCAGACCTACTGAAGCTGCTACACCAAAAGATAGCACAATCGACCAGAAGGAAACTACCGTCGGAATTTCGGCGTAAGCCGCAATAGAACGCGCTGCAAATACGCCAATAAGTACACCGATGATACCCCCGATGAGGCTAATAAACACGGCTTCGAATAAGAACTGTAGCACAATATCTATCCGATTGGCCCCCAAAGAGCGACGCACCCCAATTTCTTTGATACGCTCTAGCACTGATGCGAGCATGATATTCATAATCCCAATACCCCCTACTAGAAGTGAAATGCCTGCGATAACGGCCAATACTAAGTTGAAGGTATCCTGTGTCTTTTGCTCCTGTTCTAGTAACAACTCTGGCACTTGGATTTCGAAATCGATCATATCACGGTGCCTACGTTTCAGGACGCGCGCGATAATATCAGCGCTGGCTTGCAACTTTTTAGACTCATCTACCCGAATAACCAAACGATCGAGCTGGTGGTAGTTATCATCTCCCCCATCGTCATCCCAGCGTTCCTCCAAGTCTTCTCCATTGATCAATGCTCGGTTTTTAAAGCGTAGTAAGGCCGTTGTAACGGGTACATAGATGTCGGTATTATAGTCTCGGATGCCGAGCCGTTGTAGGTTACTTTTTGTAGCTACCCGATCTTCTAAAATACCGATGATCGTAAGCCAGGTATTCCCACATTTAATCTTTTGCCCCAATGGATCAGCCTGGCTAAAAAATTGCTTTTGGATATTTTTACCAATGACACAGACTGCTGCTCCATCTTCCATATGAGCATCGTGAACAAGCGAACCTTCTGCTAACGGCAGTCGGTTTAGCTCAAAAAAGGCATTGCTTACGCCCACACATCTCCCCTTTCTTTGCTTACCCGATTGGATGACTGTAGTGGATAGGATAATTTCTGGGCTGATACGCTCGGCAGTGGGAAGAATAGCAGCGATGGCCGATACATCGTCGAGGGTTAGGCCAGGGCTGTAGGGCTTTTTCTCTTCATTTTGCCCTGTGTCTGTTCCAGTGCTTGTTGCCTCGGCTTCTTCTGTTTCTCCTTCTATTTCGGAGGGAAGTACTGATTCGATCACGATATTATTGGTACCAATCAGTTTCATTTGGTCTAAAATGGCTTGCTTAGCACCACTACCAATTGCCAGCATAGCGATTACAGCACCAACGCCAAAAATAATGCCCAGTGCGGTCAGGAAGGAACGCAGCCGATTAGCGTTGACCCCTTCCATAGCGAGTAGGAAGTTGAATAATATTCGTTGCATAGAGTTAGGCTTAGGGTTTATTCATAAATGACAATCACATCACTGCCGCTATTACTCGTAGAAGGTAAATCGACCTTGTCGACTGTTTTTTTCTGGGCCATGGCTTTGGCTCTTCGGGCATTCGCTTCTTCTTGCTGCTTGCGTATGACATCGGCTTTTATGTGATCGGGAATAATTGCAATAGGCGTATCTTCTGCCGCATCAGGTAAGGAAAGAAAAATCTCTTGACCGGCCTCTAAGCCATAGTCTACGACAATTTCATTATCGTTAGAAAGGCCCGTTATGATTTCTTGTTTTTTCAACTTCCCGTCCTCATTGAGAAATACGTACGTCAAGCTATCTGAGTGGATACATTCTAGTGGTACGTAAAGCACTTCTTGGAAATCATGGGTGAGAATTTCATTGCTAGTCGTCATAGCTGGGCGTAGGATAGAGTCTACTTCATTAAGCTGAACGGTCACCTCGAATACTTTGGCATCATACCCATCTAGCTGCTCCCCTATATTGGCGACCTGTATCACTTGGCCTCCATAGGAATTATCGGGAAAAGCATCCACTTTAATTCCCACTTCCTGTCCCACTTGCACCTTGCTAATATCTACTTCGTTGACATAGGTTTTAGAAATCATATCGGTCAGGTCGGGTAGTTCAGCCACCACAGGATCCCAGGCTGAAACTCTAGAGCCTGGCTCTTTTTTGCCCCTCCATGAGCGAGCATAAATGACCATACCAGACTTGGGAGCATTGATGGTAAATTCATCGGATAGCTCATTCAAGCGATTCATTTGGCTTTGATTCTGCTTAAGCAAAGTGTTGATTTCCTGGATTTTTGCTACCGATTGTTGTTGTTTTAGCTCATACTTTTGGAGCAGCTGTTTGTAGTCGCGTTCTGTACGTTCTAGGTCTAGCTGGGTTTGCTGAATGACAGACTGTGGCTCGTATTTATTTTGCTCTACGTTGAGTTCTTTTTCCTTTTTAGTAAAGTTGAGGTTTACCAATTCATCCCGCAAGCCGCGTAGTTCAATAGCGGTATCAATTCTAGCTTGTTCCAGC
>JBCCRH010000451.1:0-4611 GCA_039208045.1 Bacteroidota bacterium
CACCACCCGAAACGTCATTCTCCAAGACCGAAATGAACCTATTATCTGATGAAGTGTTCCTGATAAATAAAGATTTAAAAATAAGCCTTAATATTTTTTTAGATTAATCTAAATATTTATCTTTAACAACAGAAATCGATAATACAGAATAGTGAAACTTATAACTATGACCTTCAAAAAGATCGTTTATCTGCTAACCATACCTCTGTCTATCAGCATTTTAGTAGCAGCATGTACTGATTTGGAAGAGCAATCAACTACCACATCCAAGCCCAAAATTGTAGCAACTACAGGCATAGTAGCTGACCTAGTGCGCAATATTGGCCAAGATTCTGTAGAGGTAATTGCCCTGATGGGCCCAGGAGTAGACCCCCATTTATATAAAGCTACCCAAGGTGACCTAGCCAAGCTCCAAGCAGCTGATATAATTTTTTACAATGGCTTGCGCCTGGAGGGAAAAATGAGCGAAGTGTTCGAAAAGCTCGAACGCATCAAAACCGTAGTGCCCATTTCCAGAGGAATCGACGCTGCCGACTTACTCAAAGACCCCAGCTATGAGGATGCCCCCGACCCCCATATCTGGTTTGACGTAAAACTCTGGAGCGAAACAATCGATTTAGTCACCCAAACGCTCAGCGACCAACGACCAGCAAACGCCAGCTACTACCAAGCTAATGCAACAACCTATCGCAAACAGCTCCAAGAGCTAGACCAACAAGTACGCCAAGCTATCCAAGAAATTCCCGAAGCTCAGCGCATTCTTATCACCGCTCACGACGCCTTCAGCTATTTTGGCGCAGCCTACAGCATCGAAGTCAGAGGCCTGCAAGGCATCTCCACCCTATCCGAATTCGGCCTCCGCGACCGAGTAGAGCTCGTCAATTTCATCGTAGAAAAAGGCATCAAAGCCGTCTTTGTAGAAACCTCCGTCTCTGAAAAGAACATCAGCTCTATCGTAGAAGGCTGTCGCCAAAAAGGCCACGACGTCCGCATCGGCGGCAACCTCTACTCCGATGCCATGGGCGCCGCCGGCACCCCCGAAGGCACCTACATAGGTATGGTCAACGCCAATGTGGCGACTATACTTAATGGATTAAAGTAGAAGATAACTAAGTAAACATGACAAAACTAAATTCCACCACTAACGAAAGCTTGAAAGTAATGCGGGCAGCCCGGCAAATTTGGTAGGTGCGGGAGCCAGCCTTGCGTAGGGCCTTAAATTTGCCACTCCGATAGCTATCGGAGTTGGTTCCTTTTTGGTACCGATAGCTATCGGTAAAAAAGGAACTCGCCGAAGGCAAGCCAAGGAGAAACTGCGTAAGTTTAGACAGCACGATAGCTTGAAGAAAAAAGATAAATCAACATGATACCCAACACCCACATAGCAAAAAAAATAATGAAAATAGACGCACCCCATCCCGCCGTAGAATTCCACGACCTGACGGTATCCTACGATAAAAAACCAGTGCTCTGGAATATCGACATGACACTACCCAAGGGCGCATTAATCGGAATAGTCGGCCCCAATGGAGCAGGTAAGTCTACCCTAATCAAAGCAGCCATGGGCTTACTACCCCTCGGCTCTGGCTACGTCCGTATTTTTGACCAACCCCTTGATGAAGTGCGGCAGCGGGTCAGTTATGTGCCACAGCGAGAAACCGTAGACTGGGACTTTCCCACTTCTGTACTGGATGTGGTGCTGATGGGGCGCTATGGCAAACTAGGCTTATTTCGTAGACCAAGGAAAGCAGATAAGGCCCTGGCCATGGAGTGCTTACGCAAAGTAGGCATGGAAGCCTTTGTAAAACGGCAAATCTCGCAGCTCTCAGGAGGCCAACAACAGCGGGTTTTCCTAGCACGTGCTTTGGCGCAAGAAGCAGACTTGTACTTTATGGATGAGCCTTTTGCGGGAGTAGATGCGGCAACAGAGACGGCAATTTTAGGTGTTTTGAAGGAGCTGACGGCGGCGGGTAAAACAGTGATCGTAGTGCATAACGACTTACAATCGGCAGCCGAGTTCTTTGATTGGATCATCTTACTCAATATGCGCTTGGTGGCGGTAGGGCCGATTAGTCAGGTGTTTACTAGTGATTTATTGCAGGAAGCCTATGGTGGAAAATTAACCGTATTAGCGGAGATCAGTGAACTGATCAAAAAACGAAGCGTACCAAGTCGCGAAAAATACTAAGCCCGATGGAGCAATTAAAAACCTTCTTTTCGTTTGCCGATCCCAATATCGTTTCGGTGGTGGTGGGAGCTGTTTTGCTCACAGCTTCTTCTGCGGTAGTGGGTACTTTTACCTTTTTAAAGAAAAAAGCCTTGGTGGGTGATGCGGTAGCCCATGCGGTACTGCCTGGCATTTGCTTAGCGTTTATGCTGGCGGGTAATAAAAATCCCTTGGTACTGATTATTGGAGCTTTTGTGACGGGTTGGTTGTCGCTGGTAGTGATGGATTTTATTACCGAGCGTTCCAAGATTAAAGAAGATACGGCTATTGCTTTGGTGTTGTCGGTCTCTTTTGGTATTGGTATTCTGCTCTTGACCAATATCCAACATTCGGGCAATGCGGCGCAAACGGGATTGGAGTCTTTCCTTTTCGGAAAAGCAGCGGCACTAGTGGGGCAAGATCTGGTGGTATTTAGCATTGTGGCAATCATTCTAATCGTATTAGTAGCCTTCTTTTTTAAAGAACTGAAGCTGATAGCATTTGATGAAAATTTCGCGAAAGCGATCGGATTACCTGTAAAGGGCATCAACTTACTGCTCACTTCATTGACGGTGCTGGCTGTAGTAACTGGTATCCAGGCAGTAGGTGTAGTACTCATGGCAGCCATGCTGATTACCCCTGCCGCCGCCGCGCGGTTCTGGACGAACGATGTGCTAATCATGACGCTCTTAGCTGCTTTTTTGGGTGCTTTTGCTGGATTGTCAGGAGCGTTTATAAGCTATACTGCTCCAAGCATGCCCACCGGGCCTTGGATTGTGATGATCATTTCGATCATCGCGCTGATTTCCTTCTTTTTTGCGCCCAAGCGTGGCATTATTTTCCGCTCTTACGAGCAAGCTCGCTTGCAGCAAACCATTTTACAAGAAAATGTACTTAAGGAATTATACCGATTAGGTGAAATCGACGATGATATGTTCCGTGCACGAAGCACTGAAGAATTGGTGGCGCGTCGGCATTTCCCGAAAGGGCGACTAAAAACCACCCTACGGCGACTGTGCCAGCAGGGCTATCTCAGTCAAGACGATGGACTCTGGCAACTCACTAATGAAGGCCAACAAAAAGGCAAACGAACCGTAAAACTGCACCGACTCTGGGAGCTATATCTCTCCAAATATATGCGCATTGAACCCGACCATGTACACGAGGACGCAGAGACGATAGAACACGTGATCACCCCTGAAATAGAAGCAGAATTGGAACGCATCATGGATTTTCCAGATCGCGATCCGCACGACTCCAAAATACCTTATTGATATGGATGCCTTTTATATCATACTCACAGCTAGTTTGTTTTCCATTTCCTGTGGGCTACTGGGCTGTTTTCTCATTCTGCGGAAAATGGCAATGGTAGGTGATGCCATTTCCCATGCGGTACTGCCGGGCATTGTCATTGCCTTTTTGCTTACTGGAACGCGAGATTCCTTCGATATGATTGTGGGTGCGGCGCTACTGGGCATTTTTACCACCTTCCTCATCGAGTTTTTCCACAAGCGAGCACGCCTCCAAACGGATGCAGCTATTGGCGTCACCTTTACGTGGCTATTTGCGCTTGGCGTGATCCTGATTTCCGTTTATGCGGGGCAGGTTGACCTCGATCAGGAATGCGTCCTTTATGGCGAAATAGCCTATGTACCGATTGACCTTTGGATTACTGAAAGTGGCCAAATATTAGGCCCTAAAGCGATTTATATTGCACTGATTATGCTGATTATCAATATCCTATTTATTGTATTAGGCTATCGACATTTACACCTGACGACTTTTGATCCTGCTTTTGCCGCTTCTATTGGCATTTCGGTTAGCCTTTGGCATTATTTGCTTATGGGAGCAGTATCGATGACTACCGTAGCTGCCTTCGATTCCGTAGGGGCGATCTTAGTAGTGGCCCTATTTGTAGTACCGCCTGCTACCGCCTATTTGCTGACGGATAAGCTAAAGCCTATGCTTTTATTCACTGCTTTATTGTCCGTCGCTGTCAGTGTATTAGGCTACTATCTGGCTGTTTTACTTGATGGGTCTATTGCTGGCGCCATAGTGACCGTGGCAGGTATTATATTTGCGCTGGTCTTCATTTTTAGTCCTCAAACGAGGGTATTCACTTCAAAAAAATCAATTCAAATTTCATCCGATGAAACGAGCATGATCTTATTTAATCATAATATCACGCAAGGGAATGATTAAAAAAGATTATGCGAGAGCGCAGCGGTTACATGGGTGCAAAAATTTTTCTGCATCCTGCTTCGCTTGCAGAAAAATTTTAAACACATGAAAAAATTTAATTTACTATATCTTCTGCTGTTGCTTTTTCCTTTTTTGGCTATCGGCCAAAAGGCAAGTATCAGCGGAAAAATTATGGCTAAAGGAGAAGCGCTAAGCTTCACCGC
>JBCCRH010000452.1:0-4608 GCA_039208045.1 Bacteroidota bacterium
ATTGGAGCAAATCGGAGAACTATCCTCATACAGTTCTTGAGCGAAGCAGTGGTTATCTCCTTAATGGGGGGCGTTGTAGGTATCTTCTTAGGGGTACTAGTAGGCAATATTGTCACCTATTTGATGGGTGGGAGCTTTCTATTTCCTTGGGCGTGGATTACCATGGCTGTGATCACCTGTACTGTTGTAGGGCTTATCTCTGGTTTGTATCCCGCATTAAAGGCTGCTAGACTTGACCCGATTGAGTCGTTGCGCTATGAGTAATAATGAATTTCTGCTGTGTATGACCTACTATCGTGTAACAAAAGTTTATTCAATACCCTAGGCTAACACTGAGCGCGGGCCTAGCTTTACGGAAAAAAAGCCTAGCATGCGCCCAGCAGATTTGCAATCTACTGTAGGGTTGCAGATCGTTGTAACAATAGTACCAATCTTGGAACAATAGGATAAGCACACCATTCTGTTCTGCCACAACTTTGTGTCATAAGTAACAGTCAAAGAATAACTTCTCGATTTATGGCTGGCTCTTTTGCTCTAATACTGCGTTAGCGCACTTTTTGCCACTGGCAAAAGCTTACTCAGGATGCTACGGCATCGCCTGCGTTTTTCGCCTTGTCTTAGAGCAAAATCCCCTTGCCAAAATGCGGAACTTATCCTTTGGCTGTTACTAAATCAAAAAAAAATTGACTAATGACACCTTGCGTATTTCAGCTTCAAAGGCAGTTCCGTTTCTTGCTTCATTCTGTTATTCTGATCACACTAATACCCTGTTCACTTAGCGCCCAAACCTTTTACTTGAGTGTATCGTCAGGAGATTTTAGCGACATCAGTACCTGGGCAGATTTTTTTGGAAATCCCCCTACTGTTTTAAATGCTAATGATGACTTCTCCATTCAACCTGGCCATGTAGTCGATGTAGATCAAAATACGACCGCTCGTGCTATCATCGTAACTGGCGGCACCTTGAACATTTCTACCGGTATCACTTTGACCGTTTCTGGCGCTCCTGGGATAGGCGTAAATGTTGATTTGGCTGGAGTAGTCAACTTAGATGCTGGAGGAACGCTCAATATTGATAACTCTGGTGATGCGGGCCTACAAGTCGGAGCGACTGGCCAATTCAACATGGATGGTACACTTAATATCAGTAACCTGGGAGATGGAGATTTTTTCGATGATGGTATTACGCTCTTTAATGACTTTACTATTAATGGAACCATCAATATTGAGAATTTTGATGATGGTGAAGGCATCTATATGGATAACGATGCAATACTCACGATAGCTGGCACTGGTTCCTTAAATATTGATGGGACAATCAACGGAAGTAATGGCATTAATGTTGATGACGACGACTGTGTGGTACAGGTGTTAGCCGGTGGAATGCTGATGATTCGTGGTATGGGTAGTGATGGTATTGATGCTTTTGTAGGCACTGTGACTAATGCTGGTACAATTATTATTGATGATGTGTCTTCGGATGGTATTTTTAATGGCGATAGTTTTACCAATACTGGAGTGATTACTATAACCAACCCGGGGCAAGAAGGGATTGATAATGTGGATGGAGCCACCTTTAATAATTCTGGAAGCATTACCATCAACACATCAGTACAGAGTGGTATTCGGCTAATAAGCAACTCCACCCTGAATAATTTTTCTACTGGTTCTATTGATATTAACTCACCGGGTAGGTCGGGCGTGCAGGGAGCTTTTAATTCCACTTTTAATAATCAAGGGGTGCTAGATGTTGACGATCCTACCTTTCAATATTCAGAAAATCCAGTCTTGCTAAATAGTGGTACGCTAAGTGGCGAAGGTATTTTTACCTCCACTAGTCTGTCTCTACAGTCAGGAGCTATCATAGCACCCGGGTCTGCTACTCAGCAAATGAGTTTTAGTGGCAATACCTCTTTTGCAAATGCGACTGTAGCAATTGACGTGACTTCTGCTAGTGTTTTTGACTTCCTTTCTATATCGGGTGTCGCTACATTGGGAGGAACACTTTCTGCAACTATCAACTACACCCCTACAGCAAATGATCGTATTGTTTTCCTAACAGCCACTACTATTTCTGGGGTATTCAGTAGCATTAATCCCGCCCTTCCTGCCAATTGGGCAGTAGATTATTCAGTTGCTGGAGAGGTTGCTTTGGTATATAGTGGTATCCTTCCTGTGGAATGGCTGGGTTTCTCTGCTCATAGCCAAGAAAACGAGGTAGAGCTAAGGTGGCAGACTGCCACAGAGATCGATAATATTGGTTTTGAAATCTGGCATGCCACTGATGCAAAAGCATGGGAGCATATTGACTTTGTGGAGGGAAAAGGGGATTCTTTTCAGGCGCAAGCCTACTTATTCACGCATCGGCAACCAGTAATAGGCAATAATTACTATCGACTCCGACAGCTTGACTATGACGGCAAGTTCTCCGACTCTGTTGTCCGACAAGTTTCTGTGGAAAACCATCTAGCGGAAGAGCAGCTCAAACTTTATCCAAATCCTACGGTGGATTATACAATGGTCTCCTTACCCCAGCGGCACCAAGCTGGAACGGTACAGGTCGTAAGCCCTAATGGGCAAATCATGCTTACAACTCCAATTGCAGCCGATCAGTCCCAAATAGAGCTAAATGCGCAATCTTGGCCCAGAGGTATGTATTTCATCACCGTACAGCTTGGTTCTGAAGCGTATACACAACGATTGATTCGTAGAGAATAAGTAAGGCCTGCGAGCTGACTTTAGCAGTCGATGCAATATATTTACCGAATCCAAGCAAAATTGGGCTGCTTTTTATATTTTTAAGTCAGATCAATACCATAACATGGAGCTTAAAGATGACCCTATCGTATTTCACTTGGTCAAACAGAATGAAATATTCGCTGATTTAGACCAAGAAGAGATTCAAGCACTATTTGCTATTGTAGAGCGCAAGCATTTCAACAAAAACCAGCAGGTTTTTGCCATCGATCAGAAAGCACGTTTTTTCTACATCGTAGAATCTGGTTCGTTTCTGCTGAGCTTGCGCGGCAAGCGCTTTAAGACCCTAAAGAAGGGAGCAATATTTGGAGAGATAGGAATTATCAACGAAAATGTGCGTACCGGAAGTATCCGTGCACTCGAAGACTCACACCTCATTGCCTTCAATGGCTTACAATTGTTTGATCCCGACTATATTTCTCCCGATATTTCTCTGAAAATCACTCGGGCACTGGCCATGAAAGTGACTAACTATTTGCGGACACGCGAACACATCAGCACCCGCGAATTGCTAGAAAAAGGGGAGAACGACTTCGTAGAATTCAAAACCAGCCTACGCTGGAATCCCGATAAAGAGCAGAAAGATCGCCTCATGGAGCAGGCCGTCATCAAGACCTTAGCTGCTTTTATGAATACCAAAGGAGGCACCTTACTTATCGGAGTGGACAATGATGGTAATGTGAAAGGTATCGGCCAAGACCGATTCGATAACTACGATCAAATGCTCTTGCACCTCACCAAAATCATCAAAGAACGGATCGGCACGCTACATATCGAATTCCTAAAATTTGATGTAGAAACGATTGAAGATGAATATGTCCTGCGTATTGATTGTGAAGCCGCCACTACGCCCGCTTATGTGCGCGAACGCAATGAGGAGGTGTTTTATGTGCGTACAGGCCCTTCCACGACTCACCTAAAAGTGAGTAAAATATACGATTATATTAGAAGACGCTTTTATTAATTTAATGCCTTTTTAATGCGTTCCTGTTGAAAAAATAAACCAACAACAACACACAAAAAGAGAAAAGAAAAAGCACCAGTGCATACTGATTAGCGACAGCATAATTGAGCCCTTCCACTTCATCATAGATAGCAATGGAAGCCACGCGCGTTTCTCCCGGAATATTGCCTCCAATCATTAGGATAACACCAAATTCTCCCACCGTGTGTGCAAAGCAAAGCACTACTCCACTTAAAATAGATGCTTTGATATTGGGTAGTAATACCAGCCATAGCGTTTCCCATTTCGACTTGCCTAGTGTGTAGGCCGCTTCCGCTAAATGCCGGGGTAATTGCTCAAAGCCCGCCTGTATGGGCTGCACCATAAAGGGCAGGCTGTAGATGACAGATCCTACCACTAAACCTGCAAACGTAAAAACCAAGCGAATGCCCAGCACTTCCTCCAGCCACTGCCCAAAAGCAGCATTGGGGCTAAATGCCAGCAATAAGTAAAAGCCCAGTACGGTTGGTGGAAGGACGAGCGGCATGCTGATAAGTGCTTCCCACACGGGCTTCAGCCGACTTTTTGAGTACGCTAGCCAGTACGCCATCGGAATGCCGATAAAGGAAAGGATGACAGTGGTGGTAAGTGCTAATTGAGCAGTAAGAGCTAGTGTTTCCCAGATGTCGTGATTCATGCTTATTGAAAATTGATAGTATATCCATACTGCTCTAAGATCACCTTTGCCTCCTCACTTTTCAAAAACTGCAAAAAAGCGGCACTTTCCTCAGCGTGCTGCACCGCTCCATGCGTAGTCTGCACCACCCCCTGCGCAATCGGGGTATAAGCATTTGCCGAAAGGCTGACCCAACGCCCTTGCCCTCGCATATTGGGCGAAAGTACTACCG
>JBCCRH010000453.1:0-4590 GCA_039208045.1 Bacteroidota bacterium
GCCCGCTTATGCCCTCTTTTGATGTAAATATTTAATTATAAGTATTTTATGTATTTGTTTTTATCTTTTTAACCCTAAAAAGCCTTATGCAAATCCATTTAACTGTCCGCAGTATACACCCGAAGCGGCTATATATTTGAAGTATAAAATAGAGAGATTATGCAAGGCACAACTACTACAAAAAGGTATTCACAACCAAACGTTTTAATTGTTGAAATTGTAGGGCCCTAAGTAAGCGGCCTAGCGAAATATATGAGCGTGTACGAGTCCCCACACTAAGAACAATCTAAGGATAGTTCCGAATAAGTTAACCGTCTCATTGTATTTTATTCTGCCTATAAGGGCTACAGGCACTTCATATGAAACAAATTACGCTTTTATTAAAACACGCACATACAATCCATTTAATAAAAAAGACTTGCGATTTCGTGAGTCTTTTTTCATAAAAGATCAAATGAAATATTTGTTATATAGTTGATTAATAAGTATTTATAAAAATAGAAGATGCTTTTTAATAAATATTAAGCTTACGTAAAAATGAAAAATTGTCAATAAGTACCCTAGTGAAGTGGCTTACCTTAGCAATATGAAGAGGGGAGCTTATGCAAAATAGTAAGCTACTTGTTCAGTGAAAAATTTACAGCAAAGTTAATAATACACTAATTATTTATAAACACGATAAGACGACAAGAATGTAAGAGAGCCGTGCATTGGGATCCATTCAGGAGAGAATTTAATCCCCCCATAGGTAATTACAAGGCAGTGTAGAAGGAGTACTCTCCGCATTTCTTGTTGTCGATTTTTAAGGACGATCATCATTTAACTATAGAACACGAAACTAAAGTCTCATGAAGCGAAGTTTAACGCAGCATGACTGGAACTGCTATGTCTTATACGTAGTATTCCAAGTTGTCTTTTTCGCGCACGTTTTCCCAAATCGGCTCGGTAAGCACTTGTGCTGTACCAAAACTAGATGGATGCCTCCCGAAAGGCACCACTCCTTCCTTCCTGTCTCGCCACTCAGGCGAGGCTTAGGCTCCCACTTACGAATAGCGCATCGAGACGCTTATTCGTGACTCTGCTTTCCTAATAGATGAATTTTAAAAATTGATAAAGACTACGTTATAAATCATTCTTATGAAAAATAAACTTTTACGAACCGCTCTTATTGGTTCTTGGAGATGTTTAAAGCAACTGCGGATGCTACTGACAGTTGTTTTACTACTTGTCATTCATTTTGGATTGCAAGCACAGCCGTTGGTACGGCCCGATTTTGTTAGTGCCACCCCAGGATCGGGTAGTTCGGCCACGATTACGATGCCTAGTGGTTCGGAAGTAGGAGATGTGGTGATAGTGTATATCGTCACAGATGATGATGGCACTATTACAGCACCTGGTGACTTTATTCAAGTGGCCAATTTTTTCCATGATACGGTTGGGGGCCCACTTACAGGACTCTTCTACCGAGTGATCACGGGAGGAGAGTTGCCCACTTATACCTTTTCGTTCCCCTCGGAGCCTTATGTGGCAGTGGTACTTCGATACAAAAATTTAGACCCTGTTAGCCCATTCATGGCTCAGAATACCAGTACGGGGGATTCTAACACCCAGGTTGCCCCCTCGGTCACTACGACTAGAAATAATGTGACTTACTTGCAGTTTATTGGTATTGATGGAGCTTCTGCTGGCGTACTGACCCCTAGTTCTGGAACAGCGACAGTGGAAGTGGCTGCTGAGTCTGGCTCAGGAGGAGGAAATGCGGAGATGATTATGGTGTCGGAGCAGCAGGCTACAGCGGGAGCAACACCAGCTGGTATTTTCACCTTTGGTGCTACCGATGAATTTACAGCCATTACGCTTGCGCTAAATGCCTACTCTATAGAAACTACTGGTACCACAGGTACTTCTTGTCCAGTTGGGCAATCGAGCATGTCGGTATCCTACATCTTTGGAAGCGCATCGGGTACGCTAGAGCTGGTTGATCCTTCGGGTGCAGTACTAACGACTACGCCTTACTCTAGTGCGATAGGCACTGCTACGCTTAACTTTACCACTACCACCACGGGTACCTATACGGTACGTGACCAGGCAACACCTAGTTTGCGCACTACTGCCGTCTTTACTGTAGACGATACCGATAATGATACGGTATGTGATGATATTGACTTAGATGATGATAATGATGGTATCCTCGATACGGAAGAAGTTGCCCTCTGCACGACGGTAGATTACAATACAGATGCTAAACGCCAGTCGATTATTCTTTCCGCAACAGCCATGACTGATGGAACTTCTGCAAATGATCTGAGTGTCCTACTAGATGGTGATCTTGACGATCAAAATTTCTTCTACCCAGACGAGCCTATTGCTGGCTTGGAGTTACTTCGCATGCAATTTCCGGCACCAACAGCGCTTTCTGGCTTAGAGTATTTTATTGGAGATAGCTATATGCTCAACACAGGAGCGAGTACAAAGATTCAAGCAAGTAATGATGGAGTAAGCTGGATAGACGTTTCGCCTACCTACACGAAGGTACGCCCGCCCGACAATACACCAGGAGTCATAAGCAATGGAGACCATACCGAAACCTTCCTTTGGGACAATACGACACTTTATACGTATTACCGACACATTGGTGTTGGTGGCAATGCTAACCAAAATCCCTGGGTATATGAAGTCTACTTCCGTACTGAAACGCCAGATATATGCGATCAAGATGGAGATGGCATTGCTAACGATAAAGATTTAGATTCAGATAATGACGGTATTCCTGATAATGTAGAGGGACAAGCTACCCTCACCTATACTGCTCCCGCTAATGATGCTCCTGCTACGTATGTGAGCAACAATGGAGTGAACTCCAACTACCTGGGCGGCCTACCTGCACCAGATACCGATGGAGATGCGTGCCCTGATTTCTTAGATATAAATAGTGATAACGACCAGATACTCGATCAGCAAGAATCTGGACTAACTTTTAATGGGATACCAGGAGCCAACGGTTTGGATAGTGGTTCAGAAACGGTGGATGACTATACAGATGTTAATGGTATTGTAGATGACCCTCCGAATAATTTGCCGAGCTCCAACCCGGGTGTAAGTGAAGCATTCTATCGAGAGGTGCCGCCATTAGAGCGTACGATAAAAGTATGTTATAAATCCGACGTAGCCGGCTCTAATACGCAGGTAATGGAAGGGACGCAAAGAACCTTTGCAGACGATAAACTACTCAACCCTGCCAATTTTAGCCTCAGCGGTACGTCTACCTTCACCTTTGAGTTATTCGATTTTGGAAGTAATACCGTCACCCTGGCAGAACTCAACTCACAAGGCTGCCAAATATTCGATGCGGGTATCGGGGGGAATGAATCGAGTAATGTGATGAGTAGTAATTCCTACACAGAAGCGGAAGAGAACGATCTAGTGACTTGGACATCTGCTTCTCCTAGCAATGTAATACTAGCTTTTGAAGGCTATTCTATTCGCTTTGGAGGTTCAGGATTTGTGACGAGCGGTTCTATGAATGATAATCCCAACTCACTCACGCCGCTTGGAGAGCAGGTTTTGAATGGCCCTTTTGGGAATGTGGCTTCCTTTAACCAAGCAGGTACTACGCAAGGTACTTTTGTCTCTTTTCCAAGTACTGCTTGTGCAGTAGTTCAGGATGCTGATGGTGATGCTACCGGTGTATTGAATACAGTGACAGGAGATGTGTACCTAGCCGATGCAGGCTTGATTGGAGAAAATGGAGGACTTACTAATTCAGCGAATATTACCTCAAATACAGATATTTTCTATGCCAATCTATACCACTCTTTAGCCAGACTCGTCGTATTTACTCCCAGCAATGCCTGTAATTTCTTCGGCTGCCCTGCGGGGGATGATGCCCCTGTCTTGAGTGCCACTTCCATTACAGGAAATGGTTCGGTCGATCTAACAACGATCACCGCATCCAATCTACCGACTACACCTACCGCTTCCATATTGACTTGGCATACGGGACTACCAGCAACGAATGCTAATCGCATTGGTAACCCTACGGCCTATACCATTAGCGGCAATGTATTTGCGGCTATCTACAACCCTAATGAAGATTGCTATGCAGGAGACGGTGTGCCAGGAACATTAGTAAATGTTACAGTGAACGCAGTAGTCTCAGCAGCTGATCTGAGTGTGAGTATCGCGCCGCCTACCCTTGCGGGAAATGCAGGCGAGTTCCTGACTTATACAGTAACCTTATCCAATGCGGGGCCACAGGATGCTACGAATGTAGATGTGCAAGTACCCATTCCAAATGGTACCGCAACCTTGGTGACGCACA
Source organism: Bacteroidota bacterium (assembly GCA_039208045.1). Lineage (GTDB taxonomy): Bacteria > Bacteroidota > Bacteroidia > Chitinophagales > Saprospiraceae > JBCCRH01. The sequence goes on from JBCCRH010000453.1 coordinate 4,322, forward strand.
CAGCAGCAAGTGGTACTTATAATCCAATAACCAATTTGTGGACCGTTCCTAGCCTACTGAATGGAGGGAGTACCACGCTCACCTTTACCCTACAGGTAGACTAAAATCCCTTCGAACATGAAAAAGAAAAACGATCATATTAACATGAAATATTTTCAAAATGGTTCGGCCAGGAGCTGGTCGAAAGCATGGCTCTTTAGCATTCTTTGTATTAGTATATTGTTTTTGCTGCCCACCTTAGGGGCCGCACAGTGCGATACAGGGATGCC
>JBCCRH010000454.1:0-4585 GCA_039208045.1 Bacteroidota bacterium
CGTAAAAGATAGGTACAAGCTAATGGCAAATAGCCATCTAAGCGGTAGCTTTTTCCAGCTCGCCTCGCGTTCCACGAAAGTGGCCACCAAAATGCCAGTAAGTGTAAGTAGCGCAAGTATTGGGCCAAGCATTTGAATCATGTTCCGCCCCGTCCAGGAGTAGCCCCATTCGCGCAGTAGGTAATAGACACTTCCGTTAAATTCGAAGCGCCTAAAGTACAGGTCTAGGCTTTGCGAAAAATTTTGTATAAATACTTCGCTAAAGAGGGGCAGGAACAACACCAAGCAGGTAGCCCCCAAAATAGCGAAATAACGGATGCTCTGCTTCCAGCCTAGGCGCCGTATAAGAAAAGGTAGAAACATGAGCGGTAAAAGCTTGGAGGCAATGGAGCAAGCCATTGCTACCGCCGACCAGTGATACTTGGATTGGGTAAGCCAGTAAAAAGCCAAGAGCAAGAAAAAGACCATCATGCCTTCGTGGTGCAAATTGCCAACTACTTCTACAATGACCAAGGGGTTGAGCACATAGAGCAAGATATTTGCCGGTGGCAGCTCAAACTGAGTAATCAAACGCCACAATAAGAAGATAGCCCCTATTTCACAGCCTAAAAGCAGCAGCTTCATCACCACACTCGCGCCCCACCAGCTATTTGGCGAAAGCCATACTGCAATGGTAAAAGTAGCCTGCGCAATAGGCGGATAAACCGTAAAGTACTTTTGTGAATTGAGCAACTCAAATAGCTCAGGACTTAGCCCGGCCACCTCATTGGGCGCCTGCATATAGTAGGTAGGTAATTGCTCAAAGGGGTTGAGGCCATTGAGCCACAGCTGCCCATCCCAAATGAAGCGATAAATATCGTCGGAAAGGGCAGGGAAGGCAAAGACCAGGCTAAAACGCAAGGCAATACCCAGTCCTACCAGCCACTTAATGTCAGTGGGCTTGCTCTTGAGAAACAAGAACAAATAGCACACAAAACCTAAGAGAAAAAAGCTGATGATATGACTAAATTGCGCCTGCTGGCAAAAGTAGCCTAACCCAATCGTGCTGATGCCTAAGCCTACCGCTAAAGCAGTAAGGAGCGCTTGGTGCTTGCCCATGCTACTTGATGGTCAAGTGGCGGAGCGTGTAATAGAAAATAGCGCCATAGCCCAGAGCCAACAGTAGATGGAAAACGATAAAAGTCGTATTCTGAATGTACAGCGCACCCAACACTCCACCCAAGAAATAGAGGGCCAGTAAGCCTTCAAAAATGGTAGTCCAAGTGATCTTGCGCGACAAGTATTTATTCTTCATAAACTTGTCCTTGATGTTGCGGATATTGAACTTGGGTGTGCGTACGAAAGGCGATTTTTTACCTCTATAGCCTTGAATCACCGCTACAGAGTTGTGCAGGGATAAACCCATCGACAGCGCCAAAAATAGCGGGAATAGAAATAAAAACTTATAAATAGATCGCGTCAAGTCCTCGTGCTTATGCACGGGCGACTGCACATTGGCTACATAGTAAATGCCAATGATGGAAAGCAAGCCAGAAAGGAAAATGGCAAAGAAATTTTTGCTAAAACCCATTTCTATCAAATCGCCTAATAGAAAAAGGAGTGGTACACTAAACACGCCCACAATAAACACAAATACAAAAACCGTACTTGCCAGTAGGTGCGAGGTAGCATGTATTTTTTGATTGAGCGAAAGGTTGGACTGCCACACGGTAGGCAGCATTTTTTTAGCGGTCTCCGCTCCTCCTTTCATCCATCGGAATTGCTGTGATTTGAGGCTATTCATCTCTACCGGAAGTTCGGCAGGCGAACCAATTTCTTCTAAGTATTTAATCTTCCAGCCTTTGAGCTGCGCGCGGATGCTCAGGTCTAAGTCTTCGGTCAAGGTGTCTGCCTCCCAGCCTCCGGCTTCTTCTATGGTCTGCCGACGCCACACCCCAGCTGTACCATTAAACTGAAGGAGGTAATCTCCTGCCATGCGGCCCCGCTGCTCCACGGTAAAGTGTACGTTCAACTGTAGGGCTTGGAGCTTCGTGATTAGTGAATAGTCTTCATTGATGTGCTCCCAGCGTGTTTGCACGACGCCTACAGTAGGATCGTCAAAAAATGGAATAGTGTTGAGCAGGAAGTTGGGGCGAGGTAAAAAGTCAGCATCAAAAATGGCGATGAATTCTCCTTTAGCGAATTTGGTACCATCCTTGAGCGCACCCGCTTTGTATCCTTTGCGATCTACACGAGTAATCTGCTCAATATTATAGCCCTTTGCCTTGTATTCTTCTACTTTCTGCTTGGTAATATCGATTGTTTCATCGTTAGAGTCATCGAGGATATGGATTTCAAAGCGATCGCGCGGATAATCGAATTGGGTGATATTATCAATCAGGCGCTCGACGACATATTTTTCATTAAATATAGGAAGCTGAACCGTGACAAATGGATATTCTTCATGCGCCAAGGCTTCTGCGACGAGTACGCCTTCGGCATCCATCTGAGTGGCAGTAGTAGGAGTAGTAAGCACACTTAGTTGCTCGTTCTGTTGTTCCTGTGCTTCAGCATTAGCTGTTGCTAAAGGATTTTGTTGGCGTTGACTTTTTTTATAATAGTACAATAAATTGAATTGCATCACGCAATACACCGTAATATACAGTAGGGCTACTGTATAGATAGCAAGTACGGAATAGGCTAGAATCGTCATACTCCAAAAATTTAACGTCAAAAAAATGATCTACTGTAATTAGGTTACAGCAGTTTAAAAATGGTCCAGAGGATTTTGTGGCCGGCTAAAATAGTGCCACGAATTGTCCCTGAAACCTTAGAAACTCCCACTCGGCGTCGATAGCTGACGGGTACTTCTGTACATTTGAGCTTATGCTTGGCGGCTTTGACCTGCATTTCTACCGTCCAGCCAAAGTCAGGATCTGCCATATTGATAGCTACTAACTTATCATAGCGGATTGCTCTGAAGGGGCCAAGGTCGGTAAACTCATATTTGTAAAATAGACTAATCAAATTTGTTGCTAGCCAATTGCCGAATATCTGCTGAGGCATCATAGCGCCTCTTTCCATATCGCCTAGCACGCGCGAACCAATCACGAGATCCATTCCATCTTTTAGAATGGGCTGTACAATTTTGGGCAATTCTTCCGGGTGATCTGAATAGTCGCCATCTAAAAAAACAATGATGTCGGGCTGTTCATGGGCAGGTCTTTGGTTGATATACTCTATGCCTTTTAGGCAAGCACTGCCATAGCCTTTCTGAGGTTGGTGTAACACAATAGCGCCATTCGCCTGTGCCACCTCGGCTGTTCGATCAGTACTTGCGTTGTTGCATACTAAAATATCACGTACCCAGTCCTTGGGTATATCCTTGACTACCAAGCCTATAGATTGTTCTTCGTTATAAGCCGGGATGATTAAGTCGATAACAGCTTGCTTCAAGATCTTGTTTGTTTATAGTGTTATCGGTACAGGGCAAAGCGTTTTCGGAGTGATTGGGCAAAGGTAGCAGTTTTATTTACATTTTGATTGTCTCAACCGGAACATATTCAATAGGGTGGCGCTGAAATTTATGATTCCATACCTCTGATCTTTTGTATCTTTATCAAAAGATTCGCCCCTTTTTGCTACAAACCGATTACAATGAAGTACAAAATCCCCCTTTTGGTGTGCTTGTGGTGCTGTTCTGTGCAGTGCTGGGCGCAATTTGATCTTTTTGAATCTTACTTTTTTTCCGATAGCGACTTGTATCTGCACGAATTAGTAACTACTAATGACGATGGTTACCTACTAGTCAATTCTCGCAATTGCTACGTAGAAGGCGGCGAGGTGGCTACAGAAGGCTGCCTCATTGAGCTGTATTTGATTCGTATCAATAGCCAAGGGGATACCCTCTGGACGAGTACCTTACCGACTGCCAACAGTTTTTTTAATACAATACATGCAACTGCGTTGAGTAATGGGCAGTTTAGCGTTCTACTCACAGAACCATCCAGCTATACCTGTCAAGGGATGACCACCGGGCCCTTCGGCTGGGATCAATCTAAAGCCTTTCTCGTAAGTGAAGACGGTGTATTATTGGAGGAAAAACGCTTTCAAGAAGAATGTACCCTAAATATTCAGGATGCTATCCCACTAGAAAATGACGAACAGCTGGTACTACTGAACTACAGCTCGGAGCCTTTTGGCGCGTGGAATGGCCAGCTGATGCAAATTGACGCTACCCAATCGGTAGTGAGCAGCAAGGAATTTCCTGGGCAGGCTTTTCGCAATGCGAAACTAATAAAAGCAGGTGCGTCGCACTTTTATACGGTGTACCAAAGAGACAATAAGTATTGGCTGGATTACACCAGTATTGATGGTACCACGGAGTGGACGCGCTTAGTGGAGGACGAACTGGGCTGGTATCTGTTAGATGCTAGCCACACCTCTTCGGGGGATATTGCGCTGCTCTTTAAGCAAGCGACCTTAGAGCGAGATATGCGGGTGGTCTTGTTTGATAGCACACTAGGCATAGAACGTTGGTCTACTATACTAGACTTAGATGGAGAAGGCATACTTTGGCCATTGCCGGAGGCAATTGGTATTGCCA
>JBCCRH010000455.1:0-4567 GCA_039208045.1 Bacteroidota bacterium
AAACCAAGCTTTTTCTTGATCTGTAAAGACCTCAAAACCAGCGGGTGCAAGCAAAACTAGCTTTTCCACAGCCGCTACCTCATCGAGCACTACATGCATAGCAATTTGCCCTCCCATCGAGTGGCCAACCAGCGTAATCTCTTTCAAGTCTAACTGTTGAATAAACTGCTGCAGCGCTTGCGCAAAAAATTGCATATCAAAGGCATAGTTGCCCTTACTCGATTTGCCATAGCCTGGTAGGTCAACAGCAATACAGCGGTAGTCCTTGCTGAGCACCGAAATATTCTTATCCCATGCACGCAAATAGCTTCCTAATCCGTGAACAAACAGTAGCGTTTTACTCCCCTCTCCCTCATCGACATAAGCAATAGTGGTGGTGTCGTCGAGGGCAAGCGTATGCACCTCATACGGGTAATTCCAAGTTTCCATAGTGGGCTGATTTTCGCTTTGCGCAAATAGAATACCGCAGAAAAAGCACGCCAAAGCGATGGTTAGTAAGTATTTCATGATCTTTTTAAGCAAAATTAGCGCCCCCAAACCGATCTCTAGTATGGAATCCCGAATTTCCCCCAACCCCAGTCAACCCCCAAACCAAAAACACACAACCACCTAACCCTCAAACCCCTAAACCCCCAAACTCCTAAACTGTACTCCCTCCGTCCACTCCCTATTTTTTTATTATCTTCCGCAGAGGTGTTGCTCATATTCTAAATTCACTCAAAAAAGGATTTTTATGAAACGTCTAGCCGGTAAAACCGCCATCATCACAGGAGCTGCCAAAGGTATTGGTAAAGCTACCGCCATAAAATTTATAAACGAAGGAGCCGCCGTTGCCATTTGGGATATTGACTCCAAAGCAGGCGAAGCCACAGCACTAGAGCTAGCTACGCTAGGTGGCCAAGTCAAATTTTATCAAATCAATGCGGCTGACCTTGCAGCGGTGCAAGAAGTTACCGAGCAAGTGAAACAAGACTTTGGCGGCATTGATATTCTAATCAATAATGCCGGCATCACCCGCGATGCCTCACTCAAAAAGATGAGTGCTGCGCAATGGCAGCAAGTCATTGATGTGAATCTGACAGGCGTATTTAACTGCACCAAAGCTGTCTATCCCTATATGGTAGAGCGCGGTGGTGGGCGCATCTTGAATGCCGCTTCGGTAGTGGCGCATAATGGCAATTTTGGGCAAACCAACTACGTAGCTGCCAAAGCAGGTGTCATTGGTATGACGAAAGTATGGGCCAGAGAATTTGGTCGCAAAGGTATCACCGTCAATGCTGTAGCCCCCGGCTTTATCAATACTGAAATGGTACAGACCATACCCGAAGCCATCCTTACAGGCCTCACCGACCGCACCCCGCTCGCCCGAATCGGCGAAACCGAAGATATTGCGAATGCTTATGCTTTTTTGGCATCTGATGAGGCAAGTTTTATCACGGGCACCGTCTTGAATGTCGATGGTGGGCTCGTCCTTTAAATCACATAACTATGCGTTCCTTACTTCAAAAATTCACGACTTTTACGAGTAGTCTGCTCCCCAGTGAGACCAGCTACTTGCTATCGATCCAACGTTTTGAAGATAAGGAGCGCCTACAGATTTTACGCCGCGTACACTACAATGCAGAGCATGCCGATCAGTTTACGCCTTACGATACGAGTATTAATAAGCGCAAGTATAACCACCTTCAAAATTGGATTGCCGATAAGCTCAAAGCAGTAGATGTAGATGAGCAATTCAACGAAATGCTGAGCTGGGAACAAAAGATCATGAACGATTCTATCCAGCCCGAAGAAGAGAAAAAGATTTTAAAAACCATCCGCAACTATCGGCATCCTATTTTCTTCTTTTCTAAGTTTTACGAACTCGTAGAACACTACCGCCATTTCCTACTCCTGCGCCTCCGCTACACCGACCATCAGCTAGCAGATACGTTCGTAAAAACCCATCGCGCCGCCTACCTCCAAGCGCGCCAAACCAAAGAGCAGCTCCACGAAGCAGCTCTCGATATTGTAGCCCACTACTCTAGCAAACATGCCGATTCGCGGCAATGGCAGGGCTGGCTGGCCGAAATTTTTTATAATGAACACCTGGAAGGGCAGATTCGCTACCAAGCGCTGGTGCAACTCACTTTCATTTGCCACAATTACCGCAATTACGACATCCTGCGCTCCAAGTTCGACTACCTCGACCAGCAATTTGCAAAAGGCCTCTACTACTCCAAACGCCTACTCGTCAACTACTACAGCAACCGCCTGATGCTCCACTCCAACTTCCGGGAGTACGACAAAGCCCTCTACTACGGCTACCTCTCCATCCGCGCCAAAACCCATGATTTTTTATTCTACGTCAATAACCTCTGTGCCGTGCTTTTGCGCCTCAAGCGCCACCAAGAAGCCCTGCAACTGCTGCAAAACACCTCGGCAGAAGCCAAAAAGACGAAGAATTTCCACAATCGCATCGGCTTCGTCGCTTTCTACATGGAAGCGCTGATTAAGAATGGCTTGAGCAAAAACGCCGTCAACTATGGCACGTCTTTCTTAAAAGCCTACCATAAAGAAGTGCTCCAATTCCGCTGGCATCTCTTTTTCTCGGTTTATTTAGAAGCGCTATTTTCTCAAAAGCAATTCGAGTGCCTCCTCCGAGCAGCGAAGAAATACCGCCTCCAAGAGCGCGATAAAAGCTATCGCCAAGCAGCAAGCTACCTACCGACCATTCCTATCTACATCAAAGGGGCCCAATTACGAGAGGGGATTATTTCTGAAAAGCAATTTGCAGAAGCCATCCAAAAAACGCTGAGTACTACGAACAAGGGACAGCAAAAACAGACCAAGATGCAGCCCTTCTTAAATAGCCTACAGCACTACCTACCAGAGCTGCAAGGCCAAATAACTTTTGTGAATTAATCATATCGAATATAGTGCAAGGGGCGCTTGTAAACGTAGCTTCCCCCTTTATCTTTTACCTCCACCATGGGAGCTAATGCTCGGAGGCGCTGGAAGAGCGTTTTGCGTTTGTCATCGTAGTACCACTCCTGTACTAAGCGAATCTCCGAAATAGATTGCGGTTCGATATTGTCCGTCCGAACGTGTACCATTTCTTCATAAGTGAGTGGGTCATAAGTAATAATAGTATCCACGACCGGCCTATAGGTTTCTAGCACTGCTAACTTATCCAACCACTCCCCTTGACCATAACCAGCGCTACTCTCCACTCTCTTATCTGACATAAGCGCTTGTTCATAAAGCCGCTGCGTCAGCTCGTGATTGTCCGTATTCTTCAGTTCTTTTAGGTAATCAGTCCGTAAGTTGGTCAACTGAGTGGTCATTACGATACCTCCCCAAGTAATATTAGCATCGTGCATACTGAATTTTTTAGGAAAGGTATCATCGATTTTTATCCAGAAAGCAGGCACGCTATTGCCCCCTAGATTATCCAAGCCCAGCAAGCTAACCGCTAGCACTTTTGTATGATAGTTCGTAGTCGACCGATCGTAATAAATTACGGAGTGCGTAGCCAAAGAATGAACATCTGCAGGATTCCATTCCAGCTGTACTACCTGCGTATTTGATTCATAGGTTTGGGGGTTTATCGTCGTGATCGTATCCGTCCGAATCGCCATGGCCCTTAGCTGCTCGACAGGTAGCAGTTGCGTCAACTCAGCATCTTTATAACAAGGTAGGTTGCCCTCCATAGCTTCCAAAAATAGCTTGACTAATATATAATTTCTCAGATTGGGTTCAATCGGCGTCGAAGGGTCTTGATAAAACTTGGTGAGTATCGTCCGATCCGGTCCAGCTTCGGTAGGATTGAAGGAATATTGCCCCTCAAAGCTAGCCATCCAAGTGACATTGGGATGCTTTTTCAGATATTCTAGCTGGGCATGTTGAGTATATGCAGGAATAAGGGTGCTACAGCAAGCAAGGAGCAAGAGCCATGTTCTTAAACTATACATCATCAGAAGGACATTAAACATTATGATAATTGGGCCAACAAAGCCTTCAGCTCCGCCTCGCTCAAGTTGCGCCACTGCCCCGGCTTGAGCGTACCGAGCTGTATATGCATAATGCGAATGCGCTTCAGAGTGACAACCCTATAATCAAAATACTCACACATACGCCGAATTTGGCGATTCAGCCCTTGGGTGAGCGTAATCTTAAACACCGCCTTCGACTGTCGCTCTACTTTACACTTCTTCGTCACCGTCCCCAAGATCGGCACCCCCTTGCGCATCCCGTCCAAAAAAGCATTCGTAATCGGCCGATCCACCTGCACCACATACTCCTTCTCGTGCCTATTTTCCACCCGCAAAATATCGTTCACAATATCCCCATCATTCGTCAGAAGGATCAGCCCTGTCGATGGTTTATCCAGCCGCCCAATCGGAAATATCCGCTGCGGATGCCCCACAAAATCAATGATGTTATCCTTATCCCGCCGATCCGTCGTGCTCGTAATGCCCGGTGGCTTGTGCAGCGCAATGTAGACTGGCTTCGGCTTCTTGCGCAGCGGCTTTCCATCCACTAGCACCCGGTCGCCCGGAGCTACACGGTTCCCCTTTTGCGCCCG